>SLDS01000078.1 GCA_007125175.1 Flavobacteriales bacterium
TACAGCTTCACCGGTGAGGATGGCAACTTCCTCTTTATGAACAGTGCCTTTGGAGGTGATGGTGCTTGCCAATTGGATTACGGTGCCTGGTTTCGCGACAATTTTGGCAGTGGCCTTGAGAGCTTTCGTGTGCACATCGTGCATTACACCGATAGCGATGGCTGCGACGATAGCGGATATTTCCAGTCCGTCTTTAGCCCCGGGCCGCAGGAGGTTTATTCTTACAATGTCACAAATTCCTCCGGTGCTTTTATACTCTACGACACTCCGCAAGGCATCACGTACTCCACCGCTTTTGCCGACAATTCCGATTTGAATCTTGTGATAGAGGAGATCGTCGAATTGCCCAATGACTTCGATCCCGCAGCCTTTGGCACGCAATTCATCGGCCTGAAGGGTACTTTTTCCGGGATGCTCTACACCTCTACCTTCAGCGATTCACTGCAGGTGAGCGATGGCAGCTTTTTCATGGCACTCAACTCTTCGGAATAGCTTGCTGACCTGAGCCGGGGTCGGCGAGAAGCATTGCCTCATCGCAGCTGCAGCTATTGAAATCTTGGGCTCAATCCGCCCACTGAGCGAGCTCCATCCAGCGCTCAGTGCGGGCCTCGATATCCTTTACAATCTTGTCCAGTTCGGCGGCTAGGGCCATAAGCTCCTCATTGCTTCCACTGCTGCTCAGGCGCTCGGCCAGCTCATCCTTCTTGCTTTCCAGTGATTCGATGTCCTTCTCCAGGGCTTCGAATTCCAGGCGTTCGCCATAGGTCAGTTTGGTCTTTTGCGGCACATCTGCTGATGCGGCTTCCTGCTTCTTTTCATTGGCCTGGGCTTGCTCCGAGGCAACTGCTTTTTTTTCGGCGCGCTCCTCTTCGCGTTTGCGGGCCCTGTATTGGCTGTAATTGCCGGGAAAATCCCGGATCTGTGCATCGCCCTCAAATACAAAAAGGTGATCGACCACCTTGTCCATAAAGAAGCGGTCGTGGCTCACCACCGCCAGGCAGCCATCGTAGCTGGCCAGGTAGTCTTCGAGCACTTGGAGGGTGTCGATGTCCAGGTCATTGGTGGGCTCGTCGAGCACCAGAAAGTTGGGATTGGCCATGAGCACAGTGCAGAGGTAGAGCCTCCTGCGCTCCCCACCGCTCAGGGTACTCACCAGTTGCCACTGCTTGTCGCGACTAAAGAGGAAACGCTCCAGCAACTGTGCCGCTGTGAGCTTGTGGCCTTTTTTCAATTCGATCACTTCCGCTATTTCGGTCACCACCTCGATCACCCGCTTGTGGTCGGCCATCTGCAGGCCTTCCTGATCGTAATGCCCAAAGCGGATGGTTTCCCCCTGCACGATTTTGCCATTGTCGGGGGCGATTTTGCCCAGAAGCATTTTTACGAAAGTGGACTTGCCCGTGCCATTTTTTCCCACGATGCCCAGCTTTTCGCGGCGCTGAAAGGTATAGCTGAATTGATCCAGAATGGCGAGCTTTCCGAAGTGCTTGCTCACCTTGTGAAACTCCACGATCTTGCTGCCCAGGCGCTCTGTGCGCACTCCCAGCTGCACGGATTCCTTGTCGGTGCGCAGGGAGGCCCGGCTCTTGAGATCATCGAAGGCATCCACCCGAGATTTGCTTTTTGTGCCCCTCGCCTTGGGTTGCCTTCTGATCCATTCCAGCTCTGTGCGCATCAGATTTTTGGCTTTGTCCACACTGGAGGCGAGCATGGCCTCGCGCTCGGCCTTCTTTTCCAGAAAGTAGGAATAATTGCCGGTATAGCGCACCAGTTCACCGCGGTCAATTTCCAGGATATCCGTGCATACCCTATCGAGAAAATAGCGGTCGTGGGTTACCATGAGCAGGCTAAAGGATGCCGCTGAGAGCCATTGCTCCAGCCATTCGATGCTGTCAAGGTCGAGGTGGTTGGTGGGCTCATCGAGTATGAGGAAGTCCGGTTCCTCCAGCATTACCGCCGCGAGGGCAGCCCTTTTGCGCTGTCCGCCCGAGGCCTCCTCGACCTTGATGCGGCTATCGTCTATGCCGAGCCTACCGAGTACTTCCTTCACCCGGCTCTCAAAATCCCATGCCTGTTGCCGGTCCATTTCCTCCAGGGCTTCCTGCAGTTTCTCGGCGTTTTCGGGTGTTTCCAAGGCCTCCTCGTATTGTAGCAGGGCACGGTGTATGGGGCTATCATTGTGCATGATGGCTTCCTTCAGGCTCAAGCCTTCGGCAAAAACAGGCTCCTGCGGTAGGTAGCCTATGCGCGTGCCGCTTCTGAATACCACCTTGCCGCTATCGGGGGCTTCCACTCCGGCTATGGCCCGCAGCAGGGTGCTCTTGCCGCTCCCGTTGGGAGCCACGATGGCGAGCTTTTCGCCCTGCGACATTCCAAATGAAAAATGCTCGAATAGAAGCCGCGGCCCGTATCGCTTGCTGAGATTTTCGGCGGAGAGGATGTTCATTTCAATTTTTTGCGAAAGCAAAGGTAAAGATGTGCAAAGGATCAGGACACGTGCGCCCACTCTTTTGTAAATTTTAGCCGAGACTCCAGCTTTGGACGCCTACCTTTGTGGCGTGAAGAAGGCCTATATCATGCCCCTCGTCGCGCTGGGCACTTTCCTGATCGGTACCGTCGCTATTTTTTTTCCCTTCTTGCCATTTGGGTGGGCGCTGTATGCGGTCACAGCCCTTATACTTGCGCCTTATCTCAGGCCCCTACGTCGATTTTTCCTTTGGCTGGCTAAGAAAGACAAGAGTGGCCGCGTGAATAAAATCGGCTTTAGGATTGCCGTGCTCTACCGCTGGTCTGAAAGAACCGACCTGGCTCGGAAAATACTAACAGCCCTGCAGGAGTCTGAGGGAGCCCTTGAGAAAAAGAAGGAGGAAAATGCCGCAGGAGAGGTCGATGGATAGATGATAGAGAACCTAAAAAAAGACATAAAAAAAGCCCCAATTTGCGGGACTTTTTCAGTAGTGCTCATCGAGCAAATGGCCCTTAGAGGCTGTCGATGAATTTCTGGATGTCTTCTTTGGTCTTACCGGTTTTCTCCTGGATTCGGCCTATCAGTTCATCTTCTTTGCCTTCGATGTAGGTGAGGTCATCATCGCTTAGCTCAGCATATTCCTGCTTGAGCTTGCCTTTCATTTGGTTCCAGTTTCCTTTAATTTTGTCCATTATCGCGTCCATGGTATTTTGTTTTTTAGGGTTTGTAAATGCATTTGAGTGCCTGCTTTATTCCGAACTTATGGGATGGGCAGTCAATACTTGTGTGCATATACTGTTCCTTTTTTATTGGCCTTTCGGCGAAACATGGTCTAGCGCAGGGCTGTGCATGCTTTGCGCTCTCAAGGGTATGATGCGCATACAGCTTTACCTGTGTAGAGAATTCCACAGCATTGGGTAAGTCGGTGGCGTCTCAGGTAAACAATGTGCAGCCACAGAACAAGGGGCCTAACAGGGGCGGGCAAGGCTCAGCTACAAAGCTTGCCTGTGGCCCTCGCAGCTTTTCGTCGCTGCGAAGGGGATTCCAAAGTGCATGTGCCCTCGGCCCTTCGCGCAGCGCCACTGCTGGCACGCCGCTTGATATGGCCATAAGCATGGAGAAAAACGCTACTGAAGACTTGTCCAAAGAGAATTCGGAGGAGCAAGAAGCAAAGGCAGAAGAAGAGGGCGGAGAAGAAAGTCCCGAGCGCTTTCGGCTCAGCCACACCTGGTCACTGCTCAAGGAGACGGCCAAGGTATGGAACGATCACCACCCATGGCGCCTGGGTGCTGTGGTGGCCTATTATGCCATTTTGGCATTGCCCGGATTGCTCGTGCTCATAGCGCGTGGTGTAGGTGAGCTCTGGGGTGAGGATATTGTCGAGGGCAAAATCGTTGGGGAGATAGCCGAGATTATCGGTCATGAAACTGCTGAGGCGGTTCAGGCAATGCTCGAAGGCACAGTGCTCGACGAGCAAAATATCTTCATGGCCATCGCGGGTATTGGTATCCTCATCTTTGCAGCTACAGGTGTGTTTTACCATTTGCAGCTCTCCCTCAATGACCTTTGGGATATCCGTCAGGATCCCGAGTCCAATATTCTCAAGTTTTTGCTCGACAGGGCTATCGGTCTCGGATTTGTGCTGGTGGTGGGCTTCCTGCTGCTGGTGAGCTTCGTCTTTTCGGCTGTGCTCACCGCCTTGAGTAATTTTCTCTCCAGCATCTGGGAGCCCGGTTGGATAGTCATGGCTCAAATCATGGATTTCGTGCTTTCCTCACTTTTCGTAGGCGTACTTTTTGCCCTTATCTTTCGCTACCTCCCCGATGCCCGTGCTACCTGGCGCACCACCTTTGTCGGGGCCATCTTCACGGCTGTGCTCTTCAATATCGGCGTCTTTTTCTTGGGAATTTATTTCGGGCAGGCCGAGCCTGGCAGCGTATATGGTGCTGCAGGATCGGTGGTTGCCCTCCTGCTTTGGTTCTCATATGCCTGCCTCATCCTCTTTTTCGGCGCGGCACTGGTGCGGGTATGGGCCTACCGCTACGGTGCGGGCCTCGAGCCCCGGGGCCAGGCTGTGCTTATCGAGCGCAAGGAGATACCCATCGAGAGAAAGTTCAAGCGCATGAAGCAGAAGCTCACTAGAAAGCA
>SLDS01000049.1 GCA_007125175.1 Flavobacteriales bacterium
AGCGCCATGCACGCCATCCACGCAGTGGATACCTTACAAAGCGTCTCATGGAGCGAAGCGCAATAATCGAGAGCCTTGTAATCGAGATGCTTTGGAAATCACTCCCTCTCTTCGCGTCTCGATACATTTTTCTCGGCACCAAAGTTTTCATTGTGCGTTAAGTCTTGCACAGCCGGGAAAAACACCCGCGGTGACGGTATTTTTCAAATCAGAGATTTAGACTTCAAATCAGGATTCCGTAAGGTAATTGGGAAAAGCTAAGCCGCTGAAAACATGATATATGCAGATTGGGTCATTGGTAGTAAGAACTGACTTCCCAAGACCTGCCATGAAGGGCGGCTAAACCTCCTTCAAATCCCTGAGCAAAGCATGCACATCCCCCACCGTTTCCAAGGCAGAGCGGGCGTATGAGCTGCCCGGGCCTACCTTCACGGTAAAGGCTTCATCGGGCAGGGCTTCAAACATGTCCTCATCGGTGGTGTCATCGCCAATGCAAAGCACAAAACTGTACGTAGCTTCGGCATGCAGGCCCGCAGCCGCCCGGCCTTTGTTGACCGCCTCGGGCTTGAGCTCCACCACATGGTCGCCGTCGAGCACCTGCAAACCCTTCTCGCCAAGCATGTGCTTGAGGTGGCTGGTGAGCTCGCTTTTGCGCATTTCGCCCAGGCCTTTTTCCACCTTGCGGTAATGCCAGGCCATGGAGTCGCTCTTCTCCTCCACGAAGGAGCCCGGAGTACGATCCACGTAGAATTGCATGATTTCATGGGCTCCATCCCGCCATTGGGAGGTGGTGTCGGCCGCATTGCGCGTCCATTCTCCGTCCACTTGCTTGCTCCAAAGGCCATGCTCAGCTACAAGCTGAATGGGCAGAGCACCGAGCCACTCACCCAGGGTTTCATGCTTGCGTCCGCTGATCACCACCACCTTATTGGCTTTATCGGCAGCCAGGGCTGTGAGCAATTCGCGCAAGTCTTGATCAGGGGCGCAGTCGAGCGGATCCTCGCGGAAGCCTACCAGGGTACCATCATAGTCGAGGAGCAGGAGACGCTGCTCTGATTTGGCGTAAGCCTTCAGCATGGCATCCCGGCCGGCACCGTCGAGTAGGGGAGTAGCCATGGCGCGCTGCATGCGCTTTACCTCCTGAAGGTTGTCGAAGAAGAGCTTCACCCATTGGAAAATATTGTACTTGCGCAAGCCCTTTTGCATGATGCGCATGCGCCGCTGCTGCTCTTCGAGGGGCATTTGGAGGGCCTGATGCATGGCCTCCACAACCTGATTTTGGTTGGTGGGGTTTACAAGGATGGCATCGGCGAGCTCCTTGGCGGCACCGGCCATTTCACTCAAGATGAGCACGCCATCCTGATTTTCGCGTGAAGCGACGTACTCCTTGCACACCAGGTTCATGCCATCGCGCACGGGGGTGATGACCGCCACATCACACATGCGGTAAAAGGCGCCCAGGGCCCTGAAGGGATAGCTGCGGTAGAAGTATTGGATGGGTTGCCAACTCATCCGACCGTATTTGGAGTTGATTTTGCCGACGAGCTCATCCACCTGCTCCTTGAGGCTTTGGTAATTGGGTACCACATCGCGTGAAGGCACGACCACCAGCAGCAGCGACACTTTTTCCTTGTACTGCGGGTAGCGCTCCAGAAGGGCTTCAAATGCCAGCAGCCGTTTGGGGATGCCCTTGGAATAGTCGAGCCGGTCCATAGAGAGCAGAAGGCGTTGCGCACCAATATTTTCCCGGTAACGGGCCTCTCGATCAATGCTTTCAGGGTGCACGGCGTTTTCGGCGTACTTTTCATAATCGATGCCCATGGGCAGGGGGTCGGCCACCACCACGCGCTTGTCGAGCTGAATGCGGTTGCCGCTGTATGGGTAGCCCGCCAGGCGGTGGGTGGCGCTCAGGAAGTGGCGCATGTCATCGTAGGTGTGGAAGCCGAGGTAGTCGGCACCCAGCATGCCTTCTAGCAGTTGTCGGCGCCATGGCAGGATGCGAAATACCTCATAGCTCGGGAAGGGGATGTGCTGGAAGAAGCCGATGGTCATATTGGGAAAGCGCTCCCTCAGCATGCCGGGCAGCAGCAGCAATTGGTAGTCATGCACCCAAATGGTATCGCCCGGATTGGCATAGGTGGCGATGGCATCGGCAAATTTTCGGTTCACCGATTCATAGGTCTGCCAATGCGCTTCCACATACTGTATGTATTGCAAAAAGTAGTGAAAGGCCGGCCACAGGGTTTGGTTGCTGAAGCCCAAGTAGTAGTCTTCGAGCTCTTGCTCTGTGAGGAATACGGGACGCATGCTTTCCTTCTTGAGGCCCTCTGTGACCTCTGCCTTTAGTGCTTCCTGCTCAAAGGCAGCGCCGGGCCAGCCTACCCAAATATTCTCACCCTCCTTGTAAATGGAGCCGAGGGCGGTGGCGAGCCCGCCTTCGCTGGGTACGTAATTGAGGCTGTCTCCCTCTTTTTCGATGCGGATGGGCAAGCGGTTGGATACGATGATGGTTTTGGTAGAGGGCATGGTGTATATGTTAAAGGGATGGTTTATTCACGGATGTGGCTGCAGGGCACATTGCCATAAATGTACACTTCCTCCGCAAAATATGGGGCATATGGCATGTAATTTATGCAAACCGTTCAAGAATTTGATAAAAACCCTGCAAAGTATGCAATATGCCCCTACAGATAGTCCAAGGGCTGTAAGCCGTGATGCCCAGCACTGCCAAAATGTAAGCTGCCTTGTCTTGCCCTTCCGGAAATGGTATCCTGAGCTGTGCTGGTGTGCATGACATGCATACCCTGCCCTGCTGACGGATTAAATCTCAGGTAAAGTCAATACTGTAAGGGATTTCATTTTTTCTCCTCTGATCGATTCCCGGATAAACCATTGTTCCTGGCTAGCAAATCTGATTTATTGCTAAAAAAGCAATGCCACTATAGTGCAGCCTAAATGCCAAAGCACTACTTTTATCCAATGAAAAAGATCCTTATCATTTGCCTGTTTGCGTGTACCTTATCTGCGGAAGCGCAGTGGCGCACATCCACTCCTATGGGCTCAACCATCAACGATATCACCTTTACCGACGACAGTGTGGGCTACGCCGTTTCTCAGGGCGGTGGTATAGGCAGCTGCAGCGTGGGACATTCCATCATCAAAACAATAGACGGGGGTGAGAATTGGATCAGGATGAGGTCGGGTATTACCGATAGAATTACAGCAATTCATTTCGCGAATTCGCTGGTGGGCTGGATCGCGGCTGAAAGCTCAAGAGTGCTGAAAACAAGTGATGGTGGCATGACTTGGGTGCAGCAAACGAGTGGCGTAGGCTCAGGCTACAATGATATCTTCTTCATTGATGAGAACACAGGCTTTGTGACCGGAAACAATGGTATGCTGAGGCGCAGCACCAATGGAGGAAACACCTGGACTACCATAAGCAGCGGTAGCACAGCAAGCCTCAACAGAATATACTTTTATGATTCGCAGCTGGGATTCGTCGCCGCTCAAAACGGAACCCTGCTCAGAACAGTAAATGGCGGAAATTCATGGACTACATTGAACTTCGGTGCGAATGTGCTCCGGGATGTGGTATTCACAAGTGCCACGACAGGCTATGCCACAGGGTTCGAGGGAGGCTCTCCAAGAATTTGGAAAACCGAAGATGCGGGTAATTCATGGACAGCTACCGTGATAGGCTTTAGCATTCATAAAATTGTATTTCCTACAGAAGACACAGGCTACATAATTGGTTTAGAGGGAGAGTTGGCGAAAACAGAGGATGCCGGAGCCACCTGGACCACTCAAGCACCACCTTCAGGTAGCAACCTCAGCACAAGTGGAGCCATCTTTTTCCTCAATGCTGATTACGGCTTTATTGGTGGCAACAGGGCAATCATAAGCCGCACCTTCGACGGGGGCAGTACATGGGAAAATGTGAATTCTACTGTGTGGGGAGACATTAGCTCTGTTGTGCTTCCGCAAAGGGATACATCCTACTGCGCCAATACAGAGGGCCGCATATTCAGAAGTACCAATGGCGGGGTTTCCTACAGAGATATTACCCCGCCGGTAACGGTGCCTATTAACAAACTGTATTTTTTCAATTCCACCACAGGTATTGCTGGTGGCATCAATGGAATCATTGCCAGAACTGCCAATGCAGGTCGCTCTTGGTCGCTTTCGCCAACAGGCAGCACGGCAAGTATCAGCGACATTAGCTTTGCTGACAATTCCATAGGTTATGCTTCTGCATCAGGAGGATCCGTTTTGAAAACTGAAAATGGAGGCCTTAACTGGACTTCTCTGTCCACTGGCTTTTCTGCTGTGGATTTCAATAATGTCTGGTTTGTGAATCCGGATACAGGTTTTGTGACCGATGGCAATCAGGGCGGAGCGATATACCGAACCCTTGATGGCGGTTCGAGCTGGACAGTGTACGACACGGGACCCACAGGCTTCATTAGAGACATTGTATTCACCAATGACAGCTTGGGCTATTGCATGAAATCGCAAACCGTTTTTATCACCAAAAACTCGGGTACAACTTGGCAAGTGCGATCAACACCTTCACCCATCATACGAGAGCTGTTCATGTACAATGACAG
>SLDS01000184.1 GCA_007125175.1 Flavobacteriales bacterium
GGACTTATTCAAGGCAGCGCGTGGAAAAATGTACCTTTGCGGCAAAATCCAAATCATGGCCAAAAAATCACCCTTCAGCAAAGCTTCCCTCGAATTTCTGGAAAAGTACATCAACAATGCCTCCCCGACGGGATTTGAATCTCTGGGACAGGAAGCCTGGCTGAAGTACATCAAACCTTTCATTGACGACTATGAAGTAGACACTTATGGATCAGTGGCAGCGGTGATCAATCCAGGTCAGGATTTCAAGGTGGTGATTGAGGCCCACGCCGATGAGATCAGCTGGTTTGTGAATTACATCACCGACAAGGGATTTATCTACCTCCGCCGCAATGGAGGTTCCGATCATATGATTGCTCCTAGCAAGCGCGTGATCATTCACACCGAAAATGGACCCCGACGCGCTGTATTCGGCTGGCCAGCCATTCACACGCGCAACCTGAGCTCGGGCAAGGAGGAAACTCCCAGCATGAAAAACATTTTCCTCGACTGCGGATGTACCAGCAAGGAGGAAGTTGAAAAACTGGGCATCCATGTGGGCTGTGTGGTGACCTTCGAAGACGAATTCATGGAACTCAACGACCGCTACTTTGTAGGCCGGGCACTGGACAACCGCATGGGAGGATTTATGATCGCTGAGGTGGCACGAAAGCTGCACGAAGGCAAAAAGAAGCTGCCCTACACCCTCTACATCGTCAATGCCGTGCAGGAAGAGATCGGGCTTCGTGGAGCAGAAATGATCAGCAGACACCTGAACCCGGATGTGGCCATCGTTACCGACGTATGCCATGATACCCAAACCCCCATGATCAACAAAATAGAACAGGGAGACCTTTCGGCAGGGAATGGCCCTGTACTCACCTATGGCCCTGCGGTGCAAAACAACCTGCTCAAGAAGATTATCGCCACAGCCGATGCGGGGAAAATTCCCTATCAGAGGGCTGCCGCGAGCCGCAGCACAGGCACCGACACAGATGCATTTGCCTACTCGAGCAGCGGTGTGGCTTCTGCCCTTATCTCACTCCCTTTGCGCTATATGCATACCACCGTTGAGATGGTACACCGCGACGATGTGGCCAATGTAATCCGCCTCATATACGAGAGCTTGCTGAATATTAAGAGTGGAGAGGACTTCCGCTACCTGCGCTAGAGTCAGTCCATAAAGTCCATTTGAATGCCTTTGGTCATGCCTGCGGTCATGCCTACGGCTTGATCCAGAACTTGATCCAGAAGTTGATCTGAGAGCTGCCTTGAATTAGTTATCCTGTGGCAAGCCCTGATGCTTCATGGAGCGATAGGCTTTCGCCAAATAGGCCAAATAGCTCTGGAATATCTCCATGGCCGAGGCCGTATCGGGACTGATTTCTTTTTTTGCCAGCTTGAGCATCAGGTAACCGTACACTGCGGTGAGAGCGGTTTCGACATCGCTCTTGGGAAGCTGCTCGGTTTTCTTGCGAAACTCCATAAGCAGGGGCGCACACTTGGTGTATATATCCTGAAACGCTTTGTCGTTCATCACGGTGAGCAAGGTATTCTGCAAGAGCTGCAGCTCGGCAATGATCTCGAGCAGCTCAGCACGATGCCCACTCACCTCAAGCCCCTGCTCCTTCATCTCCGCACCCAAGCGGGCAAACCACTTTTTGCTTTGCAGGCGCAGTCGCTCATCTTCCACTGCACTGAGCACCCCTTGCTCCAAGGCTTCTGGATCGAAACGGAGTCCACGGATGAGATCCTCCATTTGCCACATGTAGAGCAGGTACTCTATCACATTACTGTTCTTTCTTTGCTCAGCGATGTGTAGCATGTAGATGTCGCTTGGTCTTCTTTGGAGTATTGGAAATGAATGCTTTCTCGCTATCAGGAACCGCTTTTTTCAGCCAATTCGCGCTTGTAACGGGCATTAAGGCCTGCCAGCACGTCCGCTGTAATATCGAATGAATCCGACATCCAGAGGAGATTGCCGCCGGGCTGGAAGTTCATGATAATGTCGTAGCGCCCATCGCTATTGTACTCTTCCAGAAATTCGTTCACACGTTTCAGGTAGTCCTTCTGAAGCTCCACCTCGCGCTTGCGAAAATCCCTGGCGAGCTTCTCCTGAAACTCCTGGATTTCGATTTGTAAATCCTGAAGTTCAAACTGTGCCTCTTGCATTTCGAGCTGTCCCATAGTGGGAGCTTCCTTTTGCAATTCAGCAGCGCGCTTTTCAGCCCTTTCGTATTTTCGGCGTATGCGGTCATCAATCAGCTTGCTCTCCCTTTCCAGTTCTGCCTCGGCATCGAGCAAGAATTGGTAAGAGGCATTGATGCTGTCACCGTAAATGAAAGCAATTCTCACACCCGTAGCGGCTTGGTTTGACGCTTGCAGCGTATCCTTGGGCGAGCCCTCCTGTGATTGCACGGCAGTATCTTTCCCGCCATCGCATGCCACCACAGTTGCGAGGAGCATTGCTGCCGCAAAAAGGTTTTTAATCATTCGGATTTTCATTGGATTCCTGGTTTTGGTTTTCATAGCGGTGTCGCCATGCATGGTTAAAGTCTTTTGCCATTTGCGCAAAGCGATCCAGGCAGCCAAGTAGAAAAGGCGTGCTGAGTATCATCTCCACTTCGTGCAGCCCCTCAAGCTCTCCTTCGGGTATCTTGTAGACTTGTTCCAAGTGGGCATCCTCAATCTTGATGAGGTACTTGCCATTCCAGGAGAATACTGTGATTTTGAATCGGGGGTGTGGAATTTCCTTTACGATACGCATGCCTCAGCTTTGCAGGACGCAAAGATAAGAAGAGAAAGCAAGGCTGGAAAAGGAAAAAAGGATGGGAAGAACGGGGCCTGAAAGATCAGCCGTACTTAAGTACCCGTGACATTTCGCTGTCGGAAGTGCTAAACTCAACGAATTCGAAACAAAGCTCGTCGACCATGAATTCGTAGTCTTTGCCGATTTCGAGGGTATCATCATCTTGTTTCTCGTAGAGCCAAATCACCTTTACCCGTACTCCGGCACGCTGCAGTTCAGCAAGCTTGTACAGGATAAAGAGGATGCGCTTTGAAGAGGCGATATTGAAGAAATCGAAATGGAAGTGGAATTCCATCAACCGCGGTGGATCCTTGAGAAGGCCGTCCAGCCAATTGAGGATCGGCTGATAGAACATTTCAGCATCAATGGGTATAGATCGACCAGCAATCACGTATGTGGATGATTGCCGATCCAGATGTACGAAAGGGGTGGATTTGGTGGCTCGGCGTAAAATTACTTCCATGAAGCTTGGTCTTTCTATTCTTTACTCGATTTACACCACGAAAGTTCATCAATTTCTGCGAATTGTCAAGCAAAATTCTACCAACCAGCTTGAATTAAAGACCAAACATACAATGCCAAAGACAAGAATTCGGGCTTATAAACAAAGAGCGGTTGAAAAGGCTACAAACTCATGAGTTCTTTAAACTTGGAGGCCTGCCGACGCGACACTTCCAGCTCACTTCCGTCCTTGATACGCAGTTTGAGACCCCCATTAAACCAAGTCTCTACATGCTCTATTTCAGCAAGGTTAACAATGTACTTGCGGTTGATTCTAAAGAACTCACGCTCATCAAGTCTCTTTTCGAGATTGTTGAGACTTTTGAGGATGAGAGGCTTAAACCTATCAAAGTAGACCCTCACATAGTTGCCCTCTGATTCAAAGAGGCGTACATCCTTGAGAGAAACAAACCAGCATTTGTCTCCATCCTTGAGGAAAATCTGATCCTGCGGACTCAGCATGCGATCTGATTCCGATGCTGTTGCAGCAGGTTTCGCCTCTGCTTCAGCTTTTTTTGTTGATTCCAGCCGCTTGCGCACCTTATCCAGTGCTTCGCTGAGTCGTTTTTCCTCAACAGGCTTTAAGATGTAATCCATCGCATTGACTTCAAAAGCTTTGATAGCATAATCATCATAGGCAGTCACAAAGATCACCTGCGGAACGCTCTCGAGGTCTTCCAGAAGGTCAAAGCCCGATTTGCCCGGCATTTGAATGTCGAGAAAAATGAGATCGGGCTGTTCTGACTCGATGAGCTCAATGGCTTCTGTGGCATTGGCACATTCTCCTACGATATTTAAGTCGCTGTAAGCAGCGAGCATCTTTATCAGCTCTTTTCGAGCCAGTCTTTCATCATCGATTATCAGTGTTCTCATAAGCATGTGTTTTGGCGGGGTATGAAATTGATTCAGAGTAGATGAGCGGCATGATAAGCTCACAGAGCACAGCATCCTGATGTTTGCCAATATGCAATGAGGCTTTAGCGCCAAATAAGAGGTCAAGACGCCGGCGCGAGTTGGCCAGTCCAACATAAGTGCGCTCTGTACCCTCCTGGCTATCAATCTTATATTGACCACTGTTTAGCACCCTTAAGCACCAGCTCTCCTCATCATTCACTTTTGCAGAAATGTGGATAAAGCCGCCCTTGGGCAACCTGGAAATGCCGTGCTTTACGGCGTTTTCCACAAGGGTTTGCAACAGCACAGGCGGAATGAGCACTTCGCGAAGTTGATCCGGGATGTCAAATTGGTATTCCAATCTCTCTTCGTAGCGAATCTTTTCCAAGGCCAGATAATCCTTTACAAGGGTGAGCTCCTCACGCAAGGGCAGCAATTTGCGCTTGCCGGCGAGCAGGCTGCTGCGGAGGATGCGGCTCATCTGGGTGATGCTGGTCTTGGCCTGATCGGGATTCTCATCGACAAGGGCCCGTATGCTGTTCAAAGCATTGAACATGAAATGGGGATTGAGTTGCGCACGCAAATTGCCGAGCTCCACCTCATTCATGCTCGCAGTGAGTCGCAGGTTTTTGATCTCCTCGCGCTCATAGTTTTTCAAGTATATCGCCGCAAAGTAGAGAACACACCAGAAAAAATACACCGTGGTGAAAGGAAGGAAGAGCTCCAATAAAATACCGAAAGGTGGCTGCAATATGGCAGCGACATCCTTGAAGAAGAGATCAGAAATACCCGCAAAGGTCAATGCAGAAAAGACCCCAGCTCCCAGTGAAAGAGCGACAATACGAGGTATGAGACTCAAAATACCCATATTCAGCATCCCGGAGCTGATGATGATGGAGCGCAGCAAATGGGATGTACCCAAGCCCAGTGCGAAGTTGATGAGCAGCACTTTTATTATTCCCAGATCCAAGTGACCAATCAGAAGATTCTGAAAAAGAATGAGCAAGACGTAGCCAAACCAGCCCGAAACCTGCGCAAGCCAATAGATGGTTTTTTCATTGCTCATGGCAAAGGCTAAGATAGACCTAAATAATCGTAACTTGCATGCCGCAGATACACAAATAGCACCGTTGATCCGCTCCCTGCAGCAGTGAACTACCTCGCTCATCAATACCTATCCTTCGGCCAGGAGGCTGTCATGTTTGGCAATTTCATCGCCGACAGCATTAAGGGCAAGCAATCACAGCAATACCCGGAATCTGTACAATTGGGCATTCGCATCCATCAATTTATCGATGCTTTTACCGATGGGCATGAGCAGGTACTGCAGAGCCGCAGGCGTCTGTATCCACACTTCGGGAAATACGCGGGAGTGGTGCAAGACATTTTCTACGATCATTTTTTGGCCCTGTCCTGGCCTTCTTATCATCCTATGCCCTTGGATGAATTTGCCGAAAGGGTATACCGTGTCATTGAAGCACAAAGCGAACTGCTCAATGAGCGGTCAAGACGTACCTTCCGGCATATGAGCACGCACAATTGGCTACTCAATTACCGTGAAGAGCAGGGCATTGATCGGGCCTTGAAGGGCATGGCCTATCGGGCGAGCTACCCTTCAAATATGGAAAACGCCATACCCGTACTTAGAACCCATTTCGAAGAGCTTCAAAGCGACTATTCGTCATTCTTCCCGGAATTGAAAAGGGCTGTTTTCGAGCGCTATGAATCCAAAGTGAGGCAGCTAAACCCTCCCTCCTGAGGTAACCTTGTGCAGCTCTGTCCGTATCATGACACTGCTCAGCATATGGGCATGCTATGACCAGACAGAAGCACATACCAAAGGCACTGAGGCCAATCTGCACAGCTATGCTGTTCTTTTTTCTCACTGCCTGCCAGCAAGATACTCCCCTATCCGACCGTCCGATCCTCAAGCCGATGGATCTGGTTCGGGTAGAGCCCGTTCACTACGACCTCGATGAAATACGCGAGCGCGGAAAGATCGTGGCACTTACCTTGAATACCTCTTCCACCTACTTCGTGTACCGTGGTCAGGCCATGGGCTATGAGTACGAATTGCTCCAAAGATTTGCCAAAAGTCAGGATCTGGATCTTGAAATAAAGATCATTCCAGATGTGAATGCCATGTTTGACTTGCTCAACAAGGGTGAAGGCGACGTTATCGCCTGCAATCTCGCCATCACCAAAGACCGTCTGCAATTGGCCAAATTTAGCGAGCCCTACAACTTTACCCGACAGGTGCTTGTGCAGCGATTGCCCGAAGACTGGCGTGATATGTCCATTCCCGAACTCAACAAGCAGATTATCACTAGCCCTATTCAGCTGATCGGAAAGAAGGTTTTTGTAAACCGCTCATCGGCCTTTTTCAGCCGACTCAACAGTCTGGAAAACGAGATAGGCGGTGACATAGACATAGTGAGGGCCCCCGGCTACTTCGATACCGAAAAACTCATACAGCGTGTGGCACGCGGTGAAATTGATTACACTGTGGCCGATGACAATGTGGCCCAACTCAATGCCACTTACTACGACAATATCGATGTATCGGTGCAATTGAGCTTCCCCCAGCAGGTGGGATGGGCTGTCCGCAAAAACAGCGATCAGCTTCTGGAGGCCATCAATGATTGGCTGGACAAAAACCACTCTTCAAGCACCCACGCCTATATCTACAACAAGTACTTCAAAGCCTCCAAAGACCAATGGCAAAAATTTCAGGGAGAGTACAGCTCCTTACAGGGTAGCCGCATCTCCGAATACGATGACTTGCTGAAAGAATACAGCAAGCTCATAGACTGGGATTGGAGGCTGCTCGCTGCGCAGATGTATCAGGAGAGCCGCTTCAGAGAGGACGCCATATCATGGGCAGGAGCCTTTGGACTCATGCAACTCATGCCTGCTACTGCTGCGGTGTATGGCATACAGCCGGGCTCACCGCCCGAAGAGCACATTCGGGCCGCCATACTCTACCTAGCATGGCTCGATGACTTTTGGAAGGAGCGGGTATTTGACGAATACGAGCGCATTCAGTTCATTCTGGCATCCTACAATGCAGGCCTCGGCCATGTGCAGGATGCCATGAATATCGCCATCAGCCTGGGTTATGATCCCCAGCGCTGGGAGGGCCATGTAGCCGAATGCATGTTGCTCAAATCCCAACCGGACTACTACACCGCCGACTTCGTAAAGCACGGTTATTGCCGGGGCAAGGAGCCCTACCACTACGTGCGCAATATTATGGCGCAGTACGAACAGTACCGAAGAGTGATTGGCTAAGAACGGTACAGATCAGCCTCAAACAGCTTTTCGCAAAATTCCTCAAAGTCACCGGCCGTCTTGTAATTGCTGTCTTGGTATACATGTGCCATTACCTTGAGATAGCTCACCTGCTCATTGAGAAAGTGCAATTCCAGGTGCACATTGCCGTAGAGCTGATCCAGCGGAAGCTCCAAATTGCGGTCAAGGCGGGGCTTCAAATAGTAGCGATCCATCTTTCGCACACCTTGGGCATTTTCAGTATACTTGCGTTCTGCCAGTTTCTGCTCGTAGCCTTCGGAGAGGCATAGGGCGCGAAAGTGTTCAAGGACAAAGGCAAATTCCTCATCGGCCAGACCCAGTTGTGGGTTGAAATAAAATCCATTGCTCTGCGGGCTCTCATAGATCTGGAGAGGGCGGTTGCCAAAACCCTTTTCACGCGCCAGTTGTATGTGCTCACGAAGGGATTCCAATACCGCATCGCATCTCGGGCTTTGCATCCATTCAAGGAATTGCTCCATAAAACTTTCCGAGCGCTTTAATGGCTCCGAGAGCAGGTGCTCACCCTTTGAAGCTGCAGACTTCCTGGAGGGAAAAACCTTCCGCATCAAATCATTGAAAAAATCATGAGCCATATAAAAATCTTTTATCCTGAGACTTTGTAGTATTGTGCATGGAAGTACATGAAAGCTCGCTGGAGGTAGTAAAAACGGCTCGGTACTGCACGCTGGGCACTGATATAACCGCTGCCAAGCGTGTTTGGTTCGCATGCCACGGATACGGGCAGCTGGCCCGCTACTTTATCCGCAAGTTTGCCGCTCTCGATTTGGACAGCAATTGCATCATCGCTCCTGAGGGCCTGCACCGCTTCTACCTCGATGGCAACTCCGGTCGGGTGGGTGCGAGCTGGATGAGCAAGGAAGCCCGTCTGCATGACATTCGCGACTACATTTCCTACCTCGATCGCGTGCATCAGGACAGCGGCGCGCATCAGTTGGCCGCTCATCAGCAATTGGTGCATTTCGGCTTCTCGCAAGGGGTGGCCACCATGGCCCGCTACATAGCCGAAGGCCGCTACAAAGCTCACAAAGCAGTTTTTTGGGCTGGGAGTTTCCCTCCCGATATCGACATGAAATACAGCAGGGCATTTCAGGATTGTGAAGCTTACGCCTGCCTGGGCGATGCTGATCCTTACGGCAAAAAAGAGCACATAGAGCGCAATCAGGAGCACTTCAAGGCTTTGGGAATGGCTCCGAAGTATTTTCAATTTGCCGGAGGGCATGAGATACCCTCCGATGCGCTGCGGACATTGGACAAGATGATGCTCTGAGGGAAAGGCGTATGCGGACAAACTGTGAAAATGTACTGATTCAGCATGGCGTTTTGACCATCTCCTTTCGGGAAAATAAGGCAATCGGGCGCCCATGCCGAAGTACCTGACCCCGCGCAGCCTCAACAATTTTGTATCTTTCGGCATGAGAAAATTCAGCTTGCTGCTTATTGTGTTTTCCTTCTCGCTTGCAATCAGTGCTCAAGAAGATCACGGACTGCCACGCTACATGACAGAGGAGGAGAAGGAGATGCTTTCCACCTACCAATTGCCCGAAATACGGGGCATCGAAACTCCACCCGCATTTGACGAATTGCGCACCATGGCTGAGTGGGAGGAAGTACAAGCACTGACCATTACCTGGCGCTCGTACAGGCGCATCTTGAAGGAAATAGCCCGTGCAGCCAAGAAGGAGGTTCCTGTTATCATTTTTTGCGAAAGCGCAGCCGAGGTGGAATCCTACCTCAACTCTACGCAAGCACCTGCCCAGCAGTGGCCTTCCCTGGCACCACTGGACAATATGGACAATATAGAACTGGTAGAGGTGCCGAGCAACAGCGTGTGGATACGCGACTATGGCGCTACCACGGTATACGGCAATCGGGTGGACAGCCTCCTCTTGGTCGATTGGATATACAACCGACCCAGACCACTGGACAATGCCATCCCTACTGCCTTGGGCGAATACCTCGATGTAGACGTGTACAGCACCTCAACACCTCCTTACGACCTTGTGCATGTGGGAGGCAATTTTATGAGTGATGGCTTGGGTAGCGGCTTTGCAAGTGAGCTTGTATTGGCCGAGAATGCGACGCCAACTTCCTTCAACATCAGCCCCAAGAGCGAAGAAGACATCGATGCGATTATGGAGGCCTACCACGGAGTGAGCCCATTCATTAAAATGACGGAACTGCCTTATGACATCATCAGCCACATCGACATGCACATGAAAATACTCGATGAGGAGACCATACTTGTGGGAGAGTATCCTGAAGGTATTGCCGACGGGCCGCAGATCAATGCCAATATCGACTACGTTCTCAACAATTTCGAGTCGGCTTTTGGAACCCCTTTCAAGATCATCCGCATACCGATGCCGGACAGCCCCAGCGGTCTTTGGCCCGACAGCAGCCCCTTCGCAGCTTACTACCGCACCTATACCAATGGCGTATTCGTCAACAAAACCTTCATATACCCCTCTTACCGCGAAGAATACGACACCACCGCCGCGCGCATCTACACCGAGGCCTTGCCCGGCTACACGCTGGTGCCCATCGACTGCGATGATCCACCCGAGGCCATGATAGCCGCTGCTGGAGCCATCCATTGCATCACACACAGCGTTGGCGTTGAGGATCCGCTACTCATTGTACACCAATCCCTTCAGGACACTGAAGATACCGAAAACCCCTATGAGGTGCAAGCCCATGTGGAGCACCGCAGCGGCATTGCTTCGGTGAGCATGCACTGGCGCCTTGTGGGCAATGAGGAATTCGAAATGGTAGAAATGAGCCTTGTGGGCGATCATACATACAGCGCACTGATTCCGGCACAAGCAGCAGGCAGCCAGATAGAATATTACATCGAAGCCAGCGCCAATAGCGGCAAGGCAATGCTGAGACCCATGGTAGCTCCGGAAGGCGCATGGAGCTTTAAGATTCTTGGGGAGATTCTGGGCATTGAGCATTTGGAATCTTTTGAAATGGGAGCGCTCTATCCGAACCCGGCTGTGGATATCGTGAGCCTTCCACTCTTTAGCTCGAGGCCTGTGGAGGTAAGAATTTACCTTAGTGACGCCCGGGGCAAGCGCTTGCGCGAAATATACAGCGGCAGCATCTACGGTGATCGACGCATCAGTATGCGGGTCAATGACCTCGATGCCGGAATCTACCTCATCAGCACCGAGAGCGACTTCGCGATACACACCCGGAAGCTCGTCGTGGCAAAATAAGCTCCGGGGAGCATCACGGCCCTATTCCCCCAGAACAAAAGTGATATCAAAAAGGTCAACCGTGCCTATTCCGAGCAGCTCCTCCCCTTCCACCTCTATTCGGCCCTGCACCAGGCTGCTCCCGAATAGGGCCTTCTCCGGAGCTTGAGGAAGGGCGATTGCAAATGGAGCCGTAGAAGAACTGGCCTGAATGTCGAGGCTGCTGTGATCGCTCAATCGATAGCGCAAAGACAAATTGGCCGTTGCAATGGGAAGAAAATCAGCACGTGGTACGATGTGCGCCACAATCACAGAATCATTTTCCCAATCCATACCCACCACCTCCATAGCGGCATCTGCATTGGGAAATGAGAGCAAGCCCACAAAATCCTGTTTATTCAGACTTCGTATCAAGTCACCATTCAACCTGTCATAAAAATGCAGGTCTCCGGACCAATTGCGGGAGTTTTCACTTTCGTCAAAAAAGGTAAAGACAGCACAGTAGCTACCCGAAGGATTGATGGATACAAGGCGCAGGCTCACCGAATCGGGACTGCTATGTAGCAGCTCCTGAGCAAATGCCCTACCGGGAGGCAGCTCGCTAAGGCTGGCAGTATAGGCCTCCTGAGCAGCAGAATAGACCACATACCCCTCAGGCCGAGGCTCATCAGGGGGGCAATCTTCATCGTCATCGCTGCAGGAAGACAAGAGAAAGGGGCCCATCAAAATGAGCAAAGTGCAGATTAAAAAGACTTTTGGGTGGCTTGGTGTACCTGTGTGCATGCTCTACAGTATACAATTGTTCCTGATAGTTCCCCACCTCCAGGGTGAAATTGAAGAGAAGCCTCAATCTTCGTCCTGCTCATCTGATTCAGGCTCCTTTGAATCGCTAGGAGTGTCTTCGTCGGCTGCGCCTGAATTTTCTTGACCACTTGATACCTCATCGGAAGCACTTTCATCTTCATCATCAGAAGTTTCTATGGGAATTCCCAATTGAGCGCTCACCACTTCATAGAGCAAGATTTGGGTAGCCAGACGTTCCATATATGCAGTGGTATGCTTGGTTGTCTTAAGTTCCTCGGCCTTTTGCAACCATTCCTTGGCCAGCTTTGGCTCCCCCATCATTTCTTTGGCTACAGCCATATTGTAGCGCGCCCGATAAGCGATCCGTTCATTGGGGTCATCGGCAAGTGTTTTCCATTCATTGGCCGCTTGTTGCCAATCGCCATCATACTCAAGGGTGTTGGCAATGCGGTACATATCCGAACTACCGGTTTGGTAGTAGAGCCTGTAATCTTCCATCCAGAATGGGGCAATCCGCGAATAGTAATCCACCGCTACGATCAGAGCCAGCTCCTTGGTGCTCACTTCACGTGGCTTGAAGTTTCGGGCATCCTGCTCATTGTAGTACACCTGACTGGCATCAAAGGTGTAATTCTCCACATAATCGTCGATAAATTCCTTGCGCACATAGTCATAAAAACGAAATCGCATAGCCATGCTGATGTCTGTGCGCGCTGTAAATTCCGGCACGCGGATCATATTGCCAAAGTCGTCATAGGCATCCACCATGCTCACATCGCCATGCACATCCACGCTCATATCAATGCCTTCGATAATGATGAGGCCATCCACAAGATCCCAAAGGCATATGCTGTCGGCCTGATTGAGGCTGAGCTCCTTGCCCGGCTTAATGCTTCCCACAGGCAGGGACTTGTCCCAATCGATGGTTTCGATCTTATAGCGCCCCATGTATTCGTTTTCGGCGATGATGGCATTGACGACTTTTCCGGCCGTTCGGAAGGCCATTCCCGGCGCATAATCAATCACCTCCCCATCCGATCTGATTTCTGCCGCTGTAGAGGGGGTCGCCGCGCGGTTTACTATTCCTACCTTGTACAGATCCGAGGGAATGTACACCTTTGAGGGATAGATGAACTCCGCGTAATAGTAGGATGTACCGCAAGCTGAGAGCAGCAATACAAGAAAGAATAGGGGAGCGCGTTTATTCATAACCGGGCGAAAATACAAAATGTGTTGCTACAGTGGGTCAATTCACTAATTTTGGACTTTGGAAATTTCCCTATGTGCATAATTGAGAAGGACAGCTTCTTGTTCATCCTCCCCTTCATTTTATCCTTACTGGCTTGTGAAGGCCCCTGTGAGGAGCCCGATATCGACCGGCTCAATGGGCTGCATTTCGCCTTGCCTACTGAGGGAGAAGACGCCTTCACCGAGGAGGAACTGGCCGATCTGATGTTTGTGCGCTTCATTCCCATGACCGTGCCCCTGGTGGCCGATACCCTCTTCGTCGATGGCAACCTGCTGGAAGAAGGGCCGGGCAAGTTTATCATCAACGATTTTTTCCCATTCAGAAATGCCAATGCCCCTTACTTCGTGATCTACAGTTATGCTATCGAGGGGTTTACGGCTGCCTTCTATGCCGAAATCGAAAACATCACCCTTCAGGGCGAATACGACGGAGAGTGTGATTATTTCAACACCCAAAAGAGCTTCTTTCTCAACGGTGACTCCATCGATATGGGCGGCACAACCGATTTTTTGGAGCTCCCGCGCTGAGCCACAGCCAAGCTTGCCGGGCATTCGGTCTTGCAGCGTCGAATGCTTACCTTTGCGCCCTCAAATAGTGCATACCACCCGCAAAAAACCACCGAAAAATGAAAGAAGTAGTAATTGTCTCGGCAGTACGTACCCCGATAGGCAGCTTCAATGGAAGCCTCTCATCGATATCTGCACCTCAACTAGGAGCCACAGCCATTCGCGGTGCCATCGAGAAGGCTGGACTTGACAAAAAACACATAGACGAAGTATACATGGGCTGTGTGCTTCAGGCCGGAATGGGCCAGGCACCTGCGAGGCAAGCCGCAATCTATGCCGGCCTCAGCGAAGAAGTACCATGCACCACCGTCAACAAAGTATGTGCCTCAGGGATGAAAGCCGTAATGATGGCGGCGCAATCCATTGCATGCGGCGACAGCGAAGTAGTGATAGCCGGCGGCATGGAAAACATGAGCCAGGTACCCCACTACTTACCCGGATCGCGCAGAGGCACCAAGCTAGGCCATATACAGATGCTCGATGGCATGGTACACGATGGCCTCACCGACGCCTACAATAAAGAACACATGGGCAATTGCGCAGACCTTTGTGCCAGCGAGTACAAAATAAGCCGTGAAGAGCAAGATGCCTTTGCCTTGGAATCCTACAAAAGGGCAGCTGAAGCATGGAAATCAGGCAAATTTGATGCAGAAGTTGTTGGCGTGCAAGTGCCCCAAAGAAAAGGTGAGCCGCTCATGGTGCAAGAAGACGAAGAGTACAAAAACATCATTTTCGAGAAGGTGCCCCAGCTGCGACCTGTGTTCTCTAAAGAGGGTACCGTTACCGCCGCCAATGCCTCCACATTGAATGACGGAGCTGCTGCCCTCTTGCTCACCAGCCGCGAGAAGGCCGAAGAACTCGGATTGAAAATCCTTGGCCGCATCCGTGGCTACGCCGATGCCGCTCAGGCACCTGAGTGGTTTACCACAGCCCCCTCCAAGGCTGTGCCGAAAGCCTTGAAAAAGGCAGGTCTCGAAGTGAAAGACATCGACTATTGGGAGCTCAACGAGGCTTTTTCAGTGGTTGGTTTGGCCAATATCAAGGAGCTCGGCTTGGATGCTTCTAAGGTGGATGTAAATGGAGGAGCCGTCGCTCTCGGTCACCCGCTTGGTGCCAGCGGAGCGCGCATTTTGGTTACCCTGCTTCATATTTTGCACCACCGCGACGGCAAGCTCGGTTGCGCAGGCATTTGCAATGGTGGCGGTGGAGCATCAGCCCTGGTGATGGAGCGCTTATAGGCTCTATTCCCCGTTCAATCCGGAAATTGCAAGAAGGGCCGCCTCATGCTGAGGCGGCCCTTTTTACGCAGATTTGGACTACTAATTTTCTGCAGGATTAAATACAATTCATCTGCAAGCGATCGATCATTTTTGAATGACGAGCCTCCGACTGTATTCGCCCCTATCACCCTGCAATTTGAGCACATAGATTCCGGCACCGAGACGACTCAGATCGAGGTTTTCTGTGCTGCTGCCTTGCGGCAAATTCAGATTTTGCGAAAGCACAAAGCGACCTGTAAGATCAACTACATCAAGACGGTATACTCCTTGCTGCGCGCCGGAGAAATGCAGCTGAACATGGCCGCTGCTCGGATTGGGGTACACATCAAAGGCCTCCATGCCCGCACCGGTACCCATAGCTCCGGCACCCGGTCCGGGCCAAAAGAAGAATGCGTAAGGCGAGAAAGGGCCGACAATCGGGGGATTTTGAGAGCAGCCGCAGCGCACCCGCCATTGATAGATTTGTCCCGCGATGGGCAATTGACCTTGAGGAACAAAGAAGCTGGATACTTCCTCTCCGAGAATGGTGAAACTACGGGATGAATTTGGGTTATTGCTCAGGCCTCCCTCAATAATGCAGCCCAGCGAGCCGGGTATCGGGCTCCATGACAAAGCCACCCCATTGGCTTCTACACTGTGGCTGAGTCCTTCGACCATGGGATAGGGAGTCTCACAAGGAATGCTGCTATCTGGTAGCTCTAGGCAAAAAGTATGACTGGCTTCGAAGCCGTAATTCACCTCTTCCATGGCGACCAGTATCTCTCCGTCAGGAGCTGTAATCTGGTAGTCGCCATCCACACCGCATGAGGAATAAGCGCTGCCTTCGAGGCCATCGCCGAAACTGTCAAAAATGGTGAATGTGTAGCAGCCTTGCGGCAAACAAATTTCTTCCAGTTCGCTGGTGCCTGCAGTGCCATTGGAATAGGGCCCACCTTGGGCGAGCAAGTCATCGCTGTCATTGTCGCGTATCTCCCATGTGACCTCAGCACCCCAGCAATCGAGTACGATTTCCAGCTCCACAGATTGCCCCTCAGCAATGGAACTAAAGCTAGCATTGGCCTGATCATTCAGCGGATTCTCATCTACTGAGCCATTGGGCGATTGGGTGGCGGCAAAGAAGGTCAGAGCACCTTCTGCCATCGGCTCGTAAGCCGGTAGGCTGATCACTTCACTATCGCCTGAC
>SLDS01000167.1 GCA_007125175.1 Flavobacteriales bacterium
AATGAAGAATACCTCGACGCTGCGAGAAGGGGAGACCTTGTAGAAGTGGCGGATGCCCTCGGTGATATGCTCTACATACTCTGTGGCACCATGCTCAAGCATGGCCTACAGGGCAAAATGGAAGAAGTGTTTCGCGAAATCCAAGCGAGCAATATGAGCAAACTCGATGCCTCCGGACGACCCATTTACCGCGAGGATGGCAAGGTGCTCAAGAGCGATCGCTATCATAAACCCGATCTCGCGCCCATCCTTGAAGCTTGATCTAGGAAATATGCTGGAGGCTGCCGCGCGCAGCACATGGGCCCGCCGCAAGCTGAATTTTATTCTTTGGCTGGGCATTCCATTCAATTTTCCGCACCGCATTGCCATCCATCAGGTGGAAGAGCATGCTGTGGTGACCCGAATCCGAAAGCGCCGCTCCAACCACAACCACATCGGAGGCATCCACGCTTGCGGACTTGCCACGGCAGCCGAGTTTTGCAGTGGGCTCGTGCTATTGCGCACCCTGAAGCCCAAAGACTACCGCCTCATCATGCAAAAGCTGGAAGTGGAATACCACTATCAGGCCCGTAAGGATGCCTTTGCACGTTTTGAGCTGAAAGCCGAGGAACTGCTCTCCGAACTGAAAGTACAACTCGATGAGCATGCCAAGGCCATTTACACTTGCAAGGTTCTAGTACACGACAGCGATGACAATCACCTTTGCACCGTTCACACCTCTTGGCAAGTCAAGCTGTGGAAGCATGTGCGCACGCGCTAGCCTGAGCCCTGAGTAGCCGGTCTATCGAACGGCCTCATTGCTTGATTACCTACTGTCCCTTAATGTGGATTCTGCTTGCGATCTCAAGCGGCACCGTGAGGCCTTCGGGAAATTGGGCGCTGTCTTCCAAGCGGATGCTCCCTGCAATATCATCATTGTATTCTCCACTGAGTATCCAGCCTGTAGCTGCCTCTACCTCTAAGCTTCCCTTGCGTTCACCCTCCAGAAAGATGGTGGCATCCATGCCCTGCAGGTTGGTGTCGGCATTGTCGGGATCCACTGAGATGTCAGAGTACACATCGATGTGCAGCACACCTCCCTCAAGTGATTTGAGGGTAAAGGTGGTCTCAAGGATGAGCGGAAAGCCCGAATTGGAGAGCTGTGTGGTTTTCCATTGCTTTCCTTTTTTGAGCTTTTCATCGGTGAATATGTTGAGGGTCATCTCCAGGTTGCGGATGAGTCCCGGCTCTCCATAGCTGGTCTCGATCATCTCGGCCATGGGCAGTGCAGCGGCGTCTGTACCCTCCATCGCTTCGCTCAGTATTTCTTCAAGCCCGCTCACGGTGCCTACTTCGCCCTTATTGTCGATTTCCACTTGAAATTTCTTTTCCACAAGAGCACCGAGCACTGCACCTAGCGGGGTGCTATCGTCATCGCTGCTTATGTTTTGCTCCATGCCATCCATCTTGCTTTCGGTTGCCAGATCGGCATACCAGATGTCGTACAGCCCGCCATTGGCTTCACGCTGCACCAATTCGAAGTAGGTACTTGATCGTATGCTCGATTCTACCACCATTTCTTGCATTCCAAAACTTTGCTTGATGGTATTCTCTATGCTGACGTCTTGTTTGTAGACCTTGTTTTCTTCCAAGGCAAATTGAAGGACGATACTTTCTTTGGCTGCTCCGATCAGTATCAGGGCTCCTGCCAGGCTTATCAATGTTTTCATGTTGAATTGTTTCTGTGTCAGTTCATCTTATCCCGCTTCGATCAGTACACTTCAAAAGCGAAGAATGATTCCGGTATTGATGAAGAATGTGTTGTTTTTCAAATCGCTGAAAGAACTGCCCGTTTCTCCGGCTCCACTGGCGCTCAGACCTGCCTCATAGCCGATGTCAAAAAAGAAGATAGCAATATCCAGGCCAAGGCCTACTTGTGTGCCCCATTGACTCTGATTCCAGTCGATGCTTTCGTTGAGTTCACCATCACTCAGCTCAGCCTTATTGAGAAACATCATGGCCGGGCCTGCAAAGAGGCGTACATTCATCAAAGATTTTTGCTCGGGATCGATGAATCGGTATCCCAGCCACATATTCAGCAGCACACCATTGAGGCTTTGATCGAAGTTGGTGTCTCCCGGTCGGCTGAACTCTACGCTGCGCGAAAACCAATAAGCACCGGGCTGCAGATATAGCCTTTGACCGAATAAGGCACTTGCACCTATTTGCACTCCGAGCCTTGCCTGACTGCTCAAGTCATCGGGGGTTTTGCTCAGCTCGGTGAGGTTCATGCCCATGGTGGGGCGTATCTCTACCTGCGCATTGGCGCCTTTCGGCAAAAAGAGGCTGAGCGCAAATATGGCGAATATCGCAGCCAAGCTCCTGGAAGCCCTACGCTTTGAAACCTCCTGTGCGGGCAGCGCTTTTTCCGAAAGGAAGGTGAAAATCATGCGCCAAAAATAATCAAATACCACTCAATTGCCGACATGCATTTTCTCCTCATAGGGCCCTGATCGAATGCGTCTTTTGGGTGCTCAAAGTTCCTCGAGTTCCACCTGCCTTGCAAGCAGATCGCTCAACTCCTCCCGCTCACGTATCAACTGCAGCTTTTCACGGTGCAGCCACACTTCGGAAGGTCGCAGTCGGCTATTGTAGTTATTGCTCATGGCGTAGCAGTAGGCTCCGGCATTGTGAAAAGCCAGTACATCACCCTCCTGAATCTCGGGAATGAGCCGATCGCTGGCAAAAGTATCGGTCTCGCAGATGTAACCCACCACGGTGTACACCCTCGGCTTGCCCTCTGGCCGGCTCAGGTTGCTGATGTGGTGATAGGCGTCGTAAAACATAGGCCTTATCAGGTGATTGAGTCCACTGTTCACTTGTGCAAAGACCGTTGCCGTTGTGGTTTTTACGGCGTTCACCTCACAAAGGAAGTATCCTGCCTCGCTCACCAAATACTTTCCGGGTTCAAATTCAAGCTGCAGCATGCGGCCGTACTCCTTGCAAAAGGATTGAAAGAGCTCAGTCATCTTTTCACCCATTTCGGCTACATCGGTGGCGATATCCTGATCGCTGTAGGCCACTTTGAAGCCACTGCCAAAGTCGATGTAGCGCAGATCCTTGTACTCGCGTGCCACCTCCAGCAGCAGTTCGGCACCTCGCAGGAATACATCCACGTCGAGAATATCGCTGCCGGTGTGCATGTGCAAGCCTTCCACCTTGATGCCCAGTTTTTTTACCAGCCGCTCGAGATGTCTTGTTTGGTGGATGCTTATGCCAAATTTGGAGTCGATATGGCCCACGGAAATTTTGCTGTTGCCTCCTGCATTGATGTGCGGGTTGAGGCGGATGCATACCGGGTAATCACTGCCCATGCGGTTGGCAAATTGCTCCAGCATACCGAGGCTGTCGATATTCACCCGGACACCGAGCTCTGCCGCTTCACAGAGCTCCTCAATGCTTACCCCATTGGGTGTAAAAATGATGTCGGATGGCTCAAAACCAGCCCTAAGTCCCAACTTTACCTCCTCTATGGAGACGGTATCAAGTCCGCTGCCAAGTGAGCGGAAGAAGCGAAGTACATTGATATTCGTCAGCGCTTTGCAGGCATAGTTGATCTTGAGTGGCACTTCGGCAAAGGCATCCTTGAGCAGTCCGTATTGCCGCTCCATGGTGGCTGTGTCGTAATAGTAGATTGGACTGCCGTATTGCCGGATCAAATCGGCGGCTGTGCTGCCGTTCAATCCTTTCGGGAGGGAAAGGGATACTTCTTTCATCGCTCTTGCTGTATTTGGTGTCGTACATTTTTGAAATTCACTGCGCCGGAGCGGGCAGTGATTTCTGCACGGCACCGGCCCTCTGCTTTAGCCCTGTTTTGTGATCTGTTTTTTCAGGCTAGCCATGCGCACAGCGGCCACAGCTGCCTCTACGCCCTTATTGCCATGCTGTCCGCCCGATCGCGCGCGGGCTTGATCGATGGTATCGTCGGTGAGCACGCAGAAGATTACCGGAACCCCGGTCTTGAGTGAGACGTCTTTGATGCCTTGGGCCACAGCCTGACATACGAATTCGAAATGCCTTGTTTCGCCCTGAATGACAGATCCTATGGCTACGATGGCATCGACATTTTCATGCTCAGCAATCCACTGGGCGCCCAGTGGCAGTTCATAGCTGCCCGGCACGCCTCTTACCAGGATATTGTCCTCTTGTAGGCCCAATTCGCGCAGGGTATCCAAGCCTCCTTTGAGCAGAGCAGTTGTGATTTCTTGATTCCACTCTGAGTGAACCAAGGCTATGCGCAGACGCTTCGCCTCTCCGAGGCTGCGCGCATCATATGCACTCAGGTTTTTGCCCTCAGTAGCCATTTAACTCAACCGCCAACGCGGGCGATGTATGAATCGATGTTTTTGGCCTCTTCGCTGCTTGGAAACTTGTCTTTGATTCTGCGGTACATTTTCAATGCCTCATCGGCATTACCGAGGTCTTCGTGTACCAGCGCAGCTTTCTTGAGGTAGATGGGAGCAGTGAGCGGGTTGTCAGAGTGGTCAATCGCCCTTTGATAGGCCCTCAAAGCCTGGCTCATCTGGCCTTGCTCCACATAGGCATCGCCCATCAACCCGCGGGAGATAGCTCCCACCATTTGATCGCTGAGACTCACCTTATCGAGGTAGTGCAATGCCCGGTCGTATTCGCCCATCTCCATGTAAATCACCCCGCAGTAGTACGCTGCCAGTTCACCCGCCTGCGTGCTGCCATACTCATCGGCGATGTACTCAAAGCCGTAGTAGGATTCATCACCGATCAAGGCCTTGTTCAGAGAGTCAATCTCAAACCAGTACTCGGCCTTCCAAAGCATTTCCATGCCTTCCTCATTTTTCGGGAAGAGATAGAGTCGGGTAAAGGCGAAATAACCACCAAAGAGCAGGAGCAAAATGGCTCCAATGATCATGATGATCTTACTATTGTCTTCTACGTATTGCTCTGTTTTTGAATATGCCTTTTGTACATCGACAATGGTTTCTTCACCAGATTTTTTCTTCTTGGCCATTGAGAGGGCTTCTTTTGATTCAAGCCGCAAAAATAGTTTTTTTTGTTTTCAGCTGCAGGACTTTCTTGCATTTTCTGGGCTTAGGACCTCTGTAGTGGCGATTTTGCGATGGATATTTTTCCGTAGTAGCATTTTAGTGTTCATTATATCAGATTTATACATCTCTTTTCTCCGCCTTTCGGCAAAATGGAGTGAAAGGCTTGCCGACTGCAAAGAATGGCTAACTTTGCGGCGATTTTAAAACGATATCTCCAATACCCTAATACAAAGAAGCAATGGCTGGAAGCAGAACCTTTACCATGATCAAGCCCGACGCCGTCGAGGCCAATCACATCGGCCACATCCTCGCGAAAATCACCGATGCAGGATTTCGCATAGTCGCAATGAAATTCACCCGACTTTCGCGCAAGGATGCAGAGATTTTCTACGCCGTTCACAAAGAGCGTCCTTTCTTTGGCGAATTGGTGGACTACATGATCTCCGGCCCCATTGTGGCTGCCATTCTCGAGAAAGACAATGCTGTGGCTGACTTCCGTGAGCTCATCGGCGCTACTGATCCTTCTGAGGCCGCCGAGGGAACCATTCGCAAACTCTACGCTGAATCCAAAGCCAAAAATGCCGTGCATGGATCGGACAGCGATGAGAATGCCGCCATCGAGAGCGCCTTTCATTTTTCCGGAAGGGAAGAAGTAGGCTAAGACACTTTCCGCGCTGCTTTTTTGCTGAAAAGCAGACACTGCCGGTCCATGGGGCGGGCAGAGGTTGGGCCCTGTGCCCATGCACCGGGCACAAACTCTGATCAGCTGAGCACCACTTCCTTCACGAGTCCGGGAAAGAATTCCTGGTTGATGCGTTCGGCAATCTTTTCCTTGGCGTAGCTCAATTCCTGCCTCAAGCTGGCCGACTCCAGCTTAATGGTCAGCACGCCGTCCTTCAGCTTGAGCTCTCGGGTATGTCGCGCCACAGCCGTACCCATCATCTTTTCCCAATGGGTGATCATTGCGGCGGCGTAATACCCATCCTCGAGGCCGTATGCTTTCAGCAGTCGTTCTATCACGCCTCCGAGCGCTTCTTCATTGTCTTTTCTATGGCTGTACATGACCCTTGCTTACAGTGAATAGTTTGGCTTTTTGTCCGCTCTGCTCAAAGATATCCTTCACGCGCCCACTGTGTGTGTCGGTGATGAAGATTTGTCCGAAGCGCCCCTCTTTGACCAATTGCATGAGATGGGCCACCCGCTCGTCGTCTATCTTGTCAAAAATATCGTCGAGCATAAGCAGCGGTTTGCGGCCTGTGCCTTCATGTATCAGGTCAAATTGAGCGAGCTTTAGGGCGATGAGGTAGGTTTTTTGTTGGCCTTGAGAACCAAATTTTTTGAGGGGATGGCCACCGATGCCGAATTTGAGATCGTCCTTGTGTATGCCTACTTGACTGAATTGGGTGCGGCGGTCTTTTTCAAGGCTGTCGCGCAGTCGCTCAGCGAAATTTCCATCACTGAAATCGCTGCGGTATAGCAATTCCACGCTTTCCTGCCCTCCGCTTATGGCGGCATAATGCGACTGGAAAAGAGGCTGAAAGCCTTCGGCAAATTGAGAGCGCTCACTGTGTATGGACTGGCCGAGGCTGGCCATTTGCAAGTCCCATACCTCCAGTTGTTCAGCATCGAAACAGCGGTTTTCCCAAAAATATTTCAACAGGCTATTGCGCTGTTTTAGCACTTTGTTGTAGGCGATAAGGTGATCGAGGTAGGGCTTGTTGTACTGTGAAATGATGCTGTCCATGAATTTGCGGCGCAGCTCGCTACCCTCGCTTATCAAGTCCTTGTCGTAAGGAGATATCACCACCGCCGGAAAGCGGCCTATGTGGTCGGCGAGGCGCTCGTAATCTTCCTTGTTCTTGCGAAACACCTTTTTCTGGCCCTTTTTCACCCCGCAGTACACTTTATCGCTTCCTGAACCATTGGAAAAGTGGCCTTCGAGTACGAAGAAGTCCTCACCGTGCCGTATGTTTTGGCTGTCAATGGGGTTGAAGTAGCTTTTGCAGGCGGAGAGGTAGTGCACGGCGTCGAGGATATTGGTCTTGCCCTGTCCGTTGAGCCCTGTGAAGATGTTGATCCTGGGATCCAGCTCGAGGCTGGCTTCCTCGTAGTTTTTGAAATTTATCAGGGTGAGATCGTCGAGTTGCATGCTTCCGCAAAAATAAGCATTGTGCAGCGCCGCGATGGCCGGACTGGCATCAATTTGTTCACTTTTTTGACCCCGACCCGAAGTCAAGCCGCGTGGTGCGCATTGCTGTGGCTGCATTTGAGATACTCAGTACTGAATGCGTAAAATGCGGGCAATGAGTGTCTCCTGTCGGAATTTGGCGCAAGCAGCTCAGGGAGTACCTACTCCACAGGATACTTGCGCATCAGCATGCCTTGAAAGATGTGCTTGGGGAGCACCCGATTTAGCGAAAGCGAGAGCCGCTGTATAAAGCTGGCAGCCGGGTAGCGCATTCTGGGCTTATCCAGTTGGAGTATTTTCCAAATGATGCGGGCGACCATTTCCGGGTCTTTGGCTGTGGCTACATCGTCGGAGATCTCGTTGTATATTTTCTTGAAGTGATGGTAGTGTGGTGAGTCTTCACTCGTGCTTCGGGCGCCGAGCAGTCTGTTGGAATTGATATTGGTGCGCACATCGCCGGGCTGCACGATGCTCACCCTTATATTGGCGGGCTTCAACTCCATTCGCAAGGTCTCAGAAAAGAGATCGAGTGCACTCTTGCTGGCGCAGTATACACCCCGAAAGGGTAGGCCAAATTCTCCGGCGATGCTCGAAATATTCACAATCCAGCCGCCACCCTGGGCCCGCATGGAGGGGATGGCTGCCCTGCAGCACTCCATGACTCCGAAAACATTGGTGCGAAAAACCTTTTCTACATCTTCCGGGCTACAGTCTTCAATGGCTCCGGCGATGCCTACACCGGCATTGTTGATCAGGGCGTCTATCCGGCCCTCCTTCGATATGAGGTGCCCTATTGCACTTTGGATGCTGGCGTAATCTTCCAGATCCAATTGCAATATTGGAATGCCTTTGCTCACTTGATTTTCAGAAGCCTTTCGGCTGGTGCCGTACACCTTGTAGCCACGGGTCGATAAGTACTCACACGTGGCAAGTCCGATTCCCGACGAAGCACCGGTGACGAGTACGACTTTTTGCACCATGATAAAAAAAAGTGGGCAAGCTACTCACATCGCACCGCTACAACCACATACCCTTGCTCCATTCCTGGCCTGGGGGAGTTCTGCAGGAGCTGGTCGTATGAGACTTGCCCAGCGCAAAAGTACAACTCCCTTGCAACTCTGCAATGGAAAGTGAACACAATCCTGTTTTTTCGTTGTGCTACCGGGTTTATCCGCTCTTTAGAGGCCTGCCCACCGGCCATACGATTTTTCAATGAGCGATTGCCACGCAATTCTATATTTGCAGAAGCGAAAACCAAAACCGCATGAAAGAGCAACAAACCATATCACTCGCGATCACCTATGCCGTCATCTCCATTTTATTGGCCCTTTTTCAGGTCATCTTTGGAGCAAACATGTGGCTGGGTTTTACTTTTGCTATGCTCATGTTTATAGCTCCCATTGCCCTTGCACCCATTTTTGCCATCAAGGAGCGCCGCATGCTTGGCGGCTACATCCGTTTTGGGCAGGTCTTTAGGCTCGGCTTTTTGGGTTTACTCGGTGGGGGCTTCATCTACAGTGTGTTCATGTGGATCTATGTAGATTTTATCGATACGGAATACACAGAGGTACTGCTCAGGCGCACCCTCGAAAGCCAAAAATACTTTATGGAAGGCAGGGTGCCGGAGGAGCAGATGCGGGAAACCATGGCGCTCACCGAAGAGAATATTCGCCAAGGCCATACCTTCGAGGGCCTCATGAAAGGCCTCTTGTACTATTCCCTGTATTTTCTGGTATTAAGCCTTATCTTTGCGGCTTTTCTGAAAAAGAATCCCCCCGAGTTTCAGGGGGAGGCAAGCGAATCCTGAAAAAACACAGCTGCAGCCATTGAACAAGCTAATCTCCATCGCGATACCATTGTACAACGAGGCCGAGTCCTTGCCCGAACTCCTGGCTTGGATCGATAAGGTGCTCGTAGATTCGTCACTGGAGGCTGAGGTGATTTTGGTGGATGACGGCAGCACCGATGAGAGCTGGCAGGTGATAGAAGAGCTCAGCTCGAGTTACCCCTACATCCGTGCGATGCGATTTGCCCGAAATTACGGCAAGGCGGCAGGCTTGCACTGCGCCTTTCAGGCAGCACGCGGCGATGTGCTCATCACCATGGATGCCGACTTGCAGGATTCTCCAGATGAGATTCCCGAACTGGTGCGCATGATACGCGAGGATGGCTATGACCTGGTATCGGGATGGAAGAAAAAGCGCTATGACCCCCTGTCCAAAACCATCCCAACAAAGCTCTACAATTGGGCTACGCGCAAGATGTCGGGCATACACCTGCACGACTTCAACTGCGGCCTCAAGGCTTATCGAACCAAGGTGGTAAAGCAAATCGAACTCTACGGTGATATGCACCGCTACGTACCCGTATTGGCCAAGCGTATGGGCTACGAGAAGATAGGGGAGAAGGTGGTGCAGCACCGGCCCCGCAAGTATGGCAAGACCAAATATGGGCTCTCGCGTTTCATCAAGGGGCCGCTGGACTTGCTCACCCTGGGCTTCGTTAGCACTTACGGCAAGCGGCCAATGCACCTTTTTGGAACCCTCGGCTCTATCAGTTTTGTGATCGGTTTCCTTATGGTGGGATATCTGATTCTCTCAAAGCTCTACGCGATGTACCATGAGATTCCGGCCAAGAATATTGCCACCATGTCGGCATTTTACATTGCGCTCACAGCGATGGTCATAGGTGCCCAACTCTTCATAGGGGGCTTCGTAGCTGAGCTCGTACGTGGCACGGATCCTGAGCGCAACCGCTATATGATCGATGAGACCTTAGAGAGCGCTGCTGCAAAATCGCTTTGAAGGCCTTCCTTCTCCGGAGCTTGAATATCCTGTATCCCGCTCAAGGAATAGCGCTCACCGAATGACTCCCGAGCCGATCAGCTCTTCTCCATCATACCAAGCGGCAAATTGTCCGGGGGCCACGCCGCGCAGCGCCTCTTCAAAGATGATGTAGAGCCCTTCTTCTTCCTGATGCAGCGTCGCTTTTTGTAGGGGCTGTCGATAGCGAATTCGAAGCTGATAATCAGCTTGTTCACCTACCAACAGCTGCAAGTCCGGTCGCAGCCAGTGGCTGTCCTCCTTGCTCACGAAGAGCCCCTTGCGGTACAATCCGGGATGTTGTTCACCCTGGCCCACATAGACCTCATTGCGATGTACGTCGGTGCCAATCACGAAGAGCGGTTCGGGCCGACCACCTACTTGCAGGCCTTTTCGCTGGCCAATGGTGAAAAAATGGGCTCCCATGTGGCGGCCCACAACACGACCCATCTCCGGCTTCAGCACATGCGGAGCCGTGAGCTCTGCCAGGCTTCTGTCGCTGCTCCCACCTTCGGCATGTACCTCCACCAAATCTTTTTCGGCTATAGCTTTGGCGGGAATCTCTACGATCTCACCTTCTTTGGCTTTGAGCTGCTGCTGCAAAAAATCGGGTAGTCGAATTTTGCCCACAAAGCACAGACCTTGTGAATCCTTCTTTTCGGCTGTGGGAAGACCAATTTCAGCGGCAATCTTTCTCACCTCCGATTTGTGCAATTCACCTATCGGAAAAAGAGCCCGCCCGAGCTGCTCCTGATTGATCTGGCACAAAAAGTAGCTCTGATCTTTGCCGGGATCCTTACCCGCAAGGAGGCGATGAATTGCTTTTCCGTTCTTCATCTCAATGCTTTCCTTGCGGCAGTAATGGCCTGTGGCCACAAAGTCGGCTCCCAGCTTGAGGGCTGTCTTGAGAAAAACATCAAATTTGATTTCCCTGTTGCAGAGTACATCCGGATTGGGAGTAATGCCCGAAGCATAAGCGTCAAACATGTAGTCGACGATCCGGGACTTGTACACCTCGCTCAGGTCGATAGCCTGGTAGGGAATATCAAGCATCTGAGCCACCAACATGGCATCATTGCTGTCCTCAATCCATGGGCATTCATTGGAGAGGGTCACAGATTCATCATGCCAATTTTTCATGAAGAGGCCCAGCACGTCGTAGCCTTGCTCCTTGAGCAAATAGGCAGCCACACTGGAATCCACTCCACCTGAGAGGCCAACTACAACGCGCTTTTTTCCGGCTGTTTTCACAATGCAAAGATAGGGCAAAGCTTTCAGCCCGCAGTGCTTCGGAGCCCACCAATACCTTGTGGACTCGCACTGCAAAATAACTTCTGGATTCAATGGAGTGTGACCGAATTCAGCTGTGCCTGTATGCCTGCGATGATTTTTTTGAAAGCAGAGGAGCTTTTGGCTAACTTCACAGCCTTTTGTGCGTATATCGCATTTTATGCACACCCAACCCTCTAACTAAAAAGCTCACACATCCATGAGTACTGATCCCTCTTTCACTAAGTTTTCCACCCTTGTTGAAGCCATGCGTTCTCACGCAAAAGAACGTGGTGACAAGCTTGCTTACCGCTACCTGATCAATGGTGAAGAAGAAGGTGAAACCCTCACATATAAGGAATTGTATGAACGATCGGAAGAGTGCGCCCGTGGCATTCTTAAGATTGCCAAGCCCGGTGATCGGGCCATCCTAATCTTTCCATCCGGTTTGGATTTTGTCGTGGTGTATTGCGCCTGCCTCATGGCTGGTGTTATTTCGGTACCCATGTATCCCCCATCTGGCAGGAGACGTTTGCAACGGTTTGAAAGTGTGACCAAAGATTGTACGCCGGTATTGGCCCTGAGCAATGCTGAGGCTGCCGGAAAAGCGCAAGATTGGTTTGCCGAAAGGGAAGAGCTCAAGGATCTCAAATGGCTCACGATCGAAGACATGTCTGGAGCACCCGCCATGGACCTGCCGGAAGTGAAGCCCGAGGAAGTGGCCTTTCTCCAGTATACTTCAGGATCAACAGGCAGTCCCAAAGGTGTGGAAGTAACCCATGCCAATTTGGTGCACAATACCGAATTGATCGCCCGGGCCACCCAAAACGCTGACAACATCGTGAGCTGGCTTCCTATCTATCACGATATGGGCTTGATCGGTAAGATACTCAACAACCTCTATCAAGGAGGTACCCTCACCCTGATGTCGCCGGTTGATTTCATCAAGCGGCCCGCGCGTTGGTTGAAGGCCATCTCCCGATACAAAGCCGTAGTAAGCGCGGCACCAAATTTTGCCTATGATCTTTGCGTAAAGCAGATCAAAGATGAAGAATTGCAAGGAGTAGATCTCAGTTTGTGGACGCGTGCTTGCAATGGGGCAGAGCCTGTACAGGCTGATACACTCGATCGCTTCAAAAAGCGATTTGGACAGTACGGCTTCAGCGAAAATACCTTTCTACCCTGTTACGGAATGGCAGAGACCACACTCATGGTGACAGGTGAAGTGAGCAGCAGCGAGGTGATCAAGGCCGATCCCGACAAGCTGCTCGATGGCAAAGTAGAGCCCCCGGCTGCTGGCAAAGCTGCAAAGAGACTGGTAAGCAGTGGTCCGGTTTTGGATCAAATGACCTTCAGGATTGTCCAACCTGACACGAAAACCCTCCTGCCCGATGGCGAAATAGGTGAGATATGGATAAATGGGCCCAGTGTAACCAAGGGATATTGGAAACGCCCCGAACTTACCGAAGAGATATTCCATGCCAAAATTGAGCATGGAGGCAGCGAGGAGGACAGAAAACTCCATTTCCTCCGCACGGGCGATTTGGGATTTTTTGACAAAGGCCTCATCTACATCACCGGGCGACTCAAGGAGCTCATCATCGTAAATGGTGCGAACATCTACCCACAAGACATTGAGCGCACCGCTCAATCGGCGCATCCCCATCTGGAAGAAAATGCGGGTGCGGCCTTCAGCGTGGAGGTTGATGGAGGTGAGCGCGTGGTACTTTTTCAGGAAATTTCACGAAGCCATATCCGCGAGTTTGATAAAGACGGCATCTACGAAGCGGTTACCAGAGAGGTCTTGGCCCAGCATGAAATACCTCTGCTGGCCATATACCTGATCAGCCCGGGACGCTTGCCGAAGACCACCAGTGGAAAAATACAGCGCACCCTCTGCCAAAAGCTTTACCTGAAGGGCGAGGTCGATGGGGTACTCGATGTGTGGAAGCCTGAGAGTTTGAAGGCAGAGCCCAAGGTGGAAGAGATGAGCCCTATCGCTGCTGCTCAAAAAGCAAAGCAGCCCAAAGAGGCGGAAGAAAAGGCGCCCAGCAGCGAAGAGATCCAAAAGTGGCTCAAGGCAGCCATAGCCCGCCTATTGGAAATCGATGAAAACAAAATTGATCCGGACGCCGCTTTTGCGAGTCTTGGAGTGAGCTCAATTCAGGGTATACAGCTCTCGGAGGATATCAGTGAATACCTCGGAAGAGAGGTGCCCGCAACCGATCTCTTCGACTACAGCAGTGTGCGCAAGCTCAGTGATCACCTCGGAGCCAAGCCGCAACAGGTAGAGGAGGATGCTCCGAAAAGCAAAGCATCAGAAGAAGATAGGGCTTCATCTCCTGCGCAGGTGGAGGTGCCATCAGCTCCTAAGCCAGCGGAATCTGCAGCGCCTGCCCCCGTGTCGGCTGAGAAGGGAGCAGACCCCGCTGTGATAGTCGGTATGGCCGGAAAATTTCCAGGAGCCGAAAATCTGGAGGCTTTCCGCGATCTGCTTTTTGAAGGCCGCTCCGCCATTACCGATCCGCCTGCACAGCTCTGGCAGGGCAGCCTGGCCAATGCCGCAGAGGCAGCACACCGCAAGGGTGGATATCTGAAGGATGTAAGCCTCTTTGATGCAGATTTCTTCGGTATCACCCCCCTGGAGGCAAAGCAGATGGATCCCCAGCAGCGCTTTCTGCTGCAGGAGACCTACAAGGCCATCGAGAGTGCCGGCTATGCTCCGGCAAGCCTTCGTGGCAAAGATATAGGCGTCTATGTCGGGATTTCTGGCAGCGACTATTGCGATATGATGCTGCATGAGAGCGAAATCAGGAATATCTACACAGCCACAGGCGGCTCCTACAGCATTGCTGCCAATCGCCTCTCCTACCACTTCGACTTCAAGGGGCCCAGCATGGCCATTGATTCGGCTTGCTCATCATCCCTTGTGGCATTGCATGAAGCAGCCGGCGCCCTAGATCGCGGTGAGTGCAGCATGGCCATCGTGGCCGGAGTCAATCTTCTCGCTTCTCCGGACGGCAATTTGTCTTTTGCGGGAAGCGGTATGATATCTGATACAGGCAAATGCAGCAGCTTTGATGCTTCTGCCGATGGATTCGTTCGCAGCGGAGCCTGCGGCGTGGTGCTCCTCAAGAAGCAGAGCGCAGCCTTGGGCGATGGCAATTCCATCCTGGCCATCGTACGCGGTACGGCGGTCAATCAGGATGGTCGCAGCAATGGATTGAGTGCCCCCAATGGCTTGGCGCAGGTGGAGGTGATCAGGCAGGCCCTGAAGAATGCCGGACTCGAGCCGCATCAAGTTGCTGCAGTGGAGGCACATAGTACGGGCGGTATCCTTGGAGACCACATCGAGTACAATGCCCTGCGCACCGCTTATTGCAATGCGGAGAGAAAATCGCCCTTGCTCCTGGGCTCGGTAAAGGCCTGTATAGGCCACAGCGAAGCAGCTGCCGGTCTCGTCGGTGCCATCAAATCTGTGCTATGCCTGCACGAGGCCAAATTGCCTACCCAAGTGAATTTTGACACACCAAATCCCCAGCTCGACTGGGATGAGTCCAAGATTCAAATTCCAAGAGAAACAACTTCTTTTCCATCCGGTAAGGAACCGATCCGGATTGGCATCAGTTCCTTCGGTTTTGGTGGTACCAATGCCCACGTAATTCTGGAGGCAGCACCTTCTGTGCAGGGACGTAAGGGCAAAGACGCCCATGCTGAGGGAGAGTATCTTTTTCCTGTATCAGCCCATAAGCGGGAAGCACTGTCCGCCCGCATCAGCGACTTAAAGACTTTTATCAAAGAGCACAGGGATAGCCTGTCACCTACAGAGCTCTCCCAAGCGCTGGCGGTGGGCAGGGACCATTTATCCCTGCGCAAGGCATTCATCGCGAAAAATATCGATGAGCTACTCACTGGTCTGGATGCCTTTGGAGATGCAGACCTTCAAGCATCCAAGACTGATGTTCGCAGTGGCAAAGCAGGATTTCTCTGTGCGGGTGATGGGGACTTTCCCCTTGCTGATGTGCCCGCCCTCTACAGGAGCTATCCCGTATTCACAAAGGCTTGCGACGAAGCCTTGGATGCCGCCGGAGCGGTGATGATCAAAGATCTTCGCAAGCTCATATTCGAGTCGGGTGATGGAGCATCCGGCACAGATTGGCTGGGCCGGCCCGACCTGGCCCATCCTGCTCTACTGCTTTGGAATTACGCGGCTTTCCGATTGTGGGAGTCCATGGGCATCGAAGCCAAAGCAGTCTCCGGATATGGCGCCGGCATGCTGGCAGCTTCTTGTTTATCAGGCCGATTAAGCCTTGAGATGGGCATGAAGCTCGCCGTGAAGGTCGGTGAAGCCCAAAGACGCCTCCCAAAGGCAGCGGCATGCTGGTGCGAAGGCGAT
>SLDS01000095.1 GCA_007125175.1 Flavobacteriales bacterium
ATGGGGCTTGCCACCGCCACCGTCGATTGAGTCACTACCTCCACATGGGGCTTTCGCATGCTCTCAGTAAGGCCAAAGGCTGTGATCACTGAAGCCCCTACCGCTGCGAGCACGGCAAGGGATATTATGGTAATGGGTTTCATACTGTTCCTTGACTCTTTGGATTCTTGTTTACTTTCAAAAACATCTTCGGATGCCTCACATTGATCCAGACATCTCTCCTGCAGGGATTTCAAATGCTGAATGCGTTCATTGCGAACCACGTAATTGCGTATCATCACAGATAGCCGGGTCATAAGGGTGAGGCATACAGCTTCATCTTCGCTCCAGTCTTGCTGTGGCTCTTCCATACCCTCAAGGGTAAGGCGCATGATGCGGCGCAATTGAGGTTCTGCCAAAGCAATTTCCTTGCCATCCAATTTCTTGATCATATTCAGCACACACTTGCTAAGGCTTTGCAGCGCTCTCTCTTCATCGGCAAAACGAAGCCTCGAGGCCACCTCTTCAATTGGTTTTTTTCGTCCAAGGCACTCGAGCAGCAGTGTGCGGCACGGCTCTCCAGCACTTGCGAGCGATTCGCCAGTTCTGATGGTGCGCTTTTGGATGGAGTCCATCTGGTGGAAGGCATCTTCCATTTCAAAAAACTCTCGCCGATGCTTCACAAAATCGAGGTTTACCCGTCGTTTTTGAAGCTTTTGAATCCACAGCTTTCGCGCAAAAGAATAAATGATTCCTTCGGCCTTTGAGCTCAAGTCCATGCCCCGTAGCTCCAGCAATTGCACATAATACACGAAGGCATCTGCATAGGTGGAGCGGGCCTCCTGAAGTGAGCCATTATTGTCAAGCACAAAGGAAAAACTATTGACATGCAGCTTCTTGAACTGCTCCTCAAGAGCATCCCAATCTTCCTTGCTGAATTTGTACAATGGTGGGGGATTCATATCGTTCTTAAGCGAAGTATTTGCAGCGTTCTGAAGTGTTCAAATTCTTACAGGCTGGCATCGAAGCCTGTGTACGCAATACACCTGACAATGTTACGTACATGTGCATGGCACGAATCTTGAACAAATCCGAAGCAGCCGCGTAATAAATCAGCGAAAGATTGCCAGGCCCTCTTAACCTTAATTAACGGGACGCCCATGCAAGACGCTGGCAGCAAATGCGTAATTTTATGCTACCGAATTCAAATCACCCTATGAGAGTATTTTTTGTGGCTCTGGCACTGTTGTGGTGCAGCGGCTTTTCTTTTGGACAAAACCCGCTACTGGAGCCCGACTTCCGTCAATCTGCTGAGAAATTTACAGCACTCCTTTACCACCTCGATCAAAATTATGTAGACAGCGTAAATACCGACAAATTGGTCGAAGATGCTATCATTCATATGCTGGCTGAGCTCGACCCCCACAGCGTATACATACCGGCTGAGGACGTGGAAAAAGCCAATGAAGGTCTCGAGGGCAACTTTGAAGGCATCGGCATACAATTCAATATCGTAAAGGATACCATTACCGTGGTCTCCCCAATATCGGGCGGGCCGAGTGAGAAGCTTGGCATCATGGCCGGCGACAAAATCATCTTTATCGAAGATGAGCCTGTGGCCGGTGTCGGGATTACCAATGCCGATGTGGCCAAAAGACTGCGGGGTGACAAGGGCACCAAGGTGAATGTCTCCATAAGGAGAAGGGGAAGCCGCGACAATATCGCTTTTGAGATCATCCGTGACAAAATTCCTATTTACAGCCTCGATGCTGCCTACATGGCCAGTCCGAAGGTGGGCTACATCAAGCTGAACCGATTCTCCAAGACCACCATGCAAGAGTTTCACGACGCCATACACCGGCTAAAGATGCAGGGCATGGAGGATTTGATTCTGGACTTGCAAGGCAATGGAGGCGGCTTGCTCAATACGAGCATAGAGTTGGCCGACCAATTCCTAAAGCGAGGAGACCTCATCGTATACACAGAGGGGCGCAACTACCCGCGCAGGGAGTCGCGAGCTACTGCAAATGGAGACTTTCTGGAGGGCAGACTTGTGGTGCTGATTGACGAGGGCTCTGCCAGTGCTTCCGAAATCGTGTCGGGTGCTGTACAAGATTGGGATCGCGGCCTCGTGATAGGCCGCAGAAGCTTTGGCAAAGGACTTGTGCAAAGACCCATACCCTTACCCGATGGCTCCCTCGTAAGGCTTACCACCCAAAAATACTACACCCCGAGTGGCCGCTGCATACAGAAGCCATACAGCGAAGGCAAACAGGCCTATTACATGGAGAAGTTTGAGCGCTTCGAAAAAGGCGAGCTCCTTACACTCGATAGCCTGCAGATGCCCGATTCCCTGAAATACCTCACCGATCGCAAACGTATTGTGTATGGAGGTGGCGGCATATTGCCCGACATTTTTGTGCCTGTAGACACCACTTACAATGCAAAACTCAACAGCGATCTCATTCGCAAAGGGGTCTTAAACACCTTTTCCATCACTTACACCAATAATGAGCGGAAAAAGCTGCTCCGCAATTACCCCGATGTAGAAACCTTTATCGAGCAATTTGACGTAAGTGATGCCATCGTAGAACTCAAAAAATTTGCTGCCGCAGAGGAAATAGACTGGGACGAAGAAGACTACAAAAAAGCGAGTACCATGATAGATGCCAGGCTTAAAGCTATGATAGCCCGGAATCTTTGGGACATTTCGGCCTATTTTCAAGTCTTCAACCCCTACTGGAAAAGCTATCAAAAAGCGATGGACGTGCTCGAAAAAAACACCTACGGCACTTACAATCTCGCCAAAACGGAGTTTTAACGATTTGTTAAAGGAGCCACTGACGGCTTCGATTTCTTAACTTTGAACTGAAAAAGAATAACCCAAACAAGCCATGAACGAGAAAATAAAAATCGGTTTACTTGCTTTGATCGGAGTAGGATTGATAGCCAACGCATACCTGCTCAGTACAGATAGAGGTGTATACAGCGACCCTTCTGATCCCAAGCCAAAATTTGAGCGCGATGCCAGCGGACAGGTGAGCAGCACTCCTAGGCAAGCTACTCAGGATCAACTTCAAAGACAAGGAATGGAAGCCCTCGACGCTTCACGTGTAGATCCGATGAAAGCGAGCAAAGTTGAAGCCAGCAATGTGGCGCTCACCACCATTTCATTTGCTGAAAACGCCCATGACTTCGGAACCATTGAGCAGGATAGCGAGCACAAGAAGATCTTCTCCTTTACCAACACTGGCTCTGAGCCGCTGATTATCGAAAAAGCCAAAGGGTCTTGTGGTTGTACCGTTCCAAAGTATCCCAAGGAGCCGATCGCACCAGGAGGCACAGGCGAGATCGAGGTGGTGTACAAGCCTGGCAAGCAAAAAAACAAGCAAACGAAAAATGTAACCATTACGGCAAATACCTCTCCTGCCAATACCGTGCTGACCATCTCAGCCAATGTAATGGAGCAAGCTTCGTAGTGTCTGGCTACCGTGATGTAAATCATTCAAAGCCTATAAAACTAAAACTGATCCAAATGGATCAGTTTTTTTTTACCCGAGAAAAAGCTCAAGGCATCATCCCTGACAGGAGCTTAGCCAAGACCCATGCCTTCATGAGAGACAAGCTTCGTTTTTTCACAAGTGTTGATGTCTTTTCACGCTTTCTTAAAGTGGAAAATACCTAACTTCGCAACAAAAATCAGATAGATCATGCTTGACAAGCCAGACAAAGAATTGGAACCTGAAATTGCCGGGCCGGTGCTTTTTGCCCTATTGATTCTCGCTTCTATCGTCCTGCTTATCTGGATGGCCTCCTGAGCAGGCCCAATTTGGGATTCTCGTCCTCGGCGTGGCTAAGCTATTCCTCAGGATAGCACATCCCATTCTACAGGACTCCTTCCGCTGTTCTGCAAATAGGCATTGGCTGAGGAGAAGTGTGCGCATCCAATAAAACCCCTGTGCGCCGACAGTGGCGATGGATGAGGCGCTTGCAGCACAAGATGCTTTTCCGAGTCAATTAGCGCAGCTTTTTTTCTGGCGTAAGCACCCCATAGCATAAAAACGACTGAGTTGCACTGCTCACTCACCACACTGATGATTGCGTCGGTGAACTGTTCCCAGCCCCTATTTTGGTGACTACCCGCTTGCCTCTCCCTTACTGTAAGGGTGGCATTGAGCAGGAGCACCCCGCTCTCAGCCCATGGGCCCAAATCGCCACTAACAGGCTGATCAATATCTAGATCGCGCTTCAATTCCTTGAAGATATTGAGAAGAGAAGGTGGCTGTGGTATGCCATCGTTTACCGAAAAACACAAACCATTCGCTTGCCCTGGCCCGTGATAGGGATCCTGCCCCAGGATGAGCACTTTTATCGATGAGGGAGGTGTAGTATCCAAAGCCCGAAAAATCTTCCCGGCAGGTGGATACACCCTCGCCTTGGCGTATTCTTCCTTGACGAATCGCCGCAACTCGAGAAAATAATTACTCTCAAACTCCTTACTCAACAGCGATTTCCACTCGGGATGCATGCGAACCTCTGCGGCCATCTCATCAAATCATTTCTTGCCGAACGGCGTTCTTCAGCTTCCGGGTATAGGTTTCGATCAGCCACAGGCAGTAGCTCTCCGTGGCATTGTGTAGGCAGTTGCAGTAGATTCTGCACCGGTATTCGATCTCCTCCTTGAGCAGATCCACCAATTCCAATGCATCGTAATAATCTACGGCATTTCTCACCACCTGCTGTGTATGGTTATCGATGGAGGCATCAATTGCCTTCTTGGGGCGCATACCCTTTGCCTGCAGGTCTTGATATACCTTCTTCATATCGAAAGGCGCTTCATCGGCTGTGCTGGCAAATCGCTCGTCAAGACTTGGCGGACGCTCGTAGAGATAATCGGCCATGAGGTCATTGTCGCGCTCCTGAATGCGCTCAAAGTAGCGCTCAGGGTATTTGAAAATATCGCCCCAATTGATATAATCTTGCCATGAGCCCAGCCTTTGCACATTGTTTCCCAGATCGATGATGGCAAACTCGCGTTTGGTATCGGTCACCCTCGAGCCTCGACCGATCATTTGGTGGTACAATGTGAGAGAGCGCGTTGCGCGGTTGATGATGATGGCTTCCACGGAAGGCTCATCAAAGCCGGTGGTGAGAATTCCCACCGAAGTGAGGATGGCATCCGGAGTTTCTCTGAACCAATCCAGGGTATCCTTGCGATCGGCTGTAGAAAAGGTACTATCGAGGTGCTTTACCTTGTAGCCGGCGTTTTTGAAGAGCTCATACACCCTGATAGAAGTGGCAATACCGCTGTTGAATACAAGGGTTTTCTTACCGAGCGCGCGCTCCTCATATGCCGCCAAAAGCCTGTCTTGCATGGAGTACAGACTGTAAAGCCTGTCCAGTGAACCCACGGTATAGTCCCCATCAGGGCCTACTTTTAGGGTGCGCAAATTGACGCTGTAGGTGTATGTGGTCGCATTGCTGAGGTATCCGTCCTTTATGAGGTCGGGTATGCTATGGCCTACGATCAGGCTTTGATAGTTCTCATTGAGAGGCAAGTTGCGGTTGCTGCTCAGAGGGGTGGCCGTAACGCCGAGCATGCTCGAATTTTCAAAAAACTTGAAAAGCTTTCTAAAGGAATTGTAGTGCGCTTCATCCACAACCACCAGACCGATGTCGATGAGATAATTTTCATCGTCATTGAGCCGATTGTTGAGGGTTTCAACCATGGCCACATAGCATTGATAATCATCCCGATCCTCCAAGCTCTTTACATCTCTGTCGATGATCTTGTTGTCGACGCCTATCTCACTGAGTGCTCGGGAAGTTTGCACAAGCAATTCCACGCGATGCGTGAGGATGAGTACCTTTTTGCTCCTTCTGGAAATAAATTGCTTGGCGATTTCGGAAAAAATGACTGTTTTTCCCCCACCTGTGGGCAGCTGAAACAGTACATTGATCTGCTCAGGAGACTCATCCAGCTTTTTGAAAATAAGATCTATAGCCTCCTCCTGATAGGGATAAAGCTCTTTAAAGGTCGTGTACTCTTGTCTGCTGATTTCTCCACTCATAAAAGCGGTGCAAAGGTAGCTCAAATACTGCTTGCCAGAAAATCATAAAGGAACTTGGCAAAGGGGAGTGATTTAGTAACTTCAAAGCCCGAAAACTGGCATATAGGAGACCTTGAAAATGGAAGACAGAAGAGACGTATTCAGCAATTTGGTTTTGCTGCGGTATCAGGTATATAACTCCTTGTTTCTCACATTAAAAATCGATGGGGTGCACCGAACAGGTATCATGTTACCGATCTTGAGTGAGGCATGTGAGAAAGGTTTTAAAGAAGGGCGGAATCCCGAAGAGATCATCAATGGATTCTTCGAGCAGATGTCGGGCTACGATGATGACAAGAGTCAGGTGGATCAGCTCTTTCGATTCGTGCAGTTCACAGAGCGACAGGTTACCTTGGTAGATGCCTTGGAGGATGCAGCCTACAAGCACATCCATGATTTGCGCGGAAGCGGCTCCTTCCAATCTTTTTACCAGACAGCTTCCAACCGCAACGCCCTGGAGAAGCTATATGAAGCTCTTGAGAAGTTCAGGGTACGCATTGTGCTCACTGCGCATCCCACACAATTTTATCCCGGTGCTGTATTGGGTATCATCACCGATTTGGCGCAAGCCACCCGCAACAATGACATGAGAGCGGTGAAAGATTACCTTACTCAGTTGGGCAAAACACCTTTTTTCAATAAAGAAAAGCCTACGCCATATGACGAAGCGGTGAGTTTGATATGGTATCTCGAAAACATCTTTTACAATACCATTCCCGAGATATACAGCGACGTAGTGAAGCTTGCAGGCCCAAGCGCTGAGAAGATTATGGAAAACAACAGCCTGATCCAACTGGGATTTTGGCCGGGTGGTGACCGAGATGGTAATCCATACGTGAGCGTCGACACCACCCTTCGGGTAGCTGAAAGGCTGCGCAGTGCAGTATTTCGTGCTTATTACCGTGATATCCGGGCCCTCAAGCGGCGCATCACTTTCCGTGGAGCCGATCAGCTGATTGCCCAACTGGAGGGCAAGGTGTTTCATGCAGCCTTTACAAGTCCCGATAATCCCGGCTTCGATATCAAGTGGATGAAGGATGTATTGAATGAGCTGCGCGACATCTTGGTCAAGGAACACAAAGGCCTCTTCGTGGAGGATGTGGATAGCTTGCGGATCAAGGTCAAGATTTTTGGCTTTCACTTTAGCACCATCGACATCAGACAGGATTCTCGCGTAATCACCCAAAGCTTCAAGGATTTGATCGAAGCGAGCGGATCCAATGGGCCCGGCAAAGATGTACTGGATGACATTGATGCCCTCTTCGCACTGGAAAAGCTGGAAAGCGAAGTGCATCTGGAAGACGACATCTCCCGTGATACCTTTGAGAGCTTCAAGACCATGCGCGAGATTCAGTCGCGCAATGGCGTAAAAGGCTGCTACCGCTATATTATCAGCAATTGCCGCGATGAACGGGATGTGGCGAGGGTGTACGGACTCGCCCGATTGGCGGGCCTCAATCCAGAGGGCATGTATCTCGATGTGATTCCGCTCTTCGAGACCATTGACGACCTTAGCAGGGCCGGAGAGGTGATGGATGTACTTTTCAGCAATGAGAAGTACCGGGCTCATGTGCATCAGCGCTACAACAAACAAGTGGTGATGCTCGGATTCAGCGATGGTACAAAAGATGGTGGGTACGTCACTGCCAATTGGAGCATATTCAGAGCAAAAGAAATGATAAGTGATGTAGCGCGTAAGCACAGTGTACGCGTCATCTTTTTTGATGGAAGGGGTGGACCGCCGGCGCGAGGAGGTGGCAATACGCACAAATTTTACGCCTCGCTGGGGCCAACCATTGAAAGTGGGCAAATTCAACTCACCATCCAGGGGCAAACCATTTCCAGCAATTTTGGTACCCATGATTCGGCCCGGCACAATCTGGAGCAACTGCTGACTGCAGGACTGGAAAACAAAGTCCTGGACAACCCTGACAAGGTGCTGAGCAAGGAGGATCGCCTATTGATGGAGGAGCTGTCCAAGCTGAGCTACAAGGCTTACCAAGACTTCAAGGCCCACCCTAAATTCATTCCCTATCTGGAGAAAATGAGCACCCTGCGCTACTACGGCGAAACGAATATTGGTAGCCGACCTTCAAAACGCGGAAAGAGCAATGCCCTTCGATTTGAAGACTTGAGGGCTATCCCTTTTGTGGGAGCATGGAGCCAGCTGAAGCAAAATGTTCCCGGCTTCTACGGCTTGGGGCATGCTTTCGCAAAAATCGACGGGGAAGGACGCCTCGAAGAACTCAAAAAGCTCTACAAGAATTCCCTCTTTTTCAGGACACTGATAGAAAACTCCATGCAATCCCTGTCCAAGAGCTTTTTTCCACTCACCAGCTACATGAAAGAGGATGAAGAGTTTGGAGAATTCTGGAACGACATTTACCAAGAGTCAGAACGCGCCCGCCGCTACCTCTTGGAAATTTCCGGTCAGAAAAGCCTGCTGGAGAGCAATCCGAGCATCAAAGCGAGCATCGCACTTCGGGAACACATCGTACTGCCCTTGCTCACCATTCAACAATACGCACTGATGCGCATCAAGAAGCTGGAGAAGGCGGGAGAAGGTGAAAGCGCATTTGCCGACACCTTGCGCAAGCTCGTCGTACGATCGCTGTACGGCAACATCAATGCCAGCCGCAACTCTGCGTAGTCCCATGGATATTCGCGAAGAAAAGATGAGGTATCAAATCCTCACAGAAGTATTTGAACCTCTTCTTGGGCACCCCTTCCCCAAGCTGTGGGGTAAGAAAAAATGGATTCAACTCGACCTGAGCCGGGACAATACAGAATTGCCGCGCAATAAAGCAATGGATCTCCCGGCATTGCAAAGCTATATCGATGGCTGCCTTGAAGAGCAAACTGCCTTTGGCGCCTGGGGAGGTTATGCTGAACGCCGCGATATATACCGCCGCTCCGAGGTGTTTGCCACCGATGCCAAAAAGGAATCAGATGACTACCGAAACGTGCATTTGGGCATCGACTTTTGGCTGCCGGCCGGCACCGCAGTGCATGCCCCCCTTCCAGGGGTGGTGCACAGCTTTCGCGACAATGCAGAAAGTGGCAATTACGGACCCACCATCATCCTCCTCCATGAGATCGGCAATATCAGAATTCACTCCCTGTACGGACATCTGAGCCGTCGATCATTGGAAGGCCTCCACAAGGGAAAACTCATTCGAAGGGGTGAAGCCTTTGCCGAGCTTGGTGAGGTGCACGAAAACAAGGATTGGCCACCCCATCTGCACTTCCAACTCATCTACAAAATGCAAGGCCACAAGGGTGACTATCCGGGTGTGTGTACAGAGCGGGAAGCTGAGGCTTACCTGAAGAACTGCCCGGATCCCATGCGCTTCTTCTCCTGGTAGCTATCACCTATTGGGGGTCGACATCGACAACGATGCGCACTGAGCTGAATTCACGCTTGGCACCAAATGAATTGATGATCCCTCGGATGACCTCCTTGCTCTTTTTCAGCGAAAGCTGTGGGGAAATCTTGAGCATGATATTCTTCTGATACAGATTCTTCACCCGCTTCACCAAGGGATACTCCGGGCCCAAGATAGAGCCTGCGGGGAAGATCTCAGCGAGCGCTTCGACCAGTTTTGCAGAAGCGAGATCAACCATCTCGAGCTGTCGGTGCTTTACCGTAAACACAATGAGCCTCACGAATGGAGGGTATCCAAATTTTTTGCGCTCAGCGAGTTCCCTCGCATACACCTCCTCGTAGGCCCCTCTTATCGCTTGCTGCAGGAGCCATTGTGAAGGATCTCTGCTCTGCACCAGAACCCTGCCTTGCACCTTGCGACGCCCCGCCCGTCCGGCCACCTGCGTGATGAGCTGATATGCCCGCTCCATGGCCCGAAACTCAGGATACTTGAGCAGCAAGTCGGCATTGAGTATGCCCACCACGCTCACATTGTCAAAATCCAAACCCTTGCTGACCATTTGCGTGCCCACAAGGATATCGATCTCTCCATCCTGAAAGTCATTGACAATGCGGGTGAAGGCATGCTTGGTGCGCGTGCTGTCATAATCCAGCCTGGCGATGCGGGCATCGGGAAAAAAAACGGGAAGCTCCTCCTCGATGCGCTCGGTGCCCACTCCGGCCAAACGCAGCTTGTGGCTGCCACAGGCCGGGCAGCTCGGCGGTACATTGTAGCGCTGACCACAATAGTGGCAGAGCAAGCGATCGGCGGCCTTGTGATAAGTGGCGCTCACATCGCAGCGCGTGCATTCAGGCGCCCAGCCGCAATCTTGGCAGATGAGTACAGGCGCATAGCCCCTCCTGTTTTGAAAAAGGATAATCTGCTCATCACGCTCCAGAGCCCTGCCCATCTCGTCGAGCAGGCTTTGGGTGAAATTGCCGTCGGGAGCGGTCTTGTGGTTGAGCAGGCTGAGCTCGATGGCGGGCATGGACACCCCTCCGTAGCGTTCATCAATGCGGGCAAATCCATACTTACCGGAATCGGCATTATAGCGCGACTCTATGCAAGGTGTAGCCGAGCCGAGGATTACACCGGCCCCGAATAGACCTGCCAGTACAATGGCGCTATCGCGACCGTGGTAGCGCGGAGCCGGATCGAATTGCTTGAAGGAATGCTCGTGCTCCTCATCCACAATCACCAGGCCCAGATGCTTGAAGGGCATGAAAAGCACACTCCGCGCACCCAATATCACGCGGCCACCCGATTCGGCATCGCGGTGTATTTTTTCCCAGATCTCCACCCTCTCCTGCTGATTGAAGCGGGAGTGGTATACGATGACGCGATCGCCAAAATAGCGCTGGAGACGCTGAATGATTTGGGTGGTCAGGGCGATCTCGGGCAGCATGTATAGCACGTCCTTACCCTGCTCGATCTGCTCCTGGATGAGGCGCAGATAGACCTCTGTCTTGCCAGATCCGGTGAGGCCTTGCAGCAGGCATACAGCTTTGTCTTTCAATTGCTCTTGCAGGCTGTGCAGGCATCGCTCCTGGGCGGGACTCAGCCTAGGCAGCGCTTGCAAATCGCTGTTTGTAGCGGGTATTCGGTCCACTTCACTTTTCACCAGTACGAGCACCTCCTTATCCGCCAGCCGCTTTACGGTATCAGGACTACACGCGGCCTTTCTCTGCAAGGCACTGCGCTTGATCCGCGCCGATCGCTTCTCATGAGCACCACTCAACTGCATGAACTTCATGAATACCTCAAGCTGACGTGGGGATGTCTCAAGCTTGTCAAATGCCTCGCGAAGCGCATCTTCGTCTGAAAGTCGGGGATGCAGCCCTACAAAGGTTTCAACGCGCGGTTTGTACATCTCTTTGATCTCCTCCATCACAGCAATCGCGCCTGCATCGAGCAGCCTTTTGATTACGGCCTGAGGACTCTTGATTTCGAGTAGCTTGCATATCTCATCAAAGGACATGGTCTCCCTGTGCTCGAGTCCCAATAAGAGTTCCTTTTCCCTTTCGGAAAACTGAGGCTGCGCAGCATCTTCATCATAGGTGGCACTGAGGGTGTATATGCTCTCGCTTCCCATGCGCAAGGCCGATGGCATGGCTGCAGCCATAATCTCGCCGAGAGTGCAGAGATAATATTCTGAAATCCAATTCCAAAACTTAAGCTGATTGGGAAATAAAATGGGATGGGTGTCGAGAATGCTGTCAATGTACAATGCAGAATACTCCTTGGGCACCTCAGTATGTAGCTCTGCAACAATGCCCGTGATGAATTTTCTTTTGAGGGGAACCACCACCCGCATGCCCACCTCCAAATGGGCTTCCATACCGCGCTTGAGCCTGTACCTAAGCGTTCCGGGAAGTAGGCGAGGCAAAATCACTTCTGCAAAAAAGGTATCCAATGCTCTAAAGTCTCAAGGAAGGCGAAGGTAGCCATAAATGCAGATGTCAAGTACAGCCAAAATGGCCCAATAAGCCGAAGCGTATTTACCAACATACATACTGTGGCAAAAAGAAGGCAATCATTGATGGCTTCGCTCACAATTGTACTTACTTCGAGCGGTAAACCGGAACAGAAAGCATGGCCCTTCATTATATCGATTGGTTGATCATTGCGGCATTTTTGCTGCTCAGCCTGCTCATAGGCCTGTATTTTCGCGGTCGCGCCTCCGGTAGCCTGGAACGCTTCTTTTTGGGCAATCGATCCATGCCGTGGTTGGTTGCGGGTATATCCATGGTTGCCACGACCTTTGCTGCCGACACCCCTCTGGCAGTCACTGAGCTGGTGGGGCAGAGCGGCATTTCGGGCAATTGGATATGGTGGAGTTTTCTGGCGGGAGGAATGCTCACTACCTTCTTCTTTGCGAAGTTGTGGAGGCGGGCGGGCGTACTCACTGAGGTAGAATTGATTGAGCTGAGGTATGGAGGCCGGGCTGCGGCCTGGTTGCGCGGCTTTAAAGCGGTATACCTCGGGCTTGTCATGAATGTACTGGTAATTGCCTGGGTTAATTTGGCCATGCTGACCATCCTCATCGAATTTTTCAGTTTGGAATTGCACATGGCCTATGCGGCACTCGCAGGTGTGATGCTGCTCGCCACGGCCTACACCGCCCTCTCGGGCATATGGGGTGTAGCAGTGAGCGACGTGGTGCAATTTGTATTGGCCATGTTTGGCTCCATGGCACTGGCCTGGGTGGTGATACGCAGCCCCGAAGTAGGAGGCATCTCAGGGCTCAAAGCCCAGCTGCCGGAAAGCACCTTTCACTTTTTGCCGAGTGTGGCAAGCGTCGATAGCGGGGGAGGCAATAAATTTGCCATCAGTGTAGGGGCCTTCTTTGCCTACATTGGCATACAGTGGTGGAGCAGTTGGTATCCGGGACAGGAGCCGGGCGGAGGTGGCTACATCGCCCAGCGCATGATGAGCACCAAGACTGAAAAAGGGGCCGTCTATGCCAGTTTGTTTTTTCAAGTAGCCCATTACTGCCTGAGGCCTTGGCCCTGGATTCTGGTGGCCCTTTGCTGCCTGGTGCTCTACCCACAGCTCGAGGGGGCTGAGCTGCGGGCAGGTTATGTGAGGGCCATGAAAGATTTTTTGCCGACAGGCCTCAAAGGCATACTCTTGGCTGCATTTCTGGCGGCCTACCTCAGCACCATCTCCACACAGCTCAATTGGGGAGCCGGCTATTTGGTCAATGACTTTTGGAAACGATTTGCCGCTCCTGAGCGCAGTGCCCGCTACTACGTGAGGGCCTCCAGGGTATGCACCTTGCTGCTCATGATTGCAGGCCTGGCAGTGAGCACTTACATCACAAGCATCAGCGGGGTATGGCAGTTTATTCTGGAATGTGGTGCCGGCCTTGGGCTTGTGCTCATCCTCCGCTGGTACTGGTGGCGCATCAATGCCTGGAGTGAGATTGTCGCGACTGCGGCTCCCTTTATCGGCTACTCCCTGGCGCACTTTGGCTTGGGATGGGTATTCCCAAATAGTTTTTTCTTCACCGTGTCTTTTACCACGCTGGCCTGGATTATCGCTACCTTCATCACTCCTCCTGAGAGTGATGCTGTGATCAGCACTTTCGTGAAAAGGGTGAGACCTCAAGGTCGCTGGCCTGGATTGCGAGAAGGTGGAGGCAGTCAGGGGCCCCTCATTTGGCTTATCGTGTCGTGGTTGGCAGCTCTCGCTTTCACCTATGGCCTGCTTTTCCTTACGGGAAAAGTGATTTTCGCTGAGTGGAATGATGCCGCGCTTTGTGCAGTGGTGGTGCTTTTTTCCGCCCTGCTTTTGAAACTTGCCCTGCGCCGCAGCAGTATATGGGAATAAAAGGATAATCAGGGATTTTGTATACCTTCACCCCAAAGCCGCTATCGTGAACTTCCATTACATGAAAACTACTCTGTCACACCTTATCTGCCTGGTGCTTGTATCGGGACTTCTTCTCTCATGTGAGGAGCAAGGCCTTACGAGCTCACAAAAAGAAAAAGACGATCAGCTGGATAGCAATAAAACCGCCATTCTTTCTATGTCGGGTAAATTGTTCAGCATCCCCTCCCCACTTCAAACGGCTATCCTTATCCGCGAAAGCGATTTGAGCTATATGAACGAAGCGCTAAGCGATATGCGATCTCTGGATGAATTGAGTGGCAATATGTCTCAAGCAATTGCTCTGGGAATCTATGGCACTGATATGGCCTATGCATCGCTCTATGAAGACGGGCAGGCAGCTCTGAAATATTTTAAAGCGATCGAAAAGCTTTCGGACAATTTGGGAATAAGCGGTGCCATCGACGCCACATTGGTTTCCCGACTGGGCGCCAATAGCGCCAATGCTGATTCACTACTCATGCTGAGCGGCAGTTTTTTCCGGGCAGCCGACGAGTACCTCAAAGAGAATCAGCGCACCGATGTGGCCGCTTACATCTTGCTCGGTGGCTGGCTTGAATCGACCTTGCTTACCGCAAAAGCTGCAGAGACCGGTGCCGAGACTTCCTTGAAGCGAATGGCGGAGCAGAAGGAGAGCATCCACACCTTGTACGAGGTGCTGAACTCTTTGGAGAATTCAGATTTTGCGAAAAGCGAAGAAATGAAATTGCTCAGCTCACTGAATAACCTGTACAAGGATGTGGAGCGCCGATACGAGCTACACGAAGTAGAGACAGATGAAAACAGCAAAATGAGCCGCATAAGCAGCAGCAGCGCTTACGACATGAGCGATGAGCTGCGCACAGAAATTACAGAGCTTCTCGGTGAGCTCCGCAAACGAATAATCGCCTGACATCATGAAGAACCTCATTCCCTTACTCTCCGCGATCGTCATTTGCTGTGCACTGAGCAGCAATAAGTCTCTCAAGGCACAGTGCGATACCACGGCCTACTATGCCCAAAAATACATAAGCGAGCGCTTTGTATCCGATGGGCAATCGTACCGTGCCCTGCTCTACGACGATCAGATCGCCGAATTTCATACCACTTTTTACGGAGGCTCTACCTATCGCATTGCGGGCTTCAGTGGCATGGAAAAAAATCAGCTTATTTTTTCTCTGTACGATGAAGAAGACAACCTTTTGTACAGCAATGAAAATCATGACAACAGCCCCTACTGGGATTTGGAATTTGAGAGCACTCTACACGCCCGAATCGAAGCAAAACTCGCATTGGTGAAACAAAGTTCAGGGTGTGCCGTACTACTCATTGGATTTGAGCGTTAGCCCTGCCAAACAGGGAAAATGATAAAGAGGCGTCTCGAATCCGAGACGCTTTTTTTATGCCCCATTTGAACGGACTATGAGTGAAAGAATCCTGAAAGCCCTGATCCAACTCTTCGCGATCATCGCTCGCGTTGACCCGGGGCAAAAAGAGGATATAAGTGGTAGGGAGATCGTTGAATCATTCCTTCAGGAGCGACTTCCCAGCAAGCATGTGAGCGAATATCTCGCCCTCTTTGAGTCCTATCTGGAGAGTTACCAAAAAGTATCGGACATAAAAGATGGCAAGCGCAAGCGTACCGCTGTAAACAGTGTGAAGGTGCTTCGCATTTGCACCCAAATCAATGAAGAGCTCACCCAGCGGCAAAAAACCATTGTGCTGATTCGTCTGCTGGAATTTGTCTATACACACGATGAAGTAAATCAAGACGAGGAGGAATTCGTCAACACAGTTGCCTCGACCTTCCACTTCGACATGAATGAGTATACCATTGCTCAATACTTTGTGCAGGAGGACGAAACCGAGCTCATAGAGTCTCCCCTTGTGATGTACATCACCGACAGCACCGACTCGGGGAGCATATTTGGCAAGCACCTACTCTCACCGGGCATGGAGGGCTACATCCGTGTATTGAGGCTACCCAGTGTCAACCTGCACTTCATCAAATATATGGGTCCAGCGAGCTCTTACAATATCAGCGGACAGCTGATTGTAAAGGACCGCTTCTACGTACTCAATCAGGGAGCAGCCATACGCGGCCCCAAGATAAAGCCCATCTATTACAGCGATATCATCAGCAGTTTTCTGAGTGATGATGACACCGAAAAAATTTCCTTCAGAGCGCGCGATGTCCAGTTCAAATTCAAGGCTGGCAATATCGGACTTCACCCCATAGACATCGAGGAAGATGGCGGCAAACTGATCGGCATCATGGGAGGTAGCGGCAGCGGCAAGTCCACGCTCATCAATGTACTCAATGGAAATCTCAAGCCCCACCAAGGCCGGGTTCTGCTCAATGGTATTGATGTACATACGGAAGGACAAGATATTGAAGGTCTGATTGGATACGTGGCACAGGATGATCTTCTGATCGAAGAGCTCACCGTATTCCAAAATCTGTATTACAATGCCAGACTCTGCTTCGGCCGATTGGAAGAAGAAGAAATACGACGCAAGGTAGAGGAAATGCTCTCTTCACTTGGCCTGAGCGAAACCCGCGACCTCAAAGTCGGAAATCCTCTGGACAAGACCATCAGTGGGGGCCAGCGCAAGCGGCTCAATATCGCTCTGGAGCTCATCAGGGAGCCGGCGGTACTCTTCATCGATGAGCCCACTTCGGGACTTTCGTCAAGGGATTCGGAAAACATCATGGACTTGCTCAAAGAATTGAGCTTGAAAGGCAAGATGATCTTCGTGGTGATTCACCAGCCATCGGCAGATATCTTTAAAATGTTTGACAGGCTCATGCTGCTCGATCAGGGCGGTTTTCCCATTTACTATGGCAACCCTGTTGACAGTGTGATGTACTTCCGCAAGGCTGTACACCACGTAAACAGCGATGAAGCCGAATGCGACAGCTGCGGCCACATCAAAACCGAAGAGATATTCAACATCATAGAGGCAAAGGTAGTCGATGAATTTGGCAACCTCACTCATGAGAGAAAGATGGCACCACAAGAGTGGAACCGCGTATACCTTGAGACAATCAAGGCCGAAAAAATGGAAGCCGAGGAAAGCCCTGTGGTCGACAGTTCAAAGCTCCCTGGCAATCAATTTACCGTTCCCGGAAAATTGAAGCAATTCGGCGTTTTCCTTCAACGCGACCTCCTCTCCAAGCTCACCAATAAGCAATACGTCCTTATCAATCTCATCGAAGCACCGGCCCTCGCGATGATATTGGCCTTCTTCATGCGCTTCTTCAGCCCGGGAGGCCACAGTGAGGGCTATGTATTTCGCGAAAATGAAAACATCCCGGTGTACATCTTCATCTCGGTGATCGTGGCCCTATTCATCGGGCTGACGGTAAGTTCCGAAGAAATCATTAGGGACAAGAAAATCAGGCAGCGCGAAGCATTTCTCAACCTGAGCAGATCCAGCTACCTGTGGAGCAAAATTTCGGTGCTCTTCGGCATATCCGCGCTCCAAATGTTTCTTTTTGTTCTGATCGGAAATGCCATTCTCGAAATTGAGGGGATGAATTGGAGCTACTGGGCGATTCTATTTTCCACCTGTGCTTTTGCAAATGTATTGGGTCTCAACATCTCTGCCAGTTTCAACTCAGCCAAGGTCATTTACATTCTTATACCCATCTTCATCATTCCACAGCTGCTGTTTAGCGGTATCATTGTCAAATTCGATCGGCTCAATCCCATTTTTGCATCGCAGAGTGGAGTGCCCTGGATCGGAAATATTATGGCCAGTCGATGGGCTTATGAGGCACTAGCGGTCAACCAATTCAAGTCGAATGAGTACGAGAAAGAGTTTTACGAGTACGAGCGCCAGAAAAAGCATTCGAATTGGAAAAAGGATTATTGGGTTACCACCCTCAAGAACAAAACCGGGCAAATAAGCCGTATGCTCAATGATGAGGGCAGCGCACGCGAATTGGAATACGAACTCACGCTGATGCGCAATGAACTCGGCAAGGAGAACAAATTTTTGAGCAATCTGCGCTTCAAGCGCGTGAATGAACTCACACCGGAGCAGATAAGTCCCGAGCTGGTGGAGGAGCTCAAACTTCACTTGCAAAAGCTTACCGAGCATTACCGCAAGGTATACCTCAGAGCTGATTCCGAAAAGGAGAAAGCCATCTACGCGATGACCAATACCGAGGAGGGTAACCAAATCTACCGCGAACGGTTCAATCGCTACAAAAACGATCAGCTCGAGCTTTTTGCCACCAATAAGAACGATCTCAACCACATCACAGAGCATCAGGGCGAACTGATCCAGAAGAAGGACCTCATCTACCTATTGCCTTACAATACCACCTTTTTTGGCAGCCACTTCTACGCGCCGGCCAAGCCTCTGAATGGAAGGTTCATCGATACATTCGCAGCCAATATGTTGGTGATCTGGGGCATGACGATTCTCTTCATCCTCTGTCTTTTCGGCAATGTTTTTCCAAAATTGGTGCACTGCGTAGAGCACTTCACCATACGAAAACCTCTGAGCGACCGCAGACTGAATTGAGGCTAGGAACTTTCTCAGCAAAGATGAATCTAGGGCTCAAGGATGGTGCTCCATATGGGACTCTATGCGCCCTATTCCATTTTGCCGAAAGGCGCAGAATCAAAAACAAACTCAGAGGGCCCTAATGCAATACAGACGGGGTGATAGGCTCAAATCTCGCTCTTGACAATCATCTCAAAATCGATATCGATGATGGCGTCGTAATCCTCACCGGCCTCTAGCATGTCTTCATCATCCTCCTCGTAATGCCACTTCACAGTGATTGGCTTACCGCTGTGCTTCACACTCTCCAGCTTCTTGAACACATCAAGAATGCATTTGGAACTGCTTGTGTTGAAGTACTCCAGCTGCACATGGACTTGGGTTTGATCGGCAGGATCTAGGGCATAGCGATCGATCCAATCGATTAAGGGCTTGTAGAAGTCAATGGAATTCTCGGGGATGGACCTGCCTGAGATGCGCAAGACTCCGCTGTCTTTGTCAAAGTCGATGCTGGGAGTTTTCAGGGTGCCTTCAATCTTTAAGTTTTCCATGAGCTGAGGGAGTAGGGTTGATTTAATCTTGTTTTACTTTCACATTCAGGCTGAAAAAGGAGGCGCCATCACCGAAAGGCATGAACCCATAATCGAGTTTCTCACCGCTTTTGCGCGCTATATCGATCATCCCGAGGCCTCCACCGCCCTTCTCAGACATCTCGCCATTGGCAAGCACCGATTTGTAGAGCTGTTTCACCTCTTCGGCGGTCATGCTATTGATTTCTTCGAGGCGATTTTTCAATATTTCAGCATTATCATTCAGCACATAGTTGCCTGTAATGATCGAATAACCAGTCAGGTTTCTCGCGATCATCACAATTACTGATGGCTGTTCTTTGCCTTCATCAGAGAGGGGTGGGCGGTCTATGTGGTGATAAAGGTTTTGAAGACACTCTACGAGGATATTGAACATTCGCTTCTTCACTTTTGGGCTTTCGCCAAATCGATCGAGCTTATTTTCAATCAACTGCAATATTGAGGTTAGCAAGTCAGTAGACATATCACCCTTGAAGGAGAGCATGATATTCTTGCGCTCCATTGAGTCGTACATGTCAAATATTTCTTGAATCTGGGTCACTTGATTGGTGTTTGGCCAAAAATAGAATTTTGTCTTTCAAAGTAAGAATTTTGGGATCAAAAGTTTCACCACTTTCATGTTAATTAAATGATAAGCTGCTTTCGCTTCATTATCGAATTCAGACCAATTGCCACAAACCTTAACAGAAACAGCACTGCACGGGCAAGAGCCCTTGTCCGAACAAATGTAGAAAGGGAAGCGAACTTAGCCAAAATCACTGCCCTGTTGGGCCTATAGCTCCCCAAGATGTTGGAGTATTCCGATTTCCAATTGACCATCAAAGCGAGCTGTGAATGAAACTTTGCGTAGCTTCGCAGCCCTATCAATTTTTTCCGAAAGGTACATGGAGCGCGAAAAGTGGTATCGATCATGGTTTAACTCACCTTATTACCACATGCTGTACCGGCATAGGGATACCAGAGAAGCCGAAATATTCATCGATCATATTCTCAAATATCTCAAGCCCAACCCTCAGGAGTGGATCTTGGATCTTGGCTGCGGTAAGGGCCGCCACAGTATCAGCATGCACAGCAGGGGCTTCAAGGTGGTGGGCATCGACCTGTCTCAGCAGAATATCGCCTATGCAAAGCATTTTGAGAATGAGCAGCTGCGATTTGAGCGGCACGATATGCGCAACACCTACCGAGAAGCTCATTTCGGACTGGTAATGAACTTATTCACCAGCTTTGGCTATTTTGATCGCATGGAAGAAAACTTGCAAGTGCTCAGGGCTTCCCATGCGAATCTACTCCCAAAAGGCCGTCTCATGATCGATTACCTCAATGCCCCTCGCGTGGCGCAGGAGCTCATCCCGATCGAAAAGAAGGAAATTGACGGGGTGAATTTCCGCATTGAGAGGAGCATGGAACACAGCTCCATCATCAAGAAAATCTTCGTGAACGATGGCAGCAAGGAGCTTCGATTCGAAGAGCATGTGAAAGCCCTCAATAAACAAGACTTCAAATCTTTACTCACTCAGAGTGGTTTTGAGATTGTAGATATTTTTGGCGATTATGCGCTCAATCAATTCAATGAAGATAAATCGCCCCGCTTGATCCTAATCGCAAGAAAAAAGGGATGAGCACCTACTATCTCATCATCGTAGTGGCAGCTGCCCTGCTGGGCGGTGGCATCGGACTGGCCCTCGGGGGTAGCATGACCCGGAATGTAAAGGTTGCACTGGCTTTCAGCGGTGCCTACCTGCTCGCACTGAGTGTGCTTCACCTCATGCCAGAGATCTATATCTCTCTTGGGGAGGAGGCAGGGCTGTATGTTTTGATCGGATTTGTGCTACAAATTGGTTTGGAGCAGTTTTCCAAAGGTGTTGAGCACGGGCATATCCATCTCAAGGATCAGAGTCGGGGCGTATTTCCATTGGGAATTTATCTGAGCCTCATCCTCCATTCATTTATCGAAGGCTTACCGCTTGCCGGAGCCCAGGATGCAGAGCTCATAGGGGCTCACTTACACGATCACGCTCATGCCCACGGCTTTCACCACAATCACAATCACAGCCACGGGCACGCCCTACTCTACGGAATCGCCATTCACAAGATTCCGGAAGCGCTGGCACTTACTGCATTGCTCTTCCACTTCTTTGCCGATAAGGCAAAAACCGTGCTCTTCATATTGATCTACGCGCTGGCCACACCATTGGGTATGGGAGTGGGACACTTCTTCATCCTGAAAAACAGCCCCAATGCCATGCACATCTACCATGTACTGCTTTCCATTGCGGTGGGCATTTTTCTACATGTAGGCACCACCATCATCTTTGAAGCGGAAGAACAGCACCGATTCAAGCTCAAAAAAGGGCTTGCCGTGCTCTTGGGCATCTTCCTGGTTTGGCTCTCTACCACACTGTAGAGCCCGGCTCTATATGCCGATAGACAAATACTATTTGGAGTTTTTCGCAGGCAGGTCATTCCGCCATACCTTTGCAGCGCAAACAAGAAAAACACAAGAAAATGTCAGTATTAGTAGGAAAGAAAGCTCCTAAATTTGAGGCAGCTGCAGTGATCAATGGAGATGAGATCGTAGAGAAATTTTCTCTTGATTCTTACATTGGAAACAAGTACGTTGTGCTCTTCTTCTACCCTAAGGATTTCACATTCGTATGTCCCACTGAGCTTCACGCTTTTCAGAGTCGTCTCAAGGATTTTCAGGACAAAGATGTGGAAGTAATCGCCGTCTCCACCGATACCGAGCAATCGCACTGGGGGTGGCTGCAACTCACCAAGGAGCAAGGCGGAATCAAAGGCATCACATACCCCATCGTAGCCGACACCAACAAAACCATTGCCCACAATTATGATGTGCTCACAGGAGAGTACTTCTACGACGAAGAAGGCCAATTGCATGCCAGCAGTGAACTCGTGGCATACAGAGGCCTATTCCTCATCGATAAGGAGGGAGTGGTACGCCACCAAATCGTGAATGACCTTCCGCTGGGAAGAAGTGTGGAAGAGGCGCTGCGCATCGTTGATGCCCTGCAGTACTTCGAGGAGAAGGGCGAAGTATGTCCCGCCAACTGGGAAAAGGGAAAAGCCGGTATGCAAGCCACCCACAATGGTGTAGCTGAGTACCTTTCGGCAAATTGATAGAACACCGGAAATGGTGCCTCATTAGCAGGATACTATTGAGGTATAAAATTTGGAGAGGATGGTCATATGGGCCATCCTTCTTTTTTTGCTTAGAGCGGGCGTAAGCCAAAGCAGAGCCTGAAGCTGCCGCCAAATACCGGGCATCCCTATCCTGCCGGTAGATCCTCCCGTACAAAGCGTTCCATCACCCCCTCTTCGGGCATCATGCAGGTATCTTCCTTTCCAAACCATGCGTAGCGCCTCCGCGCGATGAAGGCATAGACGCTGTGTCGGATGAAGGCAGGTATAATCCAAAAGAAACCAATCAGGGGCCAAAGCCCGCCCAGTCTCGTGGCAATGTATAGCGCCGCACTGCTTCTCACAAAAACGCGATTGCCGGTGTAGACCACCATACTGTCGGTGCCTTCCAACTCGGGATACTGAGCTATCACCTGCTCTCCTGCAGGCCAGCTCAGCGCTGCAAAAAGAAAACGCTTTTTGCGATCGCGCTTCAGCACAAATTGCACAGCTCCATTGCATAGATTGCAGTAGCCATCGAAGAGAATCAGGCTTTTGCCATCAGGCAATTCAAGCTTTTCCGGACTGGTTTTTTCCTCCTGCTTCATTGCGACAAAGGTAGGGCATAATCGATTGCCATTGATAGTCCTTCTCCATGCTCCCTTAACGGAAAACAGATGGGAAAAAGCAGCTTCTTGGCGGGTGATATATGCCTTGCAGAGGCGCAGCCCGTTCCGATAGTAATTGTTAATTTTGACCCCTTAAGCCACCTACAATGAAAAGAGATACGCAGGTTTTTGACATCATCGAAAAAGAGAAGCAGCGGCAAGTGAATGGGCTGGAGCTCATCGCCTCTGAAAACTTTGTAAGTCAACAAGTCATGGATGCCATGGGCTCCGTGATGACCAACAAATACGCAGAGGGATTGCCTGGAAAGCGCTACTACGGTGGCTGCGAGTTTGTGGATCAAACTGAAAATCTGGCTATCCAGCGCCTAAAAGAGCTCTTTGGGGCGGCTTGGGCCAATGTGCAGCCACACAGTGGTGCTCAGGCCAATGCAGCCGTCATGCTGGCTGTTCTCAAGCCGGGTGATACCATTATGGGATTCGACTTGAGCCACGGTGGCCACCTCACCCATGGCAGCCCTGTGAATTACAGTGGTAAACTCTACCGCCCCACCTTTTACGGAGTGGAGAAAGAAAGTGGCCGCATCGACTACGACAAGCTGGAGGCCAATGCCAAAAAAGAACAGCCGAAATTGCTCATTTGCGGCGCATCGGCATACAGCCGCGACTGGGACTATGAGCGCCTGCGCAGCATCGCCGATCAGGTGGGTGCCTTGTTGCTCGCCGACATATCTCACCCCAGCGGACTGATAGCGAGCAAGCTGCTCGAAGATCCAATGAAGCATTGCCACATTGTGACCAGCACCACCCACAAAACCCTTCGGGGACCTCGTGGCGGAATCATCATGATGGGTCAGGATTTTGAGAATCCTTTTGGCCTGACCAATCCCAAAGGACAGATACGCCCCATGTCGGCCCTGCTCGATTCGGCTGTTTTTCCCGGTACGCAAGGTGGGCCACTTGAGCACGTCATCGCAGCTAAGGCAGTAGCTTTTGGAGAAGCCCTGCAGCCCGAATTCAGAAGCTACAGCGCGCAGGTCATCAAGAATGCCCAGGCCATGGCCGCCGAATTTGTCAAGAGGGGCTATCACCTGATCTCCGGCGGAACGGACAATCACAGCATGCTCATAGACCTGAGATCTAAGAACCTCACTGGTAAAGAAGCCGAAAACACATTGATTCAGGTGGATATCACCGTAAACAAGAATATGGTACCATTTGACGATAAGTCGCCCTTCGTAACGAGCGGAATGAGGCTGGGCACCCCGGCCGTGAGTACCCGTGGCATGAGAGAAAGCGATATGGTGAAAATTGTAGAACTGATCGACGAAAGCCTGAAGCAGAAAGAGAATCCGGATGCCTTGGCCGAAATCAAGGGCGAGGTGAACCGCTTCGTAAGCGCCTTTCCACTTTTTGCGGAAAGCGTAGCCACAAGCTGAATGAACATAACAAACAAACCCAAGACCATAGCGCATAAGAAATGAAGATAGCAGCCAACGACCCCCATCTCAAAAGCTGGATAGAAGTAAGCCCTGACAGCGACTTTCCCATTCAAAACCTACCCCTCGGGGTGTACAGCAATAAGCTCGTGAAGCACAGGGTGTGCACGGCTATCGGCGATCAGGTGGTAGACCTCTACGCCCTGGCCGAGCTTGGGTATTTGGATGAGCTCGGGTACGGCAAAGAAATCTTCGATGCGCCTGTGCTGAACCCGCTCCTGAGCCACGGGAAAACAGCCATGCGAAAATTGCGCAATCATCTGAGTGGCCTGCTACGCAAAGACAATGATCGCCTGAAAACCAATGCAGAGCACCGCTCGATGGCACTGCTTCCGCAAAATGAGGTGGAAATGCTGCTGCCCGTTCATGTGGGCGATTACACGGATTTTTATTCAAGCATCGAGCATGCCACCAATGTAGGCACCATGTTTCGCGATCCCAAGAACGCGCTGCTGCCCAACTGGCGCCACCTGCCTGTAGCCTATCACGGACGCAGCTCTTCGATTGTTGTATCGGGAGTACCCGTGAAGCGTCCAATGGGTCAAACCCGCCCCGAGGAAGAAAAGCCACCGGTATACGGCCCGAGCCGATTGCTCGACTTCGAGTTGGAGATGGCCTTCGTCACCTTTGACGGCAAAGCCCTTGGGGAGCCCATCGCATGCGAGGAGGCCGACGAATACATAGCCGGCATGCTGCTCTTCAATGATTGGTCAGCCCGCGACATACAAAAATGGGAATATGTGCCGCTTGGGCCATTTCTGGCAAAAAATTTCGCATCGAGCATTTCTCCCTGGCTGGTGAGCCTCGATGCATTGGAACCCTTCCGCACTGCGGGCCCAAAGCAGGAGCCCGAGGTGCTCCCCTACCTCCAATACAAGGGTGAGAAAAATATCGATATCAATCTTGAGGTCGCCATTGCCCCCGAAGGCGGCGAAGAAAGCACCGTATGCCGAAGCAATTACAAATATATGTATTGGAACATGAATCAGCAGCTCGCCCATCACACGGTGAATGGCTGCAATGTGCGCTGCGGTGATATGATGGCTTCGGGAACCATTTCGGGCAAAAGCCCTGACAGCTATGGCTCCATGCTGGAAATCACATGGCGGGGTACGAAGCCTGTATCGCTCAAGGATGGAAGCCAGCGAAAATTCCTACAGGATGGCGACACAGTCATCATGCGGGGGCATTGCAGCAAAGACGGTGTGCGCGTGGGATTTGGTGAAGTGCGGAGCCTTGTGCTCCCCGCTTCCAACTAGCAGACAGAATCAAAAGCCAGCCGAAGAAGGGTCATGGAACTGAACATCGATCTGGAAAAAGAGAAAAAAGAGATTCTCGCGAGCTACCGGGCTTTGCTGAGGGTGGCGAAGTATTCCAAATCGTCTGAAGATAAAAAACAGATTCGCAAAGCTTTCGATGTGGCACTCGAAGCCCACAAAGATATGCGCCGCAAGTCGGGTGAGCCCTACATCTACCACCCTATCGCGGTGGCGCGCATTGTGGCCGAGGAGATCGGCCTGGGCACCACAGCCATCATTGCGGCTCTGCTCCACGATACAGTAGAGGATACCGATATCACCTTGAGTGATGTAGAGCACCTTTTCGGCAAAAAAGTGTGTCAGATCATCGACGGGCTCACCAAGATCTCCGACATCTTCGATCATACGGCAAGCATTCAGGCCGAGAATTTTAAAAAGATGCTGCTCACCCTGAGCGACGATGTACGGGTGATACTCATCAAGCTCGCCGACCGCTTGCACAACATGCGCACGCTGGAAAGTATGCGGCGCGATAAGCAGCTCAAGATAGCCAGTGAGACACAGTACATGTACGCCCCTCTGGCTCACCGATTGGGGCTCTACAGCATCAAATCGGAGCTGGAAGATCTCGCCCTCAAGTACACAGAGCCCGAACAGTACGAAGAGATCGTTCAAAAACTGAAAAAGGGACAGGCCGTGCGCACGCGCTTTATCAACCGCTTCAAGCTTCCCATCGTGAGGTCTCTGGATCGGGAAGGGTTCAAATACAGCATCAAGAGCCGGCCAAAATCCATCTCGAGCATCTGGAACAAGATCTACAAGAAGAATATCCCCTTCGAGGAAATCTACGATCTCTTTGCCATTCGCATCATCCTCGACACCCCTCCAGAGAAGGAGAAGGCCGATTGCTGGAAGGTGTATTCCATCGTCACCGATTTTTACCAGCCCAATCCCGACCGCATACGCGACTGGATAAGTACCCCCAAGGCCAATGGCTATGAGTCGCTGCATACCACCGTAATGAGCCCTACCGGCAAATGGGTAGAAGTGCAGATACGCACCGAACGCATGGATGAGATCGCTGAGATGGGCTATGCGGCCCACTGGAAGTACAAGGACAAGCAGGAGGGCGAGTCCAAGCTCGACGTGTGGCTGGCCCGTATACGGGAAATGCTGGAAACGAACAATGCTGCAGCCATCGATTTCATCGACGATTTCAAGTTGAACCTCTTCAGCGACGAGATCTTTGTATTCACTCCCAATGGTGATCTAAAGACTTTGCCCTCCGGAGCTACTGCGCTCGATTTTGCTTTCGAAATTCACTCTCAGGTGGGACAGTCATGCATAGGCGCAAAAGTGAATCAGCGCCTGGTACCCCTGAGCCACAGCCTGAAAAGCGGTGACCAAATAGAAATCATCACCTCCAAAAAGCAGCGCCCCAAGGAAGACTGGCTCAATTATGTGGTTACAGCCAAGGCCAAATCGAAGATCAAGTCGGCACTGAAAGAGGAGCAGAAAAAAATTGCCGGGCTGGGTAAGGAAATGGTGCAGCGCCGTTTCAAAAACATAGGAGCCGAATTCAACTCCAAAAACGTCTCAGTTCTGGAGCGCTTTTACGGATACAAGGCGGCGACCGATCTGTACCACGACATCGCCAAAGGCAAGATAAGCCTCAAAAAATTCAAGGACTTCGTAATCGATAGTGGCGAAATCTCCTTTCCGAAAGAAGAGGAAGAAATCATCCAAAATACAGATCCAGGCCCCAAGTCCAGCAGCCCCATTCCCAAAGACACCCTCATCATTGGCGAGGATGAGATGGACGTGCCTTACAAGCTGGCGCAATGCTGCAACCCCATTCCGGGCGATGATGTATTTGCCTTCGTGACCATCAATGACGGAATCAAAATACACCGCAACAAATGCCCCAATGCGGTGCAGTTGCGGTCTAATTTCGCCTACCGTGTGATCAAAGCTACCTGGCAAAGCCAGAAGGAGAAAGAATTCGTGGCAGAGGTCATTTTCAAGGGCATCGATGATCTCGGGCTCGTGCACAATATCACCCAAACCATCTCTGCCGACCTCAATGTGAACATGAAGGCGATAAGCTTTGAGAGCAATGATGGCGTATTTGACGGAAGGGTGAGTGTATATGTATACGACACCGACCACCTCAATAATCTCATGAGCAAACTGCGGAATGTGGAAGGGGTGCTAACAGTGAGTCGTGGCGAAGCTTATTCAAAAGATGCTTGATGCTTTTGCACTGAAGTGAAAAATGCCGCCTTTTGCGTAGCTTTGTTGTTTTGGAAGACATGTCGAGCAAAGTAGAGACCCAGGAAAAAGTAAAGCGAATATTTTCGGCCTATTTGGAGCAAAATGGCCACCGCAAGACGCCGGAGCGCTTTGCCATCCTGCATGAAATCTATGCCTACGATGGACATTTTGATGTGGAATCGCTCTACATCCAAATGAAAAACAAGAACTACAGGGTGAGCCGAGCCACGCTCTACAATACCATCGACCTCCTACTCGCTTGCAACCTCGTGCGAAAGCATCAGTTTGGCAAAAACATCGCCCAGTTCGAGAAATCACATGAGTACAAGCAACACGATCACGTGATATGCACAGACACGGGTGAGGTACTCGAGTTTTGCGATCCACGCATCGAAACCATCAAAAAAACCATCGAAGAAATTTTCGATGTAAAAGTGCTGCACCACAGTTTGTACTTTTATGCTGTGCGCGGTAGCGAGAAGGGCGATGACGAATCCATCGCGCCTGCCACGTCTCAAACCAAATGAATCAATTGAGAAATCACAAATCTTTATACCTCTGATATGGCATTTACCTACGAACTCCTTAAGGCCGGAGAAATAAACATGCTGAATATGAAAGGCAAACTGGTAGACAAGGCCGAGGCAGTGGAAATCAGCGTTGAAATCGATGAGCAGCTGGCCGAAGGGGCCAATAAATTCGTGGTTGACCTGTCGGAATTAGACTATATGAATTCCACCGGGCTCAATATCATCATCAACCTCATGAACAAATCGCGCAATGAGGGCGGAGAAACCATTGTGGCCGGAGCCAAACCACGAATCAAAGCACTCTTTGACGTAACCAAACTCAGTAGCGTCTTCACCATGAAAGAATCGGTAAAAGAGGCTCAATCTTATTTTGATCAATTAGCATAATCAATATGCCGCACAAAGTTGACATACTGCTCGGCCTTCAGTGGGGAGATGAGGGCAAAGGAAAGATTGTGGACGTGCTCACGCCCGAATACGATATCATTGCGCGATTTCAGGGTGGGCCCAATGCCGGCCACACCTTGGAGTTCAACAATATCAAGCATGTACTCCATACCATTCCATCAGGTATATTTCACCCTGACAAAATCAATGTGGTAGGCAATGGAGTGGTCATCGACCCTACCATCCTCATGCGGGAAATTGGCGAATTGAAGAAGATGGGTGTGGATATCCAAAAAAGTCTCTGCATTTCGCGCAAAGCGCATCTGATTATGCCCACCCACCGCATGCTCGATTCGGCCTCTGAAGCTGAAAAGGGCAAGGCCAAGATAGGCTCCACTCTGAAGGGAATCGGCCCAACCTATATGGACAAGACCGGCAGAAATGGACTTCGCGTGGGAGATATTGCCATGCCCGACTTTGACCAGCGCTATGCCGCCCTGAAAGAAAAGCACCTGAAGCTGCTCTCAGCCTACGACTTCGAGTTCTCGATCGAAGAGGATGAGAAGAAATGGATGGAAGGAATCGAGGCCATGAGAGAGCTGCGCAGCATCGATTCGGAGCACTTCATGCATCGGGAGTTGCAAGCTGGCAAACGTGTGCTGGCCGAGGGAGCCCAGGGCAGTCTTCTGGACATCGACTTTGGAAGTTACCCTTTCGTAACTTCTTCCAACACTGTCAGTGCCGGAGCCTGTACCGGACTAGGCATTGCTCCCCGACGCATTGGTGAGGTGATAGGCATCTTCAAGGCCTATTGCACGCGTGTGGGAAGCGGCCCCTTTCCTACCGAGCTCCACGATGAAGATGGTGAACTGCTGCGAAAAACCGGAGCCGAATTTGGAGCCACGACCGGAAGACCGCGCCGTTGCGGGTGGATCGACCTACCAGCGCTCAAATATGCCATCATGATCAATGGAGTCACACAGCTCCACATGACAAAGGCCGATGTGCTCTCAGCTTTTCCACAAATCAAGGCCTGTGTGGCCTATGATCTCCACGGTGAGCGAATCGATTACCTGCCTTATGATACCCACATTCCTCACTTGAAGCCAATTTACGAAGGTCTTCCCGGCTGGAACTGCGATCTGACCGAGCTGCGTGAGGAGGATGAATTTCCCAAAGAGCTTGGGCAGTACATCTCCTACCTCGAAAATGCACTGGATACCCCCATCTGCATCGTATCGGTTGGTCCCAAGCGGGAACAAACCATTTTGCGCAAGCCTGTGCATGCCACCTAATGGCACCATATTTGCTTAGTGCAGACCATGCCCCCAGTCCGCGATAAACGCCTCTCTTGTGGCGTTTGGTTTTCAATATTTTCAATTACCCTTGTGCTGCTGGGTGCCAATGGAGCACTTCTGGCCCAAAGCGACCCGCCTAAAAGCAAAATCGAACTACTCGGCGCCAAGGACTTAAAGTACGATGAACGTCTTGGAATTCCTGCCCAGAGACTCATTGGGGATGTGAGCTTCAGGCATCAGGGCGCCCTGATGTACTGCGACAGCGCCTACCTCTACAAAGAACAAAACAGCCTTGATGCCTTCGGCAATGTGCACATCAATCAAGGCGATACCATACTGCTATACAGCGATAAGCTCATGTACAATGGCAATACCCGACTCGCCAAGGTGCGCAATAATGTGACCTTGATTGACAAGGAGATGACCCTTACCACCCACATCCTGGACTACAACAGGAGAACCGATGTAGCGGTGTTTCACGACCGCGGTAAGATCGTCTCTACTGCCAATGACAATGAGCTCATTTCCTGCGAAGGAACCTATGAAGCCACCACCGAGATGTTTTATTTCCGCGACAGCGTGGTGCTCATAAATCCCTCATACATAGTAGAAACTGACACCCTGAATTATCACAATGCCACGGAAGTAGCCTATTTTGAAGGCCCCACTTTCATCTTTTCCGATGAGAATACCATTTACTGCGAAAATGGCTGGTACGACACGCAGAATGACATTTCGCAATTCAATGAAAATGCCTTCCTGGACAATGGCAAGCAAGTCCTCCGGGGAGATAGCCTCTGGTACAGCCGATTGGATGGGCTAGGACGTGCTTTTCGCAATGTGAGCGTGGTGGATACCACCGACCACTACATCATCACCGGGCAAAAGGGCAGCTACTTCGAAGAGAGCAGAACAAGCATCATCACCGAGATGGCCGAGTTGATTCAATACGACGATCGCGACTCCCTCTTTCTCCACGCTGATACCTTGATGGCCCTGGATGACGAAATATTGGGCAATCAACTTTTTGCCTACAGGAATGCCCGCTTCTTCCGACAAGATATGCAGGGTGTGGCCGATTCCATCTTTTTTGCGAAAAGCGACAGCATCATACACCTCTTCCACTCACCGGTGCTCTGGTCAGACGATTTGCAAATAACCGGCGATACCATGGAAATCACCAATACAGCGCAGGGGCTCGACAAGCTGCTGGTCTATGAGAATTCCATGCTCATCGATCGGGTGGACAGCACGCAGTACAACCAAATCAAGGGCCGCAGACTCACCGGCTATTTCCGTGACAATGAACTCTACGAAGTTTATATTGAGGGCAACGGGCAATCTCTCTACTTCGCTATGGAGGAGAGACGGGTGCCCATTAAAGACAGAAAGAAAGCAGATGAGGAGAGTCCGGAAGATTCTCCAGAAGAAGGAGAAGTTGTAGAAGCATCCCTTGAGGAAGAAGAAGCTGTTCAAGAGCAGATTAGTAAGCCGGTGGATGGAGGCATTGATGCTGAGCTAAGGGATAATGAAGATGCAGATATTGAAATAGATGCGGACGAACTTGCAGTATCAGACAGCCTGGAGGCCGATAGCGTTCTTGCATCCGATTTTAGGATCGTACAGGAAGTCATGGGCGTAAACAGGGCACTGTGCAGCAATATTGCTATATTCATGGAAGATAGAAGGGTGCAACGCATTCGCTTCCTTGTGAAGCCCGAAGGCAAATTCATCCCCATCGATTTGTTCGACACCGATGATTCTTACCTCGATGGCTTTACATGGCAATCCGAGCGCAGACCATTGAACCGTCAGGACATATTCAGGCGGATAAGTCAGGAGCGCAAAGTCGAACTCGCCAAAAAATACGGAGAAGACGAAGACGACATCCTCGATGAGAGGGAAGAAGGGGATGATGATCAAGAGGAGGAAGAAGAGGAAGAGGAGGATAACACTGATGATGAAGAAGGTGGCGGAAACGGAGAAGACTCCCTTGACAGGATCGACTAATGCCTTTTGCCAAAAGGCCATAAGGCCATGATGGCCTGCTCAAGCACCTTGACGAAAATAAAAAATCTGAAATTGGCAGAAAGCAGACCAGGAAAATCCCCGCTCAGAAGGGTGTACCCTCTTCCCTTGCCGCTTTGAGGGCTTTGGCGTACCACAGCAGCTCATCGGCAAATCGCTCAAAACGCTCCTCCTGCTTGCTCTCCGAAGCTCCACCGTTCTCGTCGAGAGTGGAAGCAATTTTTGGGACGGCATACATGGACGAAATACTTGCCATGCCGAGTTCACCCAATACGGCACGCACATGCACTGCAGCGCGCACCCCGCCATAAGCCCCTACCGAATAGGTCATTATACCCACAGGCTTGAAGATATACTCGCTCTGAAAGTGATCGAGCAGATTTTTCAGGCCAGGCGGTAAACTGTGGTTGTACTCGCCACTCACCACCACATATCCATCGCTATCGCTCAATATATCATGCAGTTGCTGCATGCTTTTGGGAGCTTCCCCAGCCTTGTATTCCTTGTACATCTTGTCGAGCATGGGAAGTTCATAGGCTTTGGCATCCACGAGGGTGCATTTACAGCGCTTCTGCAAAAGGCTTTGAGCGAAGAGTGCTGCCCTGATACCTACGCGCTTGCTGCGGTAAGAACCGTATAAAATCGAAATATGCAAGGGTGAATCTGAGACCATCACAGGAAGAAATTGTCTTGAGGTCCCAAGTTACGATTTCTTTCCAGCTTGAGGTCTTGCAGCATAGAAGCTTTGATATTCAGGGAGAGGCTATAGCTTCTGCGAAAGCCGAAGGGCACTACGCGGGCATTGAGCTCCCAACAATTCAAGTCCACATTCACAAGGAGGGTGGTGGGCGTAAGCTCCTTGCGCTGGAAGTCGTATCCGGTATTGAAATTGATGCGGACACGGTTAAAAAATTCTATGCTTCCATTGGCCTGAATACTTTGCACAAATGCGATGCTATCCTGTATCATAAAACCTTCGTCGGCTTCGACAGGAGTGCGCACCCTGCGGGCATCCATAGAATAACCAAAATTAAGGGTCCAGGGCACCTTAAAGCCCGTGATGAAGCGCTGCAGCGCACTTTCAATCAATTCATCGTCATCATCCTCACCGGAAACGGGCTTATCCTTCTTCTGCTTTCGCTCAAACATACTACTTCCCAGCCCATTGGCATTGATAGCAACATTACCGGCCTCAAAGCTGGCCAAGCCTTGCCCCTGCTCCACCAGAAAGCGATCAACCTGACGTATCACCGGGCGATCGTTCTCGACAGAAACCACGTGGGCGTATGGATCAAAATTTCCACGAAAGACCAAATTGGCGTACTTGGTTACCGAGGTTCGCCCTGAAACATTGATACGCGAAAAGTTCAGGGAATCGGCGGCAATATTGTAATTGCCATTGATGGTAAGGTTTTCGAGCAGAGCAATTTTGGTAAACTTACTGCTGGTATCGCGCTTGCTGGCCACCTTGGCCTCTACATTGTTGATCAAGGAGAAGCCGATGGTTCCCTGCTGCCCTGAGGGCGAGAAGCCAAAGATACCTGTCTCATATGGAGAGAAGCTGGTAAGGCTTCCATCCTCTCCGTAAAATCCAAACTGACGGGTGTCAAAATCAGGTCGATAATTCACCGATACCGACGGAGTGAGGGTATGCCTTACGGCTTGTACCTTTTGGCTTTTAAAGGTGTACATCCCGTAGAGTTTGGTGGTGATCGCTGCTCCGACATTCCAATCGTCGTTGTGGAAGAAGCCCGCCACGGTGTCCCGCTCGAATAGCGTGGTTTCGGGATTGAAGCGGGCCTCAATGCGGTCAAAATACTGCCTCGCGGTATAGTTGAAAGTTGGGTTGATGGTGAGAGGACCTGCCTTCAGCGAGTTGGTCACAGCAGCTCGGTGCTGTATGCCGTTTCGCATTTGTCCGATCAGGGAATTCATATTGTCAAATCGCAACTCACTCTCATCCACATTCAGGGTATTGCGGAAGGCGGATGAATAGGTCAAACCAAATTTTTCGTACCAACGCTGCTTGGTGCCGCTATTGAGAAATCCCTTGAGGGGAAAGGTACGGGCTCTGTTGATCGCGATATCGGGCAGGGTGAAGTTGAAGCGACCCGTACGGGAGTTCTGGTCATGACCGAGGTTTACAGCGAGGTTCCAGGGAGAATCGTAAAAGGAGCGCTGATAGCGGATATTGGAGCGAAAGGTATTGGTGAGGAAGTCGGCCTGTGAAGCGTTGAGGTTGTTTTGGAAGGTATTGGAGCTACCTGCATTCACATCTGCCGAGAAGTTGGACATGGGATGGGCCTTCTGATCCTGGGTATGCCGCCAGGTGATAAAGAAGAGTCGACTTTCCTGAAAATTTCCCAAGTCCCTATCGCCAAGTCTGTTGATATTGTACTGCACATTGAAGTTACCGTCGTGCTTGTAGCGCTTCTTGTAGCGGGTGTAGTTCTGCACTCCCCAGCTTCCTCTGGAGTATAGGTCTACGAGCATTTTGGTGTCTATATTGTCGCCTATCGGCAAATAGAATCCAAGGTCATTGAGAAAGTATCCCTGCCTTTGAGCATTTCCATAGCTTGGCACTATGAGGCCGGCTTGTTTCTTTTCGGTATTGGGAAAAAAGCCAAAAGGAAAAGCCAGCGGCGTCGGCACTCCCCAAAAGGACAGGTATCCCGGACCGGTGACGATCTTATCGTCCTTGATCACCTTTAGCTTTGAGATGCGAAAGCGCGTTTTGGCATTGGGATCTTCGCAAGGGCAATACTCTCCCCGCGCTATGTAGATGACTTCTCCCCCATCGATGATCTTCACATCTCGACCTGTAAGGGTTCCTTCGATCACTTCGGTTTCCACTTTTTTGATCGAGGCCTTCTTGCTGCGAAAGTTGTAGTCCATGGTGAATGCATCATAGGCTTCGCCGGCATCCGTAAAAACCGGAAGCCCCACCCAGGCCCCTGTAGTATCTTGAACGCCCTCGGCATGCACCTGATACTTTTCAAAATCGTATACGATGCGCGCTGCTTTAAGGGTGATGGTTCCAAAATTGATTTCAGCATCGCCGTACAGATACACTTTCCGCTGTACAAGATCGTTATCGATGGAGTCGCGGGCCTTATAGTCGATGATATCGGTAAGGGGGCCGGATTTTTTTGCGGGAGCTCCTTCCGGGATGGTATCATTCTTGCTAGCTGCTATGCTGTCGGTGGCGAGATCCATGGACAGGCTATCAACCGGTAGGCTGTCGGTAGCAGCAGGAGCAATTACAGAGCTGGTATCGACCTGCGCACCTGCATTGGGCACCTCGATTATGAACAGGCAAATTAGGATAAATACTAACTTTACCGCAGAGGCCCGGGTGTTGATCAAGCTACCTTTAATGATTGCTACGGAATTAGACAGCTGCAAATCTAAACGAATTAGGCCACGAACATGGATAGGTCGAGCAAAAAGTGGGCAATAGCTTTCTTGGCCATCGCGGCCATCATTTCGGTCTGCGCTACATCTACCGTGCCAAAAAATGCAAAGAGTGGGGCCATCAAGCGCGTCGTGATCGATGCGGGCCACGGGGGTAAAGATCCCGGCAATTTGGGCACAGGCAGATACAAGATACCCGAAAAGGTGATCGCCCTAAATGTGGCCAAAAAAGTAGGCCAATACATCGGTGAGGCATTTCCCGAAGTGGAGGTCATGTACACCCGGGAAGACGACACCTTCGTACCCTTACACGAGCGCACCAAGTACGCCAATGAAAAGGGTGCCGACCTCTTTATCTCCATTCATTGCGACGCTTTCACACGCGAGTCGGCAAAGGGTGCCGGCAGCTACGTGATGGGCCCGGCGAAGACGGAGGCCAACCTCAGGGCAGCCCAAAGAGAGAATGCGGCCATCTTGCTGGAAGAAGACCGCGAGGAAAACTACGGTGGATTTGATCCCAATTCGCCGGAAGGCCTGATAGAGCTGAGCTTACGCCAAAATGCCCACATCCACCAGAGCCTCAAGTTTGCCAAGCATGTGCAAGATCAGTTTCGCACGCGTGTAGGCCGGGTGGATCGAGGTGTAAAGCAAGCTCCCTATTGGGTCATTTCATTTACCACCATGCCTAGCGTACTCATCGAACTGGGATTTCTCACCAATAAAGAGGAGGAAGAGTTCCTCATCAGTGAGCTCGGTCAGGATTACCTCGCATCGGCCATCTATCGCGCGTTCAAGACTTACAAATCTGAACTGGAGCGTATTGAAACCTCATTTGGCGAAAGCAACGCAGCAGAAAGCGCCGAAAAACTTATCGAAGCTGAACTCACAGAAGAAAGCACCCCCAATAATGAAGTGAAAGATGTGATATTCAGGGTGCAGCTACTCACTTCGGCCCAGCCTCAGGAGACCAGCAAAGAAAACTTCAATGGACTTGAAGGCGTAATGGAATTCGAGGAAAACGGAATGTATAAGTACATTTGGGGTGCGGCAAGCAATTATGAGGAAGCCAAAAACCTTCAAAAACGTGTGAGATCTGCAGGCTACAAAGGAGCTTTTGTGATTGCATTCAATGCAAATCAGGAAAGGGTACCACTGCAAGAAGCGCTGGAAATCTCTAAAAACAAGCAATAAGCAAGAGAAGTGAAAATACGTAAGGAATCAAAAATCGCCATCGTCGTGCTGCTCGCATTGCTTGTGGCCTACGCAGGAGTGAATTTCCTGAAGGGTGTGCACGTATTCAAAAAACCTCTCACTCTGCACGGCAAATATGAACGTGTTAACGGACTCACGGCCTCCAATCCGGTAGTGCTGCACGGCTTTAAGATCGGGCAAGTGCGATCTGTGGATATGAGCAGGGACGGAAAAGACCTTCTCGTGACAATGACCATTTATGAGGAAGTAGATATACCCAAAGACAGTAAAGCCGTACTACGTAGCGCTGACATTTTGGGATCCATGCAGATCCAAATCGTACTTGGAGAAAGCACCCTGCTCGTGAGCAGTGGCGATACCCTGAAGCCCGAAATAGAGGGCGACCTCGTGGATGAGGTCAATGAGCAAATACGGCCCATCAAGATCAAGGCAGAGAGCCTCCTATCCTCCGTCGACTCGGTGATTAAGGTGGTAGAGGCCATCCTGAATGTACAATCACAGGAAAACATCATCGCCAGCTTCAGCGGAATCAACAATGCCATAGCCAGCTTGGAGCACACCGCATTCCAGATTGATACCATCGTGCAAGAAGAACGCGACCGCATCAGCAACATCGTGCAAAACGTACAAAACCTGAGCGCTGTTCTGAGCGATAACAGCGAAGAGCTCAACAATGTGATTCGCAACTTCTCAAGTCTCAGTGATACTTTGGCAAAAGCCGACATTGCCCGCACCATCACCAAGACCAACGAAGCCCTGGCCGAAATACAGCAGATAGTGGACAAAATCAATTCCGGTGACGGAAGCCTGTCCAGGCTCATCAATGACGACGGCCTATACCGCCGCATCGAAGATGCGAGTAGCAATCTGGATCTCCTCGTGGAAGATATTCGGCTAAATCCGAACAGATACCTGCACTTCTCTGTTTTTGGTAGAAAGAACAAAAGCGTAGAACTCTCGCGCAAAGAACTGGAAGAGCTCCGGGAATACGTGCGCAACAATGAAGAATGAAAATCATGGGCATTGCCAACATCATCTTTCTGATCGCATTAATCGCAGCCGTGGGGGCTTTTGCTTTTCAGGTGAGAAAAATCAGGCGCAATATCCTCCTGGGTAAGGATGTGGATATGAGCGGAAATGCAGGAGAACGATTCAAAATAATGGCCCGGGTAGCCCTGGGGCAGTCCAAAATGGTAAAGCGGCCGCTTGCCGGTATCATGCACGTTTTCATTTACGTGGGCTTTGTAATCATCAATCTCGAAGTGCTCGAGATCATCATTGACGGCATTTTCGGCACCCACCGCATCTTTTCGGGCATGGGCCTGGCCTATGATGCCCTTATCGCCAGCTTTGAGGTACTTGCTGTGCTCGTACTCCTGGCCTGCATCGTTTTTCTGGCCCGGCGCTACGGTGGGCAAATCCGTCGCTTCGAGATGAAAGAGCTCTTCGGTTGGCCAAAAAATGATGCCTACATCATACTCTGGGTGGAAGTAATCTTGATGGGGGCCTTCCTCACCATGAATGCCGCCGATCTCGCTTTGCAGCAAAAAGGATCAGCGCATTATACCGAGGCTGGCAGCTACCCTGTGAGCAGCTTTACAGCTCCTTTGCTGGCAGGGATGAGCGAGTCGGGTCTCATCGCTTTGGAAAGGGGTGCATGGTGGGCGCATATCCTCGGCATACTACTCTTTCTCAACTACCTGCCCATCTCAAAGCACTTCCACATCATTCTGGCCTTCCCCAATACCTATTTCACCCGCTTGAAGCCCATGGGCGAATTCAACAATATGGAAAAGGTGAAAAAGGAGGTGGAGCTCATGATGGATCCCAATGCCGACCCCTATGCCGCTCCTGCCGAGCCTGAAAGCGAAGGCCCTCAGGAAAAATTTGGAGCCAAGGATGTGGGCGATCTGAGCTGGAAAAACCTGATGGACGCATACTCCTGCACGGAGTGCGGGCGTTGCACAGCCGAGTGCCCTGCCAATATTACCGGCAAATTGTTATCACCGCGCAAGATAATGATGGATACCCGCGATCGCCTCGAAGAGGTGGGCCGCAATATCGATAAGCACGGCAAGGACTACGACGATGGCAAGTCCCTCCTAGGCGATTATATCACTGAGGAAGAGCTCTGGGCTTGCACCACTTGCAATGCCTGCGTGCAAGCTTGTCCTGTGAATATCAATCCACTCGAAATCATTGTCGATCTGCGCAGGTACCTGGTAATGGAGGAATCCAAATCGCCAACTGAGCTCAACAGCATGTACACCAATGTGGAAAACAATGGAGCTCCCTGGGCTTTCGCGCAAGCCGATCGCCTCAAGTGGGCCGAAGAAGACTAAAAAAACCAAGGATGAGTGAACAAGTAAAGGTGCCTACCATGGCCGAAATGCTCGCAGCAAGTGAAGTACCTGAAGTGCTTTTTTGGGTGGGCTGTGCCGGTAGTTTCGACGATCGCGCCAAAAAGATCACCAAAGCACTGGTAAAAATCCTACACAAAGCCTCGGTAAAATTTGCAGTACTCGGCACCGAAGAATCCTGCAGTGGCGACCCCGCCAAAAGAGCGGGCAATGAATTCCTTTTCCAGATGCAAGCCATGATGAACATACAGGTGCTCAATGGCTACGAGGTGAAAAATATCGTGACTGCCTGCCCCCACTGCTTCAATACCTTGAAAAACGAATATCCGGAACTCGGGGGAAACTATAAAGTACTCCACCACACCCAGTTCATCCGGCAGCTCATCGATGAGGGCAGACTCAAGCCCAAGGGTGGACAAGCCTTCAAAGGCAAGCGCATCACCTTTCACGACCCCTGCTACCTGGGGCGCGCCAATAGCGTGTTTGAAGCGCCACGTGAACTTCTAGAAAAACTGGATGCCGAGCTCGTAGAGATGAAGCGATGCAAATCGAAGGGTCTGTGCTGCGGTGCTGGGGGCGCCCAAATGTTTAAGGAAGCAGAAAAGGGAAACAAAGAGGTCAATATCGAGCGCAGCGAAGAAGCCCTAGCCCTCAAGCCGCAAATTATCGCCACAGGTTGCCCCTTCTGCAATACGATGATGACTGATGGCGTGAAAAATTTCAATAAGGAAGACGAAACCAAAGTGATGGATGTCGCAGAGCTCATCGCTCAAGCTGAGGACTTATGAATTCGCAAACCAAAGCCCCTATAGAAATACGACTGCCTGAGCTACCCGATGAGAGTCGGGCATGGATTTACATGTGCGATAGGAAGCTAGAGGACACTGAGACACAAGCGCTGGAAAAATCCGCCAGGGAATTTGCACAGGAGTGGACAGCCCACCGACAGCAATTGCGTGCCGAGGCAGTAGTATATGCCCATCGCTTCTTGTGCCTTTTCGTAGATCAAAGTGCTGCCGGGGCCAGCGGCTGCTCCATAGATTCCTCTGTGCGCTTCGTTCAGGCCATGGAAAAGCAATTCACGTGCTCCTTCACCAATCGCATGCTGCTGGCCTACATCACAGAAGATGGCCAAATCGCATCGACCGATGTTCGCGAGCTGCCTCAAATCCTTTCTGAAGGAAAAATTGCAAGAGATACGCTGATCTTTGACAACCTGATTGCCAATCTGGGCGACATGCGAAAACATTGGATACGCCCATTATCAGACTCTTGGTGCGCCCGTTTTTTGCCTTGAGCACCGGCCCTCAGTACACCCGGCGCGAATCCCTGTTCTTGCACTTCCACAGCTCTCCGCTGTCCAAATCGACGGCTATCAGTCGGCCATAGCCGCTGTGGCCAGCCCTCACGCAAGCATTGTCGATCGGCCATACAGGCGCTCCACTTCGCACCGCAGACTTGATCCGTTTCCACTCAGTAGGCACATGGCCATGTACAATGCGCTTTTCGCGAAATATCTCCTTTGAATATTCAAACCGCCTGATCCACAACATATCGTGCCATGACTTGAGCGGCTTTTTCGCCTCGGGATCAAATCCGCCATGCACAAGCAGATGCTTATCGGTCTCGATATAGTAGGGCAAGCTATCAAAGAAGTCGTGTAGGCCGGATCGGAGTTGGGTGCCATTCTTGACGAGGTGCAGGGCGTTCTGCCTTTCGGCAAAAAGGCCAAGCTTGCGGCTGCCGGCTCCGTGAAAATCCATGAGTAGTTGCTCGTGATTTCCCCTCAGAGCTACAAGGAAATAGCCATCTTGCAGCAATTGAAAAATCTTGCGCAAAACAAGGCGCGAATATGGGCCGCGGTCTACATAATCGCCGAGCAGAAAGAGTTGATCCTTCTTTTGCAAGTCCACTTTTTCCAGCAATCGACAGAAGGTCTCAAAACAACCATGTATATC
>SLDS01000182.1 GCA_007125175.1 Flavobacteriales bacterium
CGCCTCCGCATAGTATATCGGCCCCTTCCTCTTTTGCCAGAGCGATATAGTGCAAAATCTTATTCATGTGCTCTTCGCTCACCACAGCCCCCAGTCGTGTCTTCTCATCAGCAGGATCACCGGGTCGTATTTTCTTGACTTTGTCTACGAAGGCCCGGATAAATTTTTCGCTTAGGCTTTTCTCCACGAGTATTCTGGAGCCGCAGAGACAGATTTGGCCCTGATTGGCAAAGGAGCTGCGCACTGTGGTTTGCAGCATGCGGTCGAAGTCGCAATCTGCAAAGATTACATTGGGATTTTTGCCCCCGAGCTCCAAAGAAAGTTTCTTGAACTGCGTGCCAGCAGTGGATACGATTTTGCGGCCTGTCTCGGTTCCCCCTGTGAAGGAGATGGCTTTCACCTCGGGATGCATGCAAATGGAGGCGCCGGCCTTGTCGCCTGCGCCGTGTACAATGTTCAGCACCCCTTTTGGGAAAGCAACTTCTTGTGCTACTTCAGCCAGCATGAAGGCTGTCATTGGGGTTATTTCAGATGGCTTTGCCACCACTGTATTGCCCGCCGCGAGTGCCGGAGCTATTTTCCAGGAAAAGAGGTAAAGTGGCAAGTTCCAGGGAGATATGCAGCCCACCACCCCAATAGGCCTGCGCAAGGTGTAATTGATTCCGAGTCCTTCTGTGTAATGGCTTTCACTCGCAAAGTGGAGGGAGGCAGCCGCATAGAATTCAAAGTTGGAGATGGCTCTCGGTATGTCCACACTTCGCGCCAAGGATATGGGCTTTCCATTGTCTGTGGACTCTGCTTTCGCAAAAAGCTCCATCTTGTTGCGTATTCCATCGGCCAGACGGCTCAGATGTTCGAAGCGCTTGTGCGTGCCCATTTCCGACCACGCCCCAAATGCCGATTTTGCCGCAGCAACGGCAGCTTCGACATCGGCGGCATCACTCGCCGGAATTTGGGCGTACACCTTGCCCTGAGACGGGTTCATCACATCCATCCAATTTCCTGAATGTGATGGATTCATATCACCGTTGATATAGTTGTAAAGCTTTTTCATCGTGGTGAAGTTCGCGAATCCATTTTATTTTCTTGCAAAAAAGCGCCCTGATACAAGGCGCTTTTTCCTCAACCCTCCAGGCTGAGCTTACTGAGTAATCTACACGACAGGTATACGATGTAGCCGGGCATAGCGGTGTTAACAAGAATGCAAGGCTTGTTAAAGATGGTTAAGCCCTTCGCATTGGGCTACTTGGTCAAACTAACTTTGTGACTTCAATGAAGAAGGGTTTTATCACAGCACTTATTGTACTTATCAGCATCGCTCTGATAGGCCTCTTCGCCATTCAAATTTACTGGATCAAGAATTCTGTGGCGCTTAAAGATGCACAGTTTCGGGGCAATGTGAAGGTATCCATCGCAGAGTTCAATCACATCCTCGAGCGGGAAGAGGCCAAGGCGCGGATGAAGAAGCATAAGCTTGGCCAAAAGCTGCAAGCCGGACTCGATAGCATTAGAAAAGCCAGGCCGATGGCATCTATCCTCGTTACCAGAGACAATCATGGCGAGGATACGGCCTTGTTCATTAGTCAGAGTGGCGAATATGCCTTCAAATTTGACGCAAGTAGAAGCACTTCACGCTTCTTCAATTCCTCCTTTGACGAAGTGGAAGTTCAGGCCGAGGAAGAAGATCAGGACAGCGAGATCATCTTCACCGACGTGCAAACAGAGCTGCTTACAGAGCTGGTCACCAGCTTTTTTGAAATGGAGATGGGTAGCGACTTCATAGGTCGGCACAGCCTGCAGTCCATCGACTCGCTGCTTAGGGCCAACCTTAGGGAAGTCGGTGGTATTGGTGCTGATTTCGAATTTGGAATCTTCGACCTATATGATGAGCCATTGATCATAACAGATGCTGCACAGAATAATATGCAACAACTGGTGACCGAAGGCTTCAGGAGTCGCATTTTTCCCAGCGATTTGGTAAAGGAGCCCCTCTATCTCAGGGTGTGGTTCCCCAAGCAGGATTCTTACCTGCTCAAGACTTTATGGCCTCTCTTAATAGCCTCGGCCATCTTTATGATTACCGTGATCCTCGCCTTTGGCTACACCATTCGCACCATACTGCATCAGAAGAAGCTCTCCATCATCAAGAATGACTTCATCAACAATATGACCCATGAGCTAAAGACACCTATATCAACGATATCTCTGGCTTGTGAGGCCCTTGCTGATCCTGTAATGAGCAAAAACGAGACGAGGGTGCAGCACTTCCTCAAAATGATCAGGGAAGAGAACAAAAGGCTTGGCGTCTTGGTCGAGAATGTACTCAAGAGTGCCGTGCTCGACAGGGGGGAGATGAAACTCAATTTGGTGAGTGTGGACATCCACGAAGTCATTGAAGCTGCCATTCGCAATACAGAATTGCAAGCCAACCAAAAGGGTGGCAAAATCGAAACGCGTTTGGAGGCTGATAAACACCGTGTAGAAGGAGATCAGGTGCATCTTACCAATGTGATTTACAACCTACTCGACAATGCCATAAAGTATAGCCGTGAGAATCCTCTTGTGGAGGTCAAGACAACTTCTCACAGAGATTTTATCGAAATCAGTGTCAGCGACAATGGTATCGGTATCAAGAAAGACGAGCAAGAACGCATCTTTGAGAAGCTGTACAGAGTACATACTGGAGACGTTCACGACATAAAAGGCTTCGGATTGGGACTGAGCTATGTGAAGATGATTGTCGAGAAACATCACGGCACGGTTTCTGTTACCAGTGAATTAGGCAAAGGCAGTACATTTACCATTCAAATACCGTTTGATTATGATCTCAAAAACGAGAATTCTTTTAGCTGAAGACGACCCCAATTTGGGAACCCTCCTGCAGGAGTATTTGGAGGCCAAGGATTTTGAAACCGTCTTGTGTACAGATGGGGATAAGGCCTTCAAAACCTTTTCGAAACAGCAGTTTGACTTTGTGCTGCTCGACGTGATGATGCCCGTAAAGGACGGATTTACGGTGGCCAAGGAAATCCGTACAATCAACAAGAAGATTCCGATCATTTTTTTGACTGCCAAGTCAATGAAGGAAGACACCCTCAAAGGTTTTGACCTCGGTGCCGATGACTATATCACCAAGCCTTTTTCCATGGAAGAGCTCCTGGTGCGTGTCAATGCCGTACTGAGAAGAACTGAGGCCTATCAAATGGCCAGTTCGGATACGAAGTTTTTCGAACTGGGAGATTTCGTTTTTGATCACGAGCGTCAATTGCTCAAATACAACAACGAAGAAACCAAGCTCACCACCAAAGAAAGCGAATTGCTTCACCTGCTTTGCCTGAACAAGAATGGGGTTTTGGAACGCAATTATGCGCTCAACGCGATCTGGGGCGATGACAATTACTTCAACGGACGAAGTATGGATGTGTACATCGCCAAGCTGCGTAAACACCTCAAGCCCGAGCCGCGAATAGAGATCATCAATATCCACGGCAAAGGGTTCAAGCTTCTGGTGGGCTAATCAATTAGGCTGAGTCGGATAACCCCTGCCCACCTTTATGGCATGATGTTATCCTCACAGGCAGGAGGTTCGCCCTCCGTCTACAGGTAGATTGATTCCATTGATGTAATTGGCCTGATCAGAAGCCAGGAAGCAAATAGCAGCTGCGAGTTCATCGGGCTGAGCTACACGTCTCAAAGGCACAGCACGCGCCATATCATCAAGAACCTCTTCGCGGCTCTTGCCTGTTTTGGCTGCCTTATTTTCAGCAATTGATTCCAACCTACCAGTATGCGTGGCGCCGGGAAGCACATTGTTCACACATATGCCATGAGGGCCCAATTCATTGGCCAAGGTTTTCGCCCAATTGGCCACTGCTCCACGTATGGTGTTGGATACACCCAGATTGGGCAGTGGCTGTTTTACGGAAGTGGAAATTACATTGATGATTTTTCCATGCTTCCTAGCCATCATTCCAGGCACACAGGCCTTAGCAAGCAATTGATTACATACAAGGTGCATGTAAAAGGCATTTTCAAAGTCTTCAGCCTCTGCGCTCAATAGGTCGCCGCCTGGAGGTCCTCCGGTATTGTTTACCAAGATATCAACCTCTCCGAGCACATTTTTGGCATTGGCCAGGCAATCTTGCAAGCTGCCTCTAATGCTAAAATCTGCCTGAAGTGTGTGGTGCTGCTTTCCATCACCTGATATCTCTCTCAACTCTGACATGACAGCCTGAAGCTTTTCGGTGTTTCTGCCGAGCAGGATGAGGCTTGCACCAGACCTTGCCATGCTAAGGGCTGTAGACTTTCCTATGCCCTGAGTACTTCCTGCCACGAGTGCTGTTCTTCCGCTTAGATCAATGCGCATATAGTGTGGGAGCTTTGATTTGTAAAAACAAAGTAAAGCAATCGCTGGCGAACACGGTCTTCCCAAATGGAGCACCCTCCAAATCTTTGCTCAGAGAGCTTCATCCTCTCCTACTTGGCTTCTGCAAATAATGGTTCTTTCGTAACCGCAAGGGATCTTTAACGTTATATGCCAATAGA
>SLDS01000092.1 GCA_007125175.1 Flavobacteriales bacterium
GCAATAAATGTAATGTCCTTGATCGTGATATGCCGCACAAGAAGTGCTCCACCATTCTCAATTACGGTCTTACAATTCAGCAAAAAGTCCTCAAGCTTAAAGATCTCTTCTGAGTTCAAAATGCCTCCTGCTTGGGATTCAGACTTGGCGTGGAGCAGCTGATGCAGGATATCGCCACCGCTGTGCAGGTCTCCAAGCTTGAGCTCGAAACGCTCGAAGAAAGCTGGATTGGCAGAGGCGAGTTGAAAATAACTCTGATTGATCCAGATAATCATCACCGGACAGGGCACAGCTAAAAAAGCGTGTTCATAAGAATTCTCCTCCATGATGGAAACAGGTCTTGGATTAAATGCATCTCAAATCAGCGGAAGCATTGCGGAGCCGCATTGCACATGCCCGGCTTTGTAAAGGTAGCAAGAGAATATGAGATTTTTGTCAAGACAAAAAGATCTTGCCAGAAAAACAAAATAGGTGTAAGCACCTTAAGCTTAAATGAGGAGGCACGGCCTTGAATGCATCAAGATTCAATCTTTCATCCGTTTAGCCTCCATACTCACTGCATCATCGCTAGTGGCAATATCAGCCTCTCTGGGCATGTAACCATCACCCTTCTTGAAAAAGGCGTAGAATTTGATTTTGGAGAAATCGTAAAAGAGGACAACAACAAGCGACAAACACACGGCGAAAAATACATTGAAGCCGATGTAAAAATAGATCAATCCTGAGAAGACCCCTCCGATCATATAGAAAAGGGCGATATAGGCGATCAACTTGAATTTACCGCGCAATTGCTCATTCTCTCTGTATTCCTTTCGGGTAAACATGGCCGAGAGTATACCCAAATCAGTGGTTGCCCCTGTGAGGTGGGTCGTCTTTACAGCAAAATTGGATATGCTTGCTGTAAGTCCATTTTGCAAGCCCATTGCATACAGACAAAGAGCAACAAGCACTTCGGTTTCCTGCAAGGTCTCATTGTAATAATAGCTGCCGTACATCCCCACAGTAAATAGGCAAAGAATTTCAAGAATAATCGGGACGGAATGGGCTAAGTAGGTGTGGGTTTTATTGTAGTTGATGATGATGATATTCGAGGTGAAATTGCCAAAATAGAACAGGAAGATCCAGGAAAAAACTACAGCCACCTGATACCAATTTCCCTTGGCAATTTCCTCTGCAAGGATGGCGTAGTGCCCGGTCACATTAGATGAAAAAGCGAAGAAAATGATGAGGGTGGCAATGTTGACCATCCCAGCCGAAAAGGCAGTGAGAACACCGAGGCGTATATTGTCAGCAAGTGATCGGCTATTGCTGTATTTTCTAAGCATATTGGTGTTTTTTCTGGTACATAATCCTTTTCACTTTTGATCTTTCTAACGCTGGTTTACAACCGTATACGCTCAAAGGTCAATTCCGCAACTCCTTTAGCTCCGATTTCCACATTAAAGCTCAATACCAATATTTCATCATTGAGTTTAGTAATGTTATATGATTCGATGGGTATATCTCCATTCTTTATTACAAGGATGTTGCCCCTTCCCTTAAGCAACCAGCGCAGTCGCATATCATTTTCAGTAGGCTTGGTGGAAGTGATGAGTTGGCCTTCAGGAGTAAATATCCAGGTTTCATTTTCATGAATCAAAAAATCCTGGCCAATAATGCTACGCAACGATTTGAGTGCTTCTGCGCGCAGGAGTGTATCCTCTTTGTCTTCCGCCCCTTCATATGTCCATTTTATTTCCTTCCAGGCGCCCACAATGATCTCTTCGTGTCGTGTTCCCACATTAAGCATAAACAGTATGGAGACGATTCCCGTCATCAACACTAAGGCCAAAATGTAGTGAAACTTCATCGGATTGATTATTGACTGAGGGATAAATATGGCGATATTCGGTTATAAAGACTGAAAAGAAATGATAGATCAACACAAGACCCCCATCTTCCATAAGGCGCTTCTGCCCTCAAACCACAAAAATAAGTAGAATGCAGGCAAAGCTCGTAAAAAACAAGGTGGCAAATAACGCAATTCTACTATCAAATCCATTTGTCTGCGAGAGATTTCACATTCTTTGGTGGTTCGGTAGAGCATGGCAGCTGCCAAAGAATAGCACACGAAAACGCTCTACAGGTTTATGGCTTGCACCACATGACTTTATCCTCCCTTGATAAATGCTTTAACCAGATCTTCAAAAAAACTTAACACGCACGGCAATCACCTTCTCCTCATCACTGACTGCGTAACGCTAGTTATTGAAATTGAAACAATAAGAATTGTGGCAAGGTAGACACCCGCCAAAATCCGTATGCTAAAATGTACTTTACTGACCAATAATGATGCTATTCTTAGCCAAGACAATGTGGACTATTTCTGCATTCGTCCAAAAAAAACCGTAAATTGTCGAGCTTTTATTAATCTTTAACGTTTCGAGGGCTCTTGTTGTCCAACGTCTCATAATTACCAAAACATGCTTACGCACCATCTTTCAAACCGAAATGCAGCTCAGAATGCGATCGGCAAACAAAACCGCTTCACGAAGTCTCGATTATGGATATGGCTTCTCAGTCCTATAGTTCTGTTCACTTTTTTCGATGTGCAAGCCCAAGAAGATGAATGGCTGGAATGGGCTGTTGAAACCGAACTTTTCCTGGAGGTTTCTACAGTAGCCAGTTCCGACCCGGAAGAAAAAAACATGGCTGTGGGAGATCTCAACAATGATGGCAATCCCGACATGGTCGTCGTGAGGAAGCAGCCCTTCTCTGCATCAACCGAACCGCCTAAAACCGACCTTCTCCTCATTAATGAAGGCGGTGTACTCGTGGATCGAACTGCAGAACTTGCACCGGATTTTCTCACTGAGCCCACACACGCGCGCTATGTGATCATTCACGATATGGACGGCGATGGCTGGGAGGACGTAATCATCGCCAACACCTTTTTGCAGCAGCCAAAATACTACGCCAATCTCGGTAATGACGGCCAAGGCAACTGGCTCGGACTGGAAGACCAGAGCAGCACACGCTTTCCGGAACTTACAGATGACCTGATACTCTTCTGCGCTGTATGGGCGGGTGACGTGACCGGCGATGGTGCTCCAGACCTCTACTTTGCCAATTACAAGCAAGGCGGTGGGCAAGGTGTAGCCAAAGATTTCTTGCTGATCAACGACGGCACAGGCCACTTTACCAATGAAAGTGAGTCCCGCTTGGGCGATTTGCGCAATTCAGCCTTCGGTACGGCAGTCGAAATCGCTGATATGGACGGCGATGGCGACATGGACATCGTGAAGGTTACCACCCTCTTCAATGTGCCGCCATGGAACAGCCGGGGTGTGATTGTCATGTTCAATGACGGAACGGGTAATTTTTCCAATTGGCAAAATGTAGCCCCTTTCGCCCCCTACATGATCACCATTGGCGACTTCAGCCAAAACGGTTTCAACGATATTTTCGTGGTTGATGATGGCAATAATTACGTCATCAGCGTGACCGATGCCATCCCCGATCAAAGCCTCACCTATACACAGGACGCCATCATCAATGGCACCAGCGGCTTTGCTGGCAATGTGCATGCAGCCGATCTCGACCTCGATGGCGACCTCGATATCATCATCAGCGATGTAGATGTGGACATACCTCCTTGTCAATCCAATAGGAGAATCATGATCCTCCAAAACAATGATGGTGTCTTTACAGAAATGTACAAAACCGGATTCCATCCTTGGGTAACAAACAGTTACGATGTTGGAATTCTGGACATCAACGGAGATGGCCTACCGGACTTTGTAAATGGGAAATGTCAGGGTTATGATGTGGTGATGAACAAAACCTGCGAGCTGGCACCCAACTCTTCTGACTACGATGGAGATGGACTCCCCGATGCCTGCGATCCTTGTCCAACCAATCCCGATCCGGATTGCGAGCCCTCCACGGATTATCCCGTGATTGATACCAGCCTCGCCATAACACGTCAATGGAATGAAATGCTGCTCGCCAGCATTCGTCGCGATTTGGCACGCCCACCGGTACATGCCCGCAATCTATACCACCACTCCATGATGATGTGGGATACCTGGGCCATCATTTACAATCAATGTACCCGGCTCATTGGGCAAGATCTGGACGGTTATTTCAGCAGCTTTGCAGGTTTTCCCGAACCGGAGGATAAAGAAGCCGCTTTTGCGGAAGCTGTAAGCTATGCAAGCTATCGATTGCTCAAGCATCGCTTTGTCAATTCGCCCAATGTCATATTGCTGGATATCGCCTACGATGAGCACATGGCTACTTTGGGATATGACATATCCAATACCGATGTCGATTACACTTCCGGATCGGCTGCAGCGCTAGGGAATTACATCGCTCAGGAGGTGATCAATTACGGAGCTATGGACAACTCCAATGAGGCTATTGACTTTGACAACCTATACTACGAGCCAATCAATCCGCCACTTAGCGTTCAGGATCCCGGCAACCCAGATATTGTCGACCTAAACAGGTGGCAACCGCTTACTTTGCAGATTTTCATAGACCAAAGCGGAAATGTTATCCCCGGTGCTACGCCACCTTTCCTAGCACCGGAATGGGGTCAGGTTAGCAACTTTGCCCTCAGCGACTATGATGAACCTGCCATTTACGAGCGGGATGAATTCGATTACGTGACCTTCCTCGACCCGGGCGACCCGCCCTATCTGGAATTGGATGGATCGGGAACCTCGGATCAATACCAATGGACCTTTCTCGCTACCTTGATATGGTCGGCCCACCTAGATCCGGATGATGGTGAAATGTGGGACATTTCACCTGCTACAAGAGGCAACCTCGAGGAGATGCCGGCCACCTTTGCGGAGCACCCGGATTATTACAACCTCATGGATGGCTCCATCAGTTACAGCGGTTACCCTGTCAATCCTGCAACAGAACAGCCATATACACCCAATGTAGTGCCGAGGGGCGACTACACACGCGTGCTCGCTGAATACTGGGCCGATGGACCGGACTCGGAAACGCCTCCGGGTCACTGGTTCCGCATCTTCAACCGTCTGGTAACAGATCACCCTATGAATGAGCGCAAAGTGGAAGGTGAAGGTGATGAACTCGACGAAGACGAATGGAATGTGAAGGCATACCTCACCCTGGGCGGTGCGGTACACGATGCAGCGGTAAGCGCTTGGGGAGTGAAAGGCTGGTACGATTACATACGACCTATCTCAGCGATTCGTGCGATGGCGCAGTTGGGGCAGAGCAGCAATGCTTCCTTATCCAATTACCATCCTGCCGGGATACCGCTCATTCCCGACTATGTAGAAGTAGTAGAGGAAGGTGATCCGCTTGCCGGACCAGCAAATGTAAATGTGGGCAAAATCAAAGTATTCGCCTGGCGCGGACACTCCGCAATCAACAACGTTGACACCGAAAAAGCCGGGGTAGACTGGATACTTGCCGAGCGCTGGGTACCCTATCAGCGCAGCTCTTTCGTCACTCCTCCTTTTGCTGGTTATGTCTCTGGACACTCCACCTTCTCGAGGGCTGCTGCAGAGGCCATAACTGCCTTTACTGGAGACGATTACTTCCCAGGCGGCATGGGAACCTTCCTCGCCGAGGCCAATGAATTCCTGGTATTTGAAAATGGCCCCAGTGTGGACGTAGAATTGCAATGGGCCAGATATCAGGATGCTGCAGACGAATCCGCTCTTTCTCGCATCTGGGGTGGCATCCACCCCCCTGCCGACGATATTCCCGGAAGGGTAATGGGTATCGTGGCTGGCCAAAGCGCCTTTACCAAAGCCAAGGCCTTGTTCGATGAATGCGAGCCTTCGGAAGAGCTCTGTGAAGATGCTCCAAGCGGTTTGAATTCGGTCGTGCTCTCCCATGGAGTGGTGCTCAATTGGAACAGTGTACCGGGCAGCGTAGGTTGCAGGGTTCGCGGTTCGCGCATCGGCTTCCCTGGTATACGCACCATCGATATTCCCGTCGCGGGCATCAATCAGCTCTATGTATCGGGCAATCAGCTTGCGCCAAATGCCACTTATGAGTGGAGGGTAATCTGTGCCTGCCAGGTCAATCCTTTCATTGCTACCCCTTGGTCGGAATATGACTATTTCACCACGGGCTCTTCCATTGCCAATGCCCCGGATGAGGATATAAGCAGCGAAAGCTTTACCGTGAATGTATTCCCAAATCCATCGCAGGGTATCATCAATGTGCACAGCAATATCAGCAACTACTTCATGGATGTGTATGACCTGAGCGGCAAAAAAGTGATGCAATACGGAGAGGTAAACTCAGCCAATGCAAGTATTGATCTCTCATCGCTATCGGCGGGAATTTACTTCATGCGCCTGGTGAGTGATGAGGCTGTGGAGACCAAGCAAATTGTAATTAACTAGTGTCTGTCCATACTGTCCAATATCGGCGTTGCACTTATTCTAAAAACAGTCATTGACTTTAGTCAACTCCTTGATTTTTAGAACTGAGCGCGTCTCGTCACTCATGACGAGACTATCGAACAGTATGATCCAGCCACTTGACTTTATGGACAGACTCTAACTAGTGTCTGTCCAAACAGTTGAGTGGCAGGATCATCTCCCAGACCAACACAATGGACACACCAACCAATCAGAGATAAGGACTAGGTATCCAATAGGATACATCCAAATACCAATCATGAGCCAAGGGGCAGCCTCATCGCGATGAGACTGCCCTTTTTCATCTTTCATGACTAGCAAACCATATTGCAGGCAAGCCATTCCTAAATGAGCGGCATAAGAGCTTTTTATGCACTGTGGATTAAATGATGTACCTTTGCGGCAAATTGGGGCAAGTGCCCCCGCTTGAGGAATTGCGCAAGCTGTCACCTGAGTGTCAATAAAAGCGCCAAATACTTCCTCAATTTTCCTTCACCCTACCCCATGAATCTTTTTCAACAAGCAGGCCTGAGACCTGAAATTCTCAAAGCTGTGGAAGCCCTTGGCTTCGAAACCCCTACTCCCATCCAACAGCGATGCCTGGAACTACTGCGAGAAGAATCGGGCGACCTTGTGGCTCTAGCCCAGACCGGAACCGGTAAGACAGGCGCCTTCGGATTGCCCTTGCTACACCGCCTTGACAGCTCAAGCAATGAACTGCAGGCCCTGATCCTTTGCCCCACACGTGAGCTCTGCTTGCAAATAAGCGGCGACCTGAATGATTTTGCGCGCTTCATGCCAGGCACCCAAATTACTCCGGTATACGGTGGGGCGTCCATCGAAACCCAAATCAGGGCTTTGCGCAAAGGTGCCCACATCGTAGTAGGCACACCCGGCAGGGTACTCGACATGATAAGGCGGGGCGAATTGGATCTGTCGAAGCTCGATTTTTTCGTGCTCGACGAGGCGGATGAGATGCTCAATATGGGCTTCAAAGAAGATTTGGAGAGCATCTTCAAGGCCTGTAGCAAGCAGCGCAATACCTGGCTCTTCTCGGCTACCATGCCTGTAAAAGTCGAACAAATCGCACGCAAGTACATGCACGATGCCACCCGCATCAGCATTGGCAAGCGCAATGAAGGTGCCAGCAATATTGAGCACCATTACTACATGGTGCAAGCCAGGGATCGCTTTGAGGCCCTAAGCCGCATAGTAGCAGCTTATGAGGGCATGTATGGAGTGGTATTCTGTCGCACACGATTGGAAACCAATCAAATTGCAGACAAATTGCGCCGTCGGGGATACCAAGCGCAAGCCATCAATGGCGACCTCTCACAGCCTCAGCGCGATCAGGTAATGAAAGCCTTCCGCAAAGGCGAAGTGAAGCTTCTGGTCGCCACAGATGTGGCTGCCCGCGGCCTGGATGTGGACGAATTGAGCCATGTGGTCAATTACAATCTACCCGACGATCCGGAGGTATACGTGCACCGCAGTGGACGTACCGGTCGCGCCGGCAAAAGCGGCATTTGCGTAAGCATCATACACAGCCGGGAGCAAAGACGCATCTCGGAACTCGAAAAAATGCTCGGCAAGAAATTTCTGCGCAAGCAGGTACCCCTCCTTTCGGAAATATGCAAGTACCATGTACTTGCTATGACCGATGAACTCCTGAATGCCAGTGGAAAAGTGGAACAAATGCACGGAATTCCTGCGGAGGTATACCTCAAAATGGAGTCGCTGAGCAAGGATGAAATTATCGAGCAATGGATGCGCTGGGCTTTCGCCAAACAGCAAAACCAAGAACCGGGGCTGCCCAATGACATCAATATCACTGCCTCTTCGAAATCGGGCAAAGGGCGGGAAGCCAGAAGCTACGAAGGCAGGGGCAAAGCTGTGGGATATGGCGAAAAAGGTGGCCGACACAGAAATGAGCGGGATGCTCCGGGCGCATTTACGGAAGTGGAGATCAATATTGGTCGCAAGCACTACCTGAAGCCCAATAAAATCATGGGGGTGATCAATGAGCTCACCCGCAATCCTTCCATTCAGTTTGGGCGGATAGACATCTTCGAGGAAAAGAGCTTTATCGGCATAGAATCGGCCTACGCAGACGAGGTAGCAGCCGCCTTGGATGGTCTGCAATTCGGGAGCGTACAATTGCATTCGCGTGTGAAGCAAGGAGCTCCCCGTGAGCGCTCCCGTTCAGGTGATGGCCGTAAAGGCAAAAAGAATTTTCGATCTGATGGCCCTTCCTCCTTTTTCGGGTCAGATGGGCCTAAGTGGAAGAGCAAGAAGCAGAAGCAAAAAGGATCCTTTGCCAAAGGCAGCAAAACCAAAGGACGAAAGAAGAAGCGCTAAGCCAGCCAATGTATGCTATTTGCCTATCCGGCAAGCCCTCGTCTGGGCGATGAGTCCTTGAGGAAACTCCCCGGAAAGAAAAGCCTTGAGCAGCTCTTTGCGGGCGCGAAAAGGGCGCCCATTGAAATAGGTAAGCTGAGCCGAAGAAAGGCTGCGCACTACGCGCCAATGCTGCCAACAAAAAATGATGCGCCTGCGCAAGCGGGGTAAAAAGCCATTGATTGTCCGGCTCAACTTTTCCATCAAAAAGCCGGGATGGAAGGAAATGCACAGCACGCAGGGCTGACTATCAATCACAGAGCGGATTGCCGGTAGCAATTTGTACTCTCCACCTTCGATATCCATCTTGACAAACAGATGCTCGTCCTCGAGCTGCAGTTCGGCTATAAGCCCCTGCAATGTATTGGCTTCGGCCATCCACGCACCCGCACTATCGGCGAGCAGAGTGCTGCTCATGGAGTCGCCTGCTTCATGACGGCTCCCCATTCGGCAAGTTCCCTTGCTGGGGCTTACCGCGATCGGATGCAGCCTTAGCCTATTCTTCCATTCTTGGTCTGCATTGGCTTGCAAATTCTTTTCGAGTACCTCGAAGGCTGCAGGGTCAGGCTCGAATGCATGAATGGATTTGGCCTTCTGGGCCGCATAGAGTGAGGTCGGACCAATCCACGCTCCAATATCGAGTACAACGGTATCCCCATCTATGTATCGATCGAATACTTCGAAGGTCTCTGGCTCCCAATGCCCTTCGTCTACGCTGTTCCAGAATTGGTGATAGGGCGATACATGCACCCGGTACTCAAGATCGTCGAAACGAATCACCCTTGTGGGCTCTTCAGGCAATTGATCTGCCGATTCTACTGCATAGCTTTGCAGGGCTTGGGCAAGCTCCATAAGCTCGTCGGGCGCAAGTTCCATCTGAGGCTCTCCATCGCGAAATACCGTAACTCCCTTTGGGCTATCGTTGAGGCTTATTCCAAACATGAACCGCAAAGGTAAGAGAAGCCTCCAAAGGCCAAAACCTATGCAAAGGCACCAAGCTTACTGAAAGAGCTCCGAGCTCAGGTAGCGGTCTCCTCTATCGCAGACGATAAAAACGATGCAGCCCTCCTCGAGCTCCTCTGCCAGGCGCAGGGCAGCCGTGCAGGCACCACCGCTACTCATGCCGCTGAATACAGCCTCTTCCGCAGCGAGACGTCGTGCCATATGTGCTGCATCGGCCTCGCTCACATCGATGATTCGGTCTACACGCTCCGCTTCGTATATCTTGGGAAGAAATTCGGGAGACCACCTTCGGATACCGGGAATTCGTGAACCCTCAGTGGGCTGTGTACCCACTATTTGGATGGCCTCATCCTGCTCCTTGAGGTAGCGCGATACACCCATGATGGTACCCGTAGTGCCCATGGCCGACACAAAATGACTCACCTCCCCATCGGTGTCACGCCATATTTCAGGACCGGTGCTTCGGTAGTGCATGCGCCAATTGTCGGGATTGGCAAACTGATTGAGCATAAAGTAGCCCTTTTCCCTGGAGAGTTTTTCGGCATAGGTGCGTGAGTACTCAATCGTGCCCTCAGGATCGGTGAGTATCAGCTCAGCTCCAAATGCCCGCATGCATTGCTTGCGCTCTTCTGTGGCACTCTCTGGCATTACCAAAACCATCTCCAGGCCCATCAGCCTGGCTATCATAGCAAGCGCAATTCCCGTATTGCCGCTTGTGGCCTCCACAAGCTTGTCGCCCTTGTGCACATCGCCCCGCTCCATTGCCGCGCTGAGCATGCCATATGCTGCCCGGTCTTTCACACTGCCGCCGGGATTGTGCCCCTCCATTTTGGCGAAAAGCCGCACTCCCCGCTTCGGGCTCATACGGCTCACATCGACCAATGGTGTATTTCCGATCAGGTCGAGTAGGTTCATGATTCGCGGTATTCAATGGTATCTGTGCTGCCATCATCATGGCTCATGGCTGCCTTGTAGTACACTTTGGTATGCGGCTTCACACTTCGGGTGAGCCATACATTGCCGCCAATAATGGAGTGATGCCCCACAACTGTTTCGCCTCCGAGTATAGTGGCTCCGGAGTAGATTACCACATGATCTTCAATGCTCGGGTGCCGCTTCTTGCGTGCATCTGCCTTGTCCACGCTCAAGCCACCTAAGGTGACACCTTGATATATTTTGACCCATTCACCAATCTCGCTGGTCTCACCGATTACCACCCCCGTGCCATGATCGATACAGAAATGAGAGCCGATTCGCGCTCCGGGGTGTATGTCGATGCCCGTTTTGGCATGAGCCACTTCCGTAAAAATGCGTGCGAGCAATTCGAATCCACGGAGGTGTAAGCCATGGGCAATTCGATAGCTGGCTATGGCCAAAAAACCTGGATAACAGCGAATGATTTCCTCTTCCGAGCGGGCTGCGGGGTCTCCATCGTACATCGCCTTTACGTCTTCGGCAATCTGCTTCTGCAAATTGGGAAGCTCCTGAAAAAAAGTTTTTGCCGTCTGAGCGCTATCTACATCAGAGGCGGTGGGGTCACTTTGCATGAGCAAGTGAAGCTTGTGCTGAAGGGCACGGGCCATCTCTGCAAAGCCGTCGGAATCATCCACCTCCAGTCGGTCAAAATCCGGAAATAGCATGGCGATCAGGCCGTGAAGCACCTCATCACTCATCTTGCGCGGTGGGCACTTGCTGCATGAGCGGTGCCGCGTGAAAAGGTTTTGTAGAAAAGCTTTGTCCATGGGGGAATAGTACTTGTACAGCTACATACGGCCCGCCGGGGGTGCGGGTTGCTCGATATTGAAGCTATGGGTAATGGCGATGCGGGGATCGAGGCTTGCCCGCACCGAACAATAGGATTCTGTAGCAAGCCGCAGGGCACGGGCCACCTTGTGCTCTTCAAGGGTACCAGAGAGTTCGAAATGCATATGAATGGATTCAAAGGGCTTGGGATTCCCCTTATCGGGACGGTGGCCTTCCACGTGCACTTTCAGACCATCGAGTTTTTGGCGTTGTCCTTGCAGGATGTGCTCCAGATCGAAGCATGCACATGAGGCCAAGGCCGTGAGCAGGAGCTCCATTGGCCGCATTCCGAGGGCTTGAGGGCTGCCATCTACCACGGCTTTGGCGCCCTGAGCGTTGTGAGCATCATAGCAGCGGGGTGTTTCTCGCTGCCTGATTTCGACTTCCATTTTCATATGCGAATGTACTCAAGAATTTTCTCCCTTTTCTGATCGGGCATAGCTGTTCAAATTTCAATCTTTCTGCTCATGCTCACGGCAAAAGCGTCAGCACGCGCTTCCATTCGAATTATACTAAATTTGCCTTAAAGGGCAGCGACATGAAATTGTCTTTAGATCTCACTTACCACACACCAGCCGATTGGGCGCATCAAGCGCTCGAGTCCTTCGATGACTTCTTGCAAGACCATGCCGACTGCGAGAGAAAGGCCTCCTCAATGGCGATGAGTTTTGTGGCCAAGTGCCCGGATAAGGTGGAGATCATACCCGAGCTGATCGAAACAGCACTGGAGGAATTGGAGCACTTTCAGATGGTATACCAACTCATGGAGAAACGCGGGATACAGCTCGCTGCACAAATGCCCAAAGACCCCTACATACATGAACTGAATAAGCTGTGCAGAAGTTCAGTAGACGAAAGGCTGCTGGATCGCATGCTCTTGGCATCCATCATTGAGTGCAGAGGGGCTGAACGCTTCAGGTTGATCGCTGAGGCGGCCGAAGATCCCGAAATCAAGGGCTTTTACAAAAAGCTCTGGATATCGGAAGCCAAGCACGGCCACATATTCGTTAAATTCGCCCTCAACTACTGGCCTGAGCCTGAAGTATACGAACGACTGGAAAAGCTCAACACTGCTGAGGGTGAGATATTGGAAACCCTCCCTTGGAGACCAGCACTACATTGATTTTGAAAAGCTTCAACATAGACCCTGACAACCTTCTCGCCCCTGGCAGGGGTAGGCTGCTCATCGCCTCTCCCTATTTGGAAGACCCTTATTTCAACCGCTCGGTGATATTGCTCTGCGAGCACAATGAGGATGGGGCTTTCGGATTCGTGCTCAACCGCTACATCGATCTCGACCTGCCGGATTTACTTGAGAAGTTGCCGCATAGCAACAGCCGTGTGAGCTTGGGAGGTCCGGTGGAAAACAACAGCCTCTACTACGTGCATAGCCTTGGGGATGCGATTCCAGGAAGCCAGCACATTGCGGGAGAGCTCTATCTTGGGGGAGATTTCGACATCATCGTTGAAGGGTTGAAATCGGGCAGCATAGAGCAAAGTCGGGTTCGCTTCTTTGTAGGCTACAGCGGATGGGGAGAGCAACAGCTCGAATCGGAAATGGAGCAGCGATCCTGGTATGTGAGGGAGCTGGCTGAGCTGCCTCTGATGGATACAGAGCGCGATGACCTTTGGAGTATTGCCCTTCAAGGCATGGGAGAGCCCTTTTCTACCTTGGCCAATTTTCCAGCCGACCCGAAACTCAACTGAAATCAGCCTTTTCGAGGGCCGTTTCCAGGTGCATGCGGTTTACCTCCTCGATCAGTGCATCGCTCATCTTGTGGTAGTAGCGCTTCCGCCCAAAACTGCCCACCCAAGCGAGCCCTTGTATGGCATTGCTCAAGAAGACTTCGGAGGCCCTGAGCAAGTCCTCTTCACTGAGCTTGGCCTCATACACGGGTATGCCACGGCGCAAGGCAGCATTGATCACCTTCATGCGCATGACCCCACCCACACATCCGCTGCTCAGCGGTGGCGTGAGCAGATCGCCCTCGGAGATAACAAATAAATTGCTCGAGGTGGCCTCAATAAGCTGTCCATCCTCATTGCATACAAGCGCATCGTCGTAGTGGTGTCGGGAGGCCCAAATAGCTGCTTGTATGTACACGTGATTGCCCAAAAGCTTGTAAGGTGCCAATGGTCCGGCCTGCTTGAACATATCGCGGTACAATCCCAGGTTGAGCCCTTCTGACTTCACCTCAAAACGGTTGTGTTCCAATGGAAAAAGCTCACCGATAAAAGCCAATCGATTGCTCTCGGGCAGGTAAGCACCATCACCTTGGCGGTAAAAGGTAAGCCGCATTCGGGCATTGCTGCGCGATTCGCTCTCCAGCAAGCGGTATATGCTGCGCAGGATGAAGTCGGAATCCATATGTGGCGGTCGCTCGAGCTGGAGTGCTCTGGTGCAGGCATCAATGCGTGCCCAATGCGCATCCCAGGCATGTGGGCGACCCTCCATGATGCGAATGGTTTCGAAAAAGCCGTCGCCCAAGCGCATAGCCCTATTGCTCCACGAAGCTGTGAAGCTCGCCTCATCGACCAAAGTGCCGTTATGCAAAAAAGAATTGGATGCCATGAGGAAAGAGGAATCTGTGCCGATGCAAATATAAGGCTCAAATACCGATATAATCGGCTACGCGGAAGTAAAAGTAAATCGCGAAGCGCCAATTGAAAAGCAAGATGAGTAAAAGACCGAACAAGCCACCCCAGAGGTGGGCATCATGAGCGATGCCAGTGGACATGCGTTTGCTCATCACATATTCGTATATCAGGTATGCAATACCAAGTACGAAGGCCGGTATACCGATGGGGATGAAAAAGAGATAAAGCTTCATGGTGGGCAGCAATACGATAAGCGCGAGCACCACCGCCGACACCGCCCCTGAGGCGCCCACGGAATTGTAGGCCGGATTATCGCTATGCTTGGCGAAGGCTGGCAAGACCGCCGCCAAGAGGCCTCCAAAATACAGAAGCACCAGGAACAAATATCCCTGCGACTTGCCCCAGAAACTTAATTCCGGAAAGAGCTGCTTAAAAACTTGCTCTTCAGTGAATATCTGTTCGATCAATCCTCCAAACTGGTAAAGCACAAACATGTTGAAAAACAAATGAATCCAGTCACCATGAATAAAAGCATGGGTGAGCACCCGATACCATTGCCGGTGGTGCTTGCACATGTATGGATTGAAGAGCAGACTGGAAAAGACCTGGGGATTGGAAAATGCGTAGAGGCTCAAGCCCCCATTGATGAGCACTAGAGCAAGGGTAAGACTTATCTCCATCAGCTTGTATGATCTATGATAATGCGCCAGCCCTCATCGGTGCGTTTCCAAAGCAGTGTGAAATAGCCTTCCCTTCTTTCATCCCCACGTGTCAAAATCCACTTGCCAATGATGCTTGCATGGTCTTTGCAAAGCAAGTCAAATTCTTTGATGTCAAAATCGAGTTTGCCCATTTGCTCTGAACTTGGATAGGCCTCGAGATAGCGATCCAATAGCTTGTCACTGCCTTTCACCATGCCCGTCGCGCTGAGGAACCTCAAATCGGTACCTTTCAGATAGGGTTCCAAAAAACGATCGATATCCCCTTCATTCCAGGCAATCTTTTGGGCCTCCAATTGCCTGGTGATATCTTGCTCCACTTCGGCTTCATACACCGCTTCATCCACAGAACAAGCAGTCCACATAAGGAGCAGAAAAATAGAGAGCAAGTTTCTAAGCGTGCTCATGATTCAAAGACTTAAAGGTTATTTTAGGATCGCACTGCATCCTGGCTACCACACTCTGGGCGAGCAAGCTCGCAGGCGACGGTTTCACTTCATTTTTGAGCTTTTGGCTATCATCGGCATCCCTACTGCTCACCTTACCAAAGCCTATATATCGCCCCTTCTCTACCAAGACATATGACCTTGAGCCACTGCATTCCGGTTCGATGAGTGCGAAATTGGCCCGCAAGTTTTCCTCACGGCATTCCGCCAAAAAAGAGGAAAAGTCTGC
>SLDS01000009.1 GCA_007125175.1 Flavobacteriales bacterium
CCATCAGCATTGAAGTGAGCGGCGGCAATGAGCCATACATTTTCGCCTGGACAGGTCCTGCAGGTTTTAGCTCCAGCAATCAAAACCTCAGCAATTTGGCGGCAGGCACCTACAACCTGACGGTAAGCGATGACAGTGATTGCGAATCCACAGCCACTTACATACTGGACGCCCCAGACAATCTGGACGCTGCATTCAATATTGAGGATGTTTCCTGCTTTGGTGGAAACGATGGAAGCATCAACCCGGTGGTAAGCGGAGGCACAGGGCCCTATTCCTTCCTTTGGATTGGCCCCGGTGGCTTCTTCTCCACCCAGCAAAACATTGAAAACCTGATAGCCGGCTCCTACACCTTGCAGATCGCCGATGCGAATGGCTGCACCGGCTTTTTTGAAGCCGTGGTCAATCAAAACAGTCAGATCAACATCACGCGTACACTAACGCAAGTGACTTGCTTTGGTGGAAGCGATGGAGCCATCAATATCGTAGTGAGCGGTGGCAATGGACCTTACACCTTTGCCTGGAGCGGCCCCGAAGGCTTTAGTTCCAGCTCCCAAAATATCAGTGGACTGATTGCGGGCAGCTATACCGTGATCGTAACAGATGCTGAGGATTGTACGGAGTCAAGAAACTACACCATCACAGAGCCCGCCGAAATAATCGTGGAGGGCGATGTGAACACAGTGGTATGCGCAGGTGACAGCGACGGCTCCATCAACTTGAGCATCACCAGTGGCAGCGGCCCCTTTAGCTACGCATGGTCGGGCCCCGGAGGCTTCTCAGCTTCCACCCAAAACATCAGCGGGCTCCCTACCGGCACTTACACCGTGATAGTGGGCAATCCCGCCGGTTGCCAGGGAAGTGAAAGCTTCCTGATAGAAGAGTCCAACCCGATTGTGATCTCCCTCGATGTCGACAATCTGAGCTGCTCAGATGCTGCCGATGGCAGTATCCTTGTGCAAATCACAGGTGGAGAGGCCCCTTTTGATTTTTCATGGACAGGCCCCGATGGCTTTGGCTCTACAGATTCCGAGCTCATAGGCCTGGAAGCTGGTGTGTACCAGCTCACCCTCACAGATTCTTTCGGGTGTACTGTGGAGGATGAAGCCACCGTGGAAAGCCCCGCAGAACTACAGCTGAACTTGGATATCGCAGATATCACATGTAATGGAGCAATGGACGGAGCGATCAATAGCGTGCTAAGTGGAGGCACCGCCCCGTATTCCTACGCTTGGACAGGTCCCGATGATTTCACATCAAGTGATGCACAGCTGAGCAATCTGCAAGAGGGATTCTATGAGCTAAGCGTGGTGGACAGTCAGGGCTGCACGATTTCTGGCAGCGGCACTGTGAATGACCCTGCACTGCTAGAGGTGAGCATCGATGCCATCCAGCCCGAGTGCCTTGTAAACAATGGAGAACTCACCGCTGTGGTGAGCGGCGGTACAGTGGCCGATGATTACAACTACCAATGGTTTGCAAATGGAGCAACGCCTGTGGGCAACAATCAAAGCATTAGCAACCTCAGTCCCGGAGAATACTCCGTGACCGTGAGCGACGATCAAGGCTGTGAAGCCGAGGCCTCTATTGAGCTATTGCGCGACAGCTTCAACCTTTCGGCCTCGGTGAGCAATGTTTCTTGCCTCGGCGATGAGGATGGAGCAATCGTGGTAAACACCGTAGGAGGCAGCAGCCCCTTCACCTTTACATGGACAGGGCCCAATGGCTTTGCCGCATCCAGCAATTCACTTAGCGACCTGGCACCGGGCGTCTATCAACTTCAGGTAGAAGATAACGCCGGCTGCATCATCAATGAATCATACGATGTGGAGGAGCCGGATGCCTTGAGCATAAGCAGCACTGTAGCCCCTGAGACCTGTGCCGAAGCGGCCAATGGTTCCATTGCCCTTACGGTGAGCGGAGGCAGTCCCGGATACCTGTACGCATGGACTGGGCCGGATGGATTCACCAATGCTGCCTCATCAGCTTCGGGCCTGATAGCCGGCATCTACGATATTAGCGTCACTGACATCAATGCTTGTCAAACCAGCATCAGCGTAGAAGTAGAATTGGATCTCGAAATAGAAATCGATCTCACACCCAGCTCTCCAACTTGCTTTGGCCTGAGCGATGGCAGCATTGAGACAAACATCAGCGGAGGTCAAGCTCCTTACAACTATACCTGGAGCGGCCCGAATGGCTTTTCCTCATCGGCACCGAGCCTGGAAAACCTTGAGGCGGGAATCTACCAACTCAGTATTGAGGATGCGGCGGGATGCAATGCTGAAGTCTCAGCTGAACTCTTAGAACCGGCCGAATTGATCATTGATGTAGTGGTGATTGGATCCACATGCCTCGAAGCCAATGGAAGCGCAGAGGCCACTGCTACTGGCGGTACCGGAGAGCTGAGCTATTCCTGGACCGATGCTGATGGAACGCAGCTCTCTACAGAGCCCAGCCTCACGGATGTAGTGGCCGGTGTGTACACACTTGTAGTGAGCGATGAGTCAGCTTGCAGCGAAATTGTGGAAGTAGCGATATCGGATAGCAATGGCAGCCTCGATGGCGAAATAAGCCCGGCCAGCTGCCACGATGCCGCCGATGGCAGCATCAACGTGAGCGTGATCGACGGAGAGCCTCCATTCAGCTATCAATGGACAGGACCCAATGGCTTTACCTCCGATCAATCGGATTTGACAGAGCTACTGCCCGGCATCTACTTGCTCAGCGTAAGCGATGCCAATGACTGCCTGTACGCAGAGGAATTTGTAGTGTCTGCGCCAGCAGCACTAAGCGCCGAGGCCGAGCTAAGCGATGCAGGATGCGAAGAAAACGACGGTACAATCAACCTTAACATCAGTGGAGGGACGGCCCCCTATACCATTACTTGGACTGGGCCCGAAGCCTTTGTCTCCAACGATTTTAACCTGAGTGACCTTATCCCCGGCGACTACAACTACCTCATCGAGGATGCCCAAATGTGCGCCCTCTCAGGTGAGCTTGAGCTCGGAATCCGCCCTGAAATCGAAGTGGAGGGCAGCGTGGAAGAGCTGAACTGTGGAGCTGATGGCGCTATCACAATAGCAGTATCCGGCGGCTTGCCACCCTACAGCTATGCATGGATCGGCCCGGATGCATTTGAAGCGAGCTCTGCAAATATCGATCAGTTAGAGGCTGGCATTTACAACCTTACCGTGAGCGATGCCTCAGGCTGTGAGGCCGATTTCGAGTTTGAATTACAGGACATTGATTTGCTCAGCGTGAGCATAGAAAGCACCCTTCCCGACTGTGGCGAGGAAAATGGAAGTCTCTTTGCCTCTATCGAGGGAGGAGTTGAAGGCGGCGGATATTTCATCAACTGGTTTAGCGGAAGCTCTGACAATCTGGGAGGCAATAATCCTCTGGAAAATCTCGCTCCGGGCAATTACTCCGTACTTGTGATCGACGACCTGGGCTGCGAAGCCACGGCCAGCATCACCCTGGAAAACCCCGGCATCTCTGTGAGCAGCAGCGTAAGCCCTCCCAGCTGCGTAGGAAGCAGCGACGCCTCCATTGTGCTGGAAATAATCTCGGACAACCCTCCCTTCACGGTATCCTGGGTAGGCCCAAATGGCTTTGAATCGAACGAAAGCGATCCGAGCGATCTCAGCGCGGGCAGCTATACCTATACCGTAACGGCTGCCGATGGATGCAGCTTCAGTGATGAAGTAGAAATCACTGATCCGGCCCCTATCTCCGTGGAGGCAAGCGTGGGCGACCCCTGTTTTAGCGAAAGCAATGGCAGCATCAGTCTAAGCATCGAAAATGCCGCCCCTGAAGTAAGTGTGAGCTGGCAGGGCCCGGATGGCTTTGAAGCCAGTGGTGAATTGATCAGCATGCTTCTCCCCGGTATCTACAGCTACAGCATCAGCGATGGAAATGGATGTACCGCTCAGGGCGAGATCGAGCTAGAAGAGCTGCCTGCAATCAGTTTGGATCTTTCGGTAAGCAATCCGCTCTGCTTCGGCGAGGCGTCGGGCAGCATCGCGATAGAAGCTTCCGGTGGCAGTGGAGGTTTCATTTATCTCTGGACGGGGCCCGAGGGCTTCAGCAGCGATCAGGCTTCCCCGGACAATCTCTTGGCAGGAAATTATCAGCTCATACTCGTCGATGAAGCGGGATGTGAGGCCATTGCCGGTGTAGATCTCTTTCAACCCGACTCATTGGAAGCAATCATCCAGCTGAGCATACCCGACTGCGAAAATCTGGAGGCAGGGGCCAACCTGGCAATCATCGCCGATGGAGGAACTGAGCCATACAGCGTGCTTTGGTCGGGCCCCGACGGCTTTAGCTCCGATGAATTTGTGATCGCTGGCCTCAGCGAAGGCACTTTCACCTACGTACTCAGCGATGGCAATGGCTGTGAGCTGGGTGATGCAGTGAGCATACCCGAGCTGGCAGAAATATCCATAGAGCTCGAATCGATCCAAGTAAGTTGCGCAGGTGACACGGATGGAAGTGTAGCCGCCACGCTGAGTGGAGGCATAGGCAGTCTCGATTTCAACTGGACTGGCCCGGATGGTTTCAGCTCAGATCAATTGCTCAATGAGGGTCTGGCTCCGGGAGTCTACACATTCAGCGCCAGCGATAGCCTTGGATGTACGGCCGAGTCGAGCATAGAGATCGGCGCGCCCGAAGCCCTGCAGACGGAGCTCCTTTCGGCAGTTGATGCCAATTGCAATACCAGCGAAGACGGGAGCATAGACTTGGCGCTAAGTGGTGGTACTGCCCCCTACAGCATCGACTGGGAGGGCCCGGATGGCTTCAGCGCTCAGGGCGAATCCATTGACAATTTGGCTCCCGGTACCTATCAGGCTTCCATCGAGGATGCCGCCGGATGCCAATCAAGCTTTGAGGTAGAAATCGATTTTACCCTCCTCATCGAGGCAGAAGCCGGCTCTGATCTGGTGTGGTGTCAGAGCGACCTCCCGGAGATCTTGCTGGGTAGCGCTTCAGGTGCTGAGGAAGCCTGGTGGCTGAGCATCGAGGGCGATACCATTGGCGGAATCGCAGATGCCCTGATCGACAATCTCGAGCCCGGTCTCTACACCTTCATACTCAATGTGAGCAATGGAATTTGCACTGATGTGGACAGCCTCGACATTGAAATCCTCAGCAATCCCGAGGTGGATGCAGGCGAGGACAGAGAGGTATTCCCGGAAGAAACTTTCACCCTTGGCGGCAGCCCTACCGCAGCCGCTGCAGTGACTTATCAGTGGTCGCCGATGGCAGGGGGCAGCTTTGACCCGGGCGCTCCCAACCCGAGCGGATTCATCGAAGAGAGCACAACCTTTAGCGTAATCGTGGTGGACGATCAGGGCTGTGTGGGCCGCGATTCGGTGCGCATCACTGTGAGGCCCACGGTAATCATCAGCAGTGGCTTCACGCCAAATGACGATGGGGTGAACGATTTGTGGATCATCGATAATATTGAACTCTTCCCGGATAATTTCGTACGCATATTCAATCGCTGGGGCACCTTGCTTTACGAAAGGCGCAACTACCACTCGGGCAATGCCTGGGATGGGCGCTATGAAGGTAAGGCGCTGCCTGTGGGAACGTACTATTACACCATAGAACTCAATGATCCTCGATTCCCGGAGGCCTTCACCGGGCCAGTAACCATCTACCGATAATGGCAAAGAGAGCTACATATCCACTGATTGTCCTGGCCCTGCTGCTTTGCTTCAATGCGAATGCCCAGCAGCTTCCGCAGTTTTCGCAGTTTCGTTTTGCGGGTATCGGATTCAATCCAGCATTTGCAGGGAGCAATCCCTACTTCAATGCCATGGCCATACACCGCTCGCAATGGACGGGAATCAATGATGCACCGCGCACGTATCTCATGGGCATTCACGCGCCCTCAGCTTCTGGCAAAATGGGCTTTGGCGGAACCGTATTCACTGATGCTGTGGGGCCTACAAGACGCGTAGGCGGGCAAGGCACCTATGCCTACCACTTGCAAGTGAGCGAGGGGAGCAAGCTGGCCTTCGGTCTGTCTTTTGGCTTTACCCAATTCAGCATCGATGGCTCTCAAATAACCTTGCGCGAACAGGGCGATCAGGCGGCACTACCCGGTATGCAAGCCGAACTCAAACCCGACGCAGCCTTTGGAGCGCTGTGGTATGGCGAGAATTGGCATGTGGGCCTTTCGGCAAATCAACTCTTTAACAACCGCCTGGATTTCTTTCCCGGTGATGGAGAAGGCCGCATGTCGGTGCACTATTTCCTCACTGCTGCCTACAACTTCCAAGTGGGTCAGAATTTTGGCATCGAGCCCGCTGTACTCGTCAAGTATGTGCAGCCTGTGCCACCACAAATTGATATGGCTGCACGGGTGATTTACAAAAACGAATTGTGGTTGGGAGCCTCCTACCGCAATGGCGACGCCGCAAGTATTTTTGCAGGCTACGACATCATGGAATACCTAACTTTGGGCTACTCCTTCGACGTGTCAACCTCGGAAATCAGACATTATGCCGAGGGATCTCACGAAATATTTGTAGCCCTACGATTTGGCAACCTGAATCGCGTGCAAGAACTCCCCGAAGAATGACCTTAAACTATAATCCCACCATGTTGCGACCTTATTACATCGGACTTCTACTGCTCATCTGCGGTATGGCCTCGAACGTACACGCCCAACTGGATACCTGGCACTATGTTCCCCCATTTTACGCCAAGCCGGGGGATGGTACAGGTTTTCAAAATATCGGAGAACACTTTGTATCGCTTTCCACACCTTCGGAAAGTACCATCCCCGTTTTCATACACAGGGCCGATGGGCAATTGGTGGACGTGGTGGAAATATCCAAAGACAGCCCTGCTGAATACCTTTTCGGAACCGGCAATGCCAGCACAGGCGTATTTCCACTAAATGTGATCCCCGAAGACAGCCTCAATACTCCGCTGAAAACCCAAGGATTGATTTTCACATCCTTTCAATCCTTCTTTGTGAACATGCGACACAAATCGGGCAATCAGGGAACTTCACTTACCACCAAAGGACAGGTGGCCAAAGGCAAGCGATTTTACTCCGGCCACCTCTATACAACCTATAACAATACCGATAACGCCGATCAGTGGAACAATGAGCGTCGTGCCCATTTCATCTCAGTGATGGCTACAGAAGACAATACCACGGTGACCTTCGACATGATCAAGGATCCAATAGCCCTTATCGGCTTTGACGTGGGCGAACCAGTCACTGCTGTGCTTATGGCTGATGAAAGCTTTACTGTGGGCATTGACCACTCGCTGTACGATGACGACAGCATCAACAACAGCAATGGTATCCGCATAAGCTCCGACAAGGACATCGTTTGCAATACGGGCTCATGGCTCAGCGGCAATCAATCAGGACAAGACATCGGTTCGGACCAACTCGTAGCTGCAGAGAATGTAGGAACTGAATACATATTGATTCGGGGATTGGGCAACCCAAGTACCGAGCGACCCATGGTGGTAGCCACGGCCGACAATACGCAGGTATTTCTCAATGGCAGCAGCGATCCACTCGTGGAGCTGGATGAAGGCGAGTTCTACTTTTTCAATGTCACGCAATTTTCGGACAACGACAACATGTATGTGGAGACAGACAAAAACGCCTACATGTACCAAACCCAATCGGGATCCGCCACACAGCCTGGCCCTACCATGGGCCTCAGTGTGATTCCCCCGCTGAATTGTGTGGGGGCCAGAGTGGTCAACATCCCCTTTGTGAACAGCCTGGCAGCCTCTCCCGGCAATGGACGCATCAACGTGCTCACCAAGGCGGGCGGTGGCGTTTTTCTAAACGGAGATACCGAACCGCTCAGCGATCCACAGAGCGTGCCCGGAAATGATGATTGGGTGACTTACTCTTTCACCCCTACAAGCGATAATGTGCAGTTGGAGAGCGACTCAGTAATGAATGTTGCCTTGCTGACACGCGATGAAGTAATAGGCACAAGTGGCTATTTCAGCGGCTTTACCCTGGAGCCCGTTGTGAGTATTTCCAATGTGGTGGAGGGCACCCTCCCTTGCGCCCCGGGCAATGCTGTGCTACAGGTTGCGGGTTTTGATGCCTACCAATGGTACTTCAATGGGGAGGAGATCCCCGGTGAAACAGGCCCCAGCCTGGTACCCGAATTTTCTGGAGAATACACAGTCGAAGGGATAGACAAAGATTGCGGCTTTCGCTTCCTGTCCAACACCTTTCAAATACCACTGTGCCCATCGACCATAGGAGCTGCCAAGGAAGAAGTGCAGGTGACAGAAACCGAAACGGGATCAAGGATTTTTGATATCGATTACCGCATCTACATACAGAACTTCTCGCCCACAGAGGCCGTCAATATTCAGGTCATTGAGAACATTCAGGGTGGACTCGTTCCCGGAGCTACTGTAAGCCTGATCTCTGGTCCTGAACTTGCATTCGGCGACCTAACAGGAGGCGTGAATGAAGATTTTGATGGCATCAACGATCGACGCTTGCTGCCCGGAGATGGAAGCATGCCCGGAGAGCACACCTTTGCCTTGGATCTCACTTTGCGGGTGGATATGAACAATGCCGTGCAAGATGGATTTTTCAATCAGGTGACGGTGACCACCAAGGAGATTGGCCCCAACAATGGGCAAGAAGGACCCTTCATTGGTCAAGACTTTTCCCATCAGGGTGACAATCCCGATCCCAACGGTACGGGGCAACCCAATGAAGAGGGTGCAAATGACCCGACCCTCACATGCTTTTTCAGCAATGAATTCGAATACACCGCTGAGGCCTTCTGCACCACCGACAATGACAGCATCCCACTTGAGCTCGACGGCATTTTCAGCGGAGTTTTCAGCAGTGATGGGCTCCAAATTGACAGCCTGAGCGGTTCCTTCCTCCCCTCTGCCAATGAGCCCGGCACCTACACAGTGGTGTACACCACCACCGGTCGTTGCCCAAAAGAAACCGAAACAACAGTCACCATTGTGGGCTTGCCCAATGCGGGCGAGAGCTCTGTTGAGGCCAGCATTTGTACAGACTTTGAAGATGTAATGCTCAGCGACTTCCTTGTGGGTGCCGATCAGGACGGTTTCTGGCAAGATACCGATAGTGCAGAAGTGCCCGACGCCTATGATCCCACCGAGGCCGGGGAGTTCATCTTTACCTACATACTCGATGCGCCCCCCTGCGAGCTGCAAAGCCAAGAACTCATCCTCAATGTGATCGCAGCTCCCAATACCGGTCAAGCAGCGGACGAAGCAGGCTTTTGCATGAGCGAAGGCGCTGTGAACCTCTTTGATTTCCTCAGTGATGCCGATGAAGACGGCAGCTGGCTCGACGCCGATGGTGAGGATACAAGTGCTGAATTTGAACCGGAAGTGGGCGGCACTTACAGCTTTACCTACAACATTGAGCATCCGGTGTGCGGAAGCTATAGCACGGAATTAAGCCTTGTGGCTTCAGAGGAAACTTTTGCCGGAGTTTCTTTGGGCTCCACACTGCTCTGCGTGCAGGATGAGCTCGATCTTCTCGATCTCATTTTGGATGCCAGCGAAACGGCTTTCTGGGTGGATCAGGGCGGCTCACTTTTGGATACCAGCCTTGTGGCCTTCAATAGCCCAGGTGAGTTTGAGTACTTCTTTATCGATGTGAATGAGCCTTGCCCTGCCGATACAGCCACAGTAATTGTGGAAGTGGGTGCCGGCCTGAGCCCCGGAATCATAAGCGGGCCAATACGCATATGCCCCACCGATCCTCCGGTTAACCTCTTTGCACTGCTGGCAGGAGCCGATACGGGTGGAATATGGCTTGATGGTGATGGCAACGAGACCGACTCCTTTTTCCTTCCCCAAAGCCTCGGAAGCTTCACCCGGATCTACAGGGTGGAGAGCGAAGAATGCGGCGTTCTGGAAACCACCGTCGAGATCATTGTCACAGAGACCGAATGCCTGATTACGCCTTTAGTCATTCCTCAGGGCTTTTCGCCAAATGGTGATGGCGTAGGTGATTTTTGGGTGATCCAAGGCCTGGAGAACTTCCCAAACAATGTTGTCAAGATTTTCAATCGCTGGGGAGCAGAAGTCTTCTCCTCACGCCCATACAATAGCGACTGGAATGGAAGAGCACAGAGCGGTGTCAATGCCGGAGCTCCACTTCCGGTAGGCACCTATTTCTACATCCTTGACCTTGGCGATGGCAGTGAGCCCCGCAAAGGTTATGTATTCCTAAACCGCTAAGAACCCATTGATGCATTTCAAACTCCCCACGATGAAAGTATTCAAGCCAACCCTGATGCGCTCCCTGCTCCTACTGGCTTTAGCGGCTTGCGGAAGCCTGCATGCGCAGCAATCATCCCTTTACACGATGTATATGTGGAATCAGCTCATCCTCAATCCGGCCTATGCCGGCAGCAGGGATGCAGTTTCCGCTTCACTGCTGAGTCGCCACCAATGGGTGGGCCTCGATGGTGCTCCCAGCACGCAGGTATTCAGCATTCACACACCGCTGCCCAATGACAATATTGCTGTGGGACTCACGGTAGAGAATGATAGAATTGGCCCCACCAATACCACTGGCATCTGGGGTGATTTTTCATACAGCATTCAAGCCGGAGAAAAGGGCAAATTGGCCTTCGGTCTTCGGGGAGGAGTCGCACTATACCAGGCCGATCTGCGCAATTTGGAAAACATCGATCCCAATGATCAGGCCTTCTTCAGCAATGTGGACAATCAGGCCTTGCCCAATTTCGGATTTGGGGTGTACTACCACGGCCGACGTGGCTACGTGGGTGTGGCCAGCCCTACCTTGCTGGAAGGCGAACTCAATTCATTCAGCGTGGAAAACACCAACCTGCGCGGTCTGGACAACAGGCATTATTACCTCATGGCAGGCTATGTGATGAACCTCAGTGCCGATAGCGGTTCAGTGATGTTCAAACCCTCCACAGTGATCCGTGTCGTGGATGGTGCCCCGATCGCCTTCGACTTTTCGGCCATGTTTTTGATCAAGCAGAAATTCTGGATTGGAGGGGCTTACCGCTTCCAGGATTCTTTCGCAGCCATAGGGAGCTTACACATCACCGATCACCTACAGGTGGGCTATGCCTACGATTTTGGCACAAGCCGCCTCAACAATTACCACAACGGCAGCCACGAAGTAATGCTCTCCTACGACTTTTTCAAGCCCGATATCAAGGTGCGGAGTCCGAGGTATTTTTAGCGCCTAGCTGAGCTTTCCGGCTTGCTGCGTGCGCCAAGTCACAGTGGTGGGCGCAGCAATTTGTACCTTTGTAGCCTATGCTCAATTGGTACAAAATGCAAAACAAGCGCGCATTCGCCCTATTTGTGCTAGTGGCGGGTCTCGGAGTGCTGATACTCACTTACTGTGCTGGCCCTGCTGAGAATCGCGAAGCCACTGACACTGATAAGAGCCCTCAGGCTTCGGCACTTGAAGATCCTTCAGAAGATGCGGTCATGCTGCTCGATCCTGACGATTTTGAAAAGGCTTTGGTCACCTGTCGGCAAAATGGTGCCAATCCGCTACTGATCGATGTGCGCACCAAGCGCGAGTGGGATCAGGGACACCTCGAGGGGGCCATCCACAAGGACTGGTACCGCGAGGATGAATTCACCGGCTTTATGGAGCAAACCGATAAATCCAGGGATATATACGTGTATTGCGCCGTAGGAGGCAGGAGCCACTACGCAGCTCAAAAGCTGGTCAGCATGGGCTTCAAAAAAGTGTATAACCTCGATGGCGGGAGCGAAATGTGGGAACGCTACGGCAAAAAATGGAAATGGTAATGGCAAATTTTGGAGAAATCATCAAGGGCAATAAGCCCGTTTTGGTCGACTTTTTTGCGGAGTGGTGCGGCCCTTGCAAAACAATGAGCCCTGTGCTCAAAGAGCTCGCAGGCGAAATGGGCGATCGCGCCGTCATCCTCAAGGTAGACGTGGACAAGAATCAGGCTGCGGCACAATCTTTTGGGGTGCGGGGAGTGCCCACCTTCGTCGTATTCAAAGAAGGCAAGGAGATATGGCGAAAATCTGGCGCAATGCCAAAGTCAGTGCTCAAGAGCGTACTCGAAGCCTGGGTCTAAACCTGCCCCGCCCAAATTTTCTAAGCTTAGCGGGCAGAGCCCCGTATTCTCAGACCTTCTTATTGTCGGGCAAAGCCCTCATTTCGTAGCCCTGAGCCTTCCAGTGCTCCAGCGCACGGGGGAGGGCATAGAGCATATTGCCCTTTGCTTTCACACTGTCGTGAAAGACGATGATAGAGCCCCTTTCGGCGTGTTTGAGCACGTTTTGAAGGCATTTTTCCGGGCTTACATCACTTCTCCAATCGGCGCTCAACACATCCCACATCACAATGGTATAACGGGATGAAAGGGCTTTGGCCTGCGCCCTGCTGATACGCCCGTAAGGCGGACGAAACAGGGAAGAGGATACCAGAGCCGAACACTCGAGTACATTGCGCAAATAGCTGTATGTGCTGTACTCCCAGCCATTCATGTGGTTCCAGGTATGGTTGCCCACGCTGTGCCCACGCTTGAGGGTCTCCCTGTAGAGATCCGGATGCTTCTGCACATTGCCACCTATGCAGAAGAAGCTCGCTTTAGCCCCGTAGCTGTCCAGTATGTCGAGTATGGCTTCCGTTACTCCAGGGCAGGGCCCGTCGTCAAAGGTGATGTAGAGTTCCTTATCCGCACCCGGCACACTCCAGAGGAGCTGTGAGGCCAATGGCTTGAGCAGTGCTGGAGTCTTTACGGAATACATCAATCCGGTTCTGTGCATTGGGGCCAATCAGAAGCGGATCCTGCCGCGTCTGCGGGCCTCCTCCATTTCTTGTATCTTGGCTTCAAATCCCTTGTCCATGCGGTCGAAGCGATCTTCATAGAGATCCTTAATCTCATCGCTTTGAGGATAGAGGCGGGTCACGTACATCTGCAAGCGCTGCGCCACGGCGTAGCTCATCTGCAAGTCCTGCCTTGTCTGCATGGCCCACTCCGGATCCAGGCTCATGTAGTATTCGAAATCATCTTCGTAACGGCTGAAAACCTGCTCCAAGAGCTCATTGGCTTTCTCGTTTTGGCCAATCTTGTAGTAGTTCTCAATAATCGGCACCATGAGCCTGTCATAAGGCACATTGTGGGCTGGCATCACATCTACGCACTTATCGAGAGCAGCGAGGGCCATGTCGACTTTCTCTTCCTCGATGAGTTTTTCGGCGAGGGTGGCAAATTGCAAACGAATGTTGTTGGTGAGGCGCAGATTGTTCTCGTCCATGTATATCTGTCTCTCGCCATCCATGCCTCCCCAGCGGAATTTCTCCATCACATTCTCATACATCCGGTCGGTATTCACCCCTCCGAGCACATTGGGATTGGGGCTGCTCTCACTTTTCACCGGCGTAAGTCGGTATGCGAGTCCTTCCAGCTTGAAGTAATCCTGTAGATTGATGTAGCTATCCGGGCCGGTGGTTACGGCAAAGTACACCGGCCGCTCCCACTCATTTGTGGCGAGGAGATCAAGCACCATCATATTGTTTTTCAACAAGTAGCTGCGGTTGATGCGCCATTCCACGCGTTCTCGCACATTGGCCGAATCGGCCTCGGTATAGAGTCCCAATTCGAATGCCCGATCGAGGTCTACAGGGACAAAGAAGGTCTTGGTGGGAAGCACTGATATATTCTCGCCGCCCAAATTGCGCATGTTGTTGTCATTGGCAATGAAATTGATCGCCTGCCTTACATTCACAAATCGCCCATCCTGATTGCGGGAGTCGTCAAGAAATACCACATCGCGCGTGCCCTGTCGGTACTTTTCTTCTTCAAGCGAAAAGGGAACCGGATCGGAATCGTATACCTTGCGCCTCATTTGATTGATGTACCAGTCGGTATTGAGCAGGCTGAGGTTGACCACACGCACATCCGTGCGTATACCCTCCACCTCTTGCGCGTACCACAGCGGGAAGGTATCATTATCGCCATTAGTGAAAAGAATGGCATTGGGCTCGCAGGTTTCCAGGTAATTGCTGGCAAAATCACGGGCTGTGTAGCGGTGGCTTCGATCGTGATCATCCCAGCCCTCTACGGCCATAATGATCGGGGCCGGCAAGCCCAACAAGGTAGCCAGAGCGCCGAGGGCGAGGCTGTTCTTGCTGCTTTTGCCCAGGAGGTGCATGATGAACATGGGCACCCCAATGATGGCCGTCATGTAGAATATGGAGTAGGAGAAATAATGTCCCCCATCGCCGAGGCTCTCGATGAGATAAATGGCCACACCCGCACCAAGCGGATAGGAGAGCACCTTGCCCAATTCCTTTTGCGTAAAGCGCCTGGCTGCATCAAAGAAGGCGTAGACACCCAGGCCGATCCATATTGCGAAAGCATAGAAGGAACCGGCATAGGCGTAATCGCGCTCCCGGGGCTGGAAGGGTGTCTGATTCAGATAGACCACGATGGCCAGCCCTGTGAGCAGGAAGAGCAGCAAGGTGACAAACCAGTCATCGGGCTTGCGGTAGAGCTGGTAGAGCAGGCCCAGCAAGCCCAGGGCGAGCGGCAGCATGAGATAGCGGTTGTAAGCAAAATTATCGGTCATGCTCTTGGGCAAGCGCTCCTGCGACCCGAGCCGCTCCCCATCGATAAAGTCGATTCCACTGAGCCAGTTTCCTTCCAGGATGCCTCCGTGTCCTTGTATATCGTTCTGCCTTCCGGCAAAATTCCACATAAAGTATCGCCAGTACATCCAATTCATCTGGTAGCGGAAAAAGAAGCGCATGTTTTCAGCAAATGTGGGCTTATTAATGATGGTAGGATTGCCATCATTGCCCACAGTGCGGATGGGGGTGCCCACAAAATCGCTCCATTCCTTGTATGCCCTTACATGGTTTTCTTGCGAACTGTACATGCGGGGAAAGACCGACTGAAAGCGATCATCGTAATTGAGCACGGCATTCTTCCTGTCGTCAGAAATGATATAAGATTGCTTGAGGCTGAGTCCTCCCTCATCGCTCTCGCCAAGAAACTTTTCCGCACCAAAGCGATTGGAAAACCAGCGCACCGTGCGACCGGCCTCATTTACCACCAGCCAAGACTTGGCGTAGACGGGCTTGCCATCTTTGCGCGGCTTACGGGCATCCGAAGGTGAATTGAAATACTGACCGTAAAGCAAGGGGCGATCTCCGTACTGCTCCCTGTTGAGATAGGCCAGAAGGGTGAATACATTTTCTGGATTATTTTCGTCGAGGGGTGGATTGGCCGATGAGCGGATTACGATGGTGGCAAATGTGGTATAGCCCAGCAATATCATGGTCACTGCAAGGATGGCCGTATTGGCCGTCCGCATATCGCGCTTGTGGGTGTAGTAGAGTCCGAAAGCCAGGGCGGCTATCACAATCAAAGCATACACAATCACCCCGGTGTTGAAGGGCAGGCCCATGTCATTGACAAAGAACA
>SLDS01000108.1 GCA_007125175.1 Flavobacteriales bacterium
GCGTCGAATATGTAGCGGATCAATTGCTCTTTAACCTCCTCTGAAACATTGCGTTTGAGCCCATTAAGATCATTGCTTATCAGGCCATCTGTCAATTCCTGCGCCGCACCGACCAGGAAGGGTATTTCGTAAGCACTCAGGCTATCGCTGCGTTCAGCTTCTGATCTTTGGGCGCCTGCCGGCAAAAAGGAAATCAAGGCGACCATCGTGAGCATGAGTCCCGGCAATCCCGGAAGCAAGGTCTTCCTCAGTCGAGCGAGAGGCGGGCAAACATTCCATTGATGCTTCATCGTTTCATTCATTCGTTTGACATGATTCCGAGTTGCTCCCTTTGATACATGCGTTTTTTCAGAAATGAATCTACGGGAATTACCTCAGATATGAGCCAGCCCGTATTGAGGCTGTAATCCTGCGGCGCATATTCCACCACCATTATCCAACCCGATATTTGCAAGAAGTGATAGGAGATGCCATTGAGAATCTTGATATCCGAGACTTCTTTGTCGTCAATAAGGTTGATAAACTTCTGGGTATTGCTCGCTTTCTGGCTATCAGATACGATGTTTTGAAAGTGGTTGGTGGAGCTCAGGCCTTCCCGCAACTCGGGAAAAAAGGTGGCGTGGCTGCTTACGCTGATGTATAGATCCTTGTCGGGCTTCAGGTTTTCAAAAATCTCTGAACTCATTCCAATCACCGTCCACTCAATGGAGTAGTCCCGGTTGAGCTGCACCTCAAGGGTGACTTCCAATTCCACATATTCACCCTCTATACGCATGCTCACGGGCACAGTGGCATACCACAAGGCGTCGTACACCTCCAGATAGGCCGGGCGTGAAGGATTGATTACGGCTTCGACAAATCTTTGCCGGATAGCCTGATCGGTTTTTTTGAGGCGCTTGTTGAAGAGGGCGTTTACCACCACAGCTCTGTCCACATTGTACTCGGGATAAGTGGCATCCGTATACTGGCGAAAGCGTGAGCCCTCCTTGAAATTGAAGCGTTCGATAAACTCTTCGATGTGGTCAACATGCGTCTGCACCGCTTCGGTGAAAGGGTCTTGAATCTGTGCGCGTCCAGTGACACCTGCCAAGAGAAGTAAGAATGCGAAGAAGGTCTTGCCCATGTTTGCGAATGCGCTTCTCAATTTTTGAATGGTTCGGTTTGATTTACGCCTATATCGGCCAGCAGCACCTCCCAATATACCTCCGGTGTGGTATCGCCGGTAAAGAGTTCTACACGGCGTATCTTCACAGTAACATTCTTCTGCGTGATGTCACTGTAGGTAGGTTGTCGGCCATCGAGGTCTTTGTATCCCTTAAACTGCTGCGAAAAGGTGACCGTAGCCGACCAAGTGCCATCGGGGTTGGGCTTGAAATTGGTCACCTTGTGAATTTCTGAAAAGACCACCTCCACTTGCTGGTAAACACCTGCAATGAGGGTCTCCAGCCGATAGAGATAATCCGGAATGGGGTAAAACGAAAGCTCCGTAGTGCTGAGAGAAGACACTGCCACATGTGCCCTTTCGTTGATGAAGAGCTCTTCAACCGCCGATTCTCTGACGCGCTTCTTCTGGCCGCTATTTAGCTTGCGGTTGGTGAGCTTCACGAAGACAGACTCGAGTTCTTTGAGCTTCATTTCAGCTTGTTCCTGTATTTCGCTCATTTCCTCCTCACTGATACTTTCTTCAAGCTTTGGTATGTCTCTCCTGCCAATGTTGGCCTGTTCCTCTTCGGTGATGGCTTCCTCCTCTTTTGCGGCAGCACTTTCTTCCACCACAATTTCCTCTTCCTCGAGCTCTTCAAGGCGCTCTTCCTCTTCTTCCTTGGCCTTGGCAGCGGCTTTGGCTTCTTCCTCTCTGCGCTCCTCATCGAGCATGGCCTGCAATTCAGCCTCCTCGGCTTCTTTTTCCTTCTTGCTCTTCTGAGGCATCTTGCCACTTTCTTCCTCGACTTTTACATCCGCCAGGCCGGGTGTTTGATCCTCTTGCTGCGCCGATTTGGAGGCATCCCGCTTGCCCATGGCCTCCATGGTGAAGAGCTCGCGCTCCCCGTCGTGCTCAAAATCTTCGCCATCATCTTCGATCTCAAGTTCCTCAGGCTCCAATTCCTTGATGTTTTCAAGGTCATCATAACCCTTTTTGATCATGGCTATGATGTCATTGCGGTAATTGTCGAGCTCAGCCGGGGTGGCGTGTACGCGAATGGTGTAGGAGTCGCCCATCCAGTTTTTGATGCGGTACACCTCCATTACAATGTCGTCGGCCTTGATTTCATCGATCGGCTCTTTGTTGATATTGTCATTGACCAGCCTTCGCACCGTTTGGCCGGGCCTGATGGGGTCGGAGGGCAGCACTCCGGCTGTCACCACCTTGTGATTGCGGGTCAGCGCCCGGTAGCTGAAGTGGTCAGGAAAATCGAGCAGCTTGCCATTGTGAGAGCAGTATGGCCTCCCACGTTTGTCAAAAACCATGAAGGCGGGTATATCTGCATTGTAATCCAGCACCATCACTACATCTTTTAGGCGCTGACTTTCCTCTTCCCTGTCCTGCATCAGCAGACCCACCGTGTATTCGAGGCGTTTGCCCGAAATGATGGGAATTGTGGAGGTCTGTATAGGCTCCTCCGCCCTGAGGGTGTAGATGCTTTGGTTTACCGACTCAGTGCATCCATTGCCTTCCTGGGCTTGAACACCTGCTGTGCAGATGGCCAAAGCCAAGAGCAGCAAGCCCTTCACCGCAGCTCCCAATCCCTGTGAATCTATCTTTTTCATTGCTTTTTCATTTCTTTGGTTCTGCTTTCGCAAAAAAAATGCCCATTTGTTCGCCTATCACCGACTCAGGGCATTACCCGTCGGCATTGCAGTTCTGGAGGCTCAACTGTCTTCATCCATTCGCGCGCGAATTTCTCCTAGCTCCATGTACAGGTCATTGTATTTTTTCTTGTTCTCTTCATTGGACCGCAAACAAGCGCGGAAATAACTGTCTCCCTGCAAATCGGAAAAGTAGGTGAGAAGATCCAAATCCCCACTCTGCTCAAAAGCGCGAATGCAGCTGTGCAGAGAGTCGAGGATGTCAGCGCATGACATTTCCCGATAGGTGGACTCGTTGATCTCCCTAATGGTCTCTTGCTTGCGGGCCTGCTTTTCCTGTGCATCATCGGGAGTGGCTCCCTCTTGCGGCAGCACAAATTCACTCTCCAAAAATTCTTCCACAGCCTCGCGCTCCTTCACTTCCTGCAATTCTTCGTCGGGCTCGCTGTTGGTGGTCTTGGCTTCCTTGGTCACGCACTGGCTCATGGCCATGCCCACGAAGCATACAAGTATGAGGATGATTTGCGGCTTTTTCATATTCTTCCGTATATGAGGTTGCTGGGAGGGGTGTTCAAAATTTTCCTGCTTACGATGGCTGTAATCCCCACCGCCCCGAGCAGCACCAAAGCAAAGGTAAGCAGCGTCCACAAATTGATGGCTTGGAAGCTCAGTACGCGGGTATCCATACCGTCAATGTCCAAAAAAGCAATCAGGGCATCCGTAAAGAACCCACTCAATGCCACGAGAATAAGCAATGACAAGAGGAGTACAAAGAGTACCATAGAAGCAGAGATGAGTACATAATTGCGCATGAGGGCCGCCGGATGCATTCCGAAGGCGAGCATGGTACCCAGATTTGGGGCGATCTTCTCCAAGTGGGCTTTGAGCATGCTCCTCAGAAAGATGAGGATGGACAAGAGTGCAAATAGCAGGAGGCAAAACACGAGGGCAAGGGTGGTGATGCTCGTCAGCGAAAAATTCTCTTTGGCTTCAACTGTCGCCAAATCCACCGGGTAGGAAAAATTCTCCATCATGGTATCGCTAAACTTGCGGATGGACTTGAGGCTGGAAAAGTTGACCACATAGTTTTGATGGTAGCGCTCTGCTGCCGAGGAGCTGTATGCTTGCCAGAGGAACTCGCTGGGCAACATCACCATCAGGGCATTGCTGGATTCAGGGAGTATGCCTTCCACAGCTTCCGCAAAAAAGGTGTAGCGCGCCATGTAGTCCATTTTCTCGGCAAGGTCGAGCTCCAGGAAACGGTAAGGAGCGAAGGCATCCCCTTCACGCTGACGCACCCTGCGCACCCCTTCCACTGCCTCAATGGATTTGCGAAGCCCTTCGATGGCTCCCTCCTCCACATCGGTCAGCATGCCGAGTCCAAAGGCGGTATTGTCCTCGCTGTAGAGGTGAGAGCGTCGGGCACTCTTCTCCAGCTTGAAGTTGAGTTCGGGATGCACAATGAATTCCCGGCGATCGGGTAGCATGGGGACTACAGCGACCACCTCGAGCGGTACCGCCACATACACTTCATGGCTCAGGGCACTGCTGCGGTGCACCCATACCTTGCTCAGATTGTCGCGCTCCTCCCATTCATAGCCCAGCTTGTTGAGGCCGGCTTCACTGAGTATGA
>SLDS01000121.1 GCA_007125175.1 Flavobacteriales bacterium
CATGCACGCCATCCACGCAGTGGATACCTTTCAAAGCGTCTCATGGAGCGAAGCGCAATAATCGAGACGCGAAGAGAGGAAGTGGTTACTAAGGCATCTCCATTACAAGGCTCTCGATACACTTTTCAGCCAAACACCATTGTCTTTTGAGGCAAGCTACAACAAGGGCTGAAAAGCACTCGAGCTGACGACCGTACGTAATTGGAAATAGTTCATTTCTAAACAAAAAGCGGGTGAAGTCTGCTCATTTCTACTAATGAACACCTCTGTATCCAGCATGTTGCCAGCTAATTAGGCTTTGACCAAACACCATCCAGATTCCAGATTTGAAGCCTGAATCTCCGATTGGACAAGAACCGTCACGTCCCATACCTGTACCGCCAGCCGTTTCGAAGGTTTTCGCCTGTAGCGGGGATCCCTCATGAAGTTTAAGACAAAAAAGCCCTCCGTGGCAAAGATCCCTTTGGCGAAAGCCTCAGCATGGGACCTCAGTTCATATGCCATTATGGAGTATAGGTAGGATATTTTTTTCGGTTCATCCGGCCGATTGGTGCTTTTGTAACTGTAAATAGGCCATTGGCGTACAACAAAGCGAATTTCGTCGAACAGCAAACAATCCCTTATGCTAGGTACAGAAGAACAGATTCAAATCAATGGTGATCCTTCAAGCGGGGTGATAGAATTGAACTATACACCGAAGACCACCCGCACCCTTTTTGACATTTGCGACCTGAACGGACGCATCCTAAAGACCGGCAAGATCACCCATGAAAACACAGCCATCGAGCTGAGCGATCTCAGTGAGGAATCTCACTTCATCATTCTCGTGCTGGACGGTGACCGTGTGTGCAGCCGCAAGTTGCAACTATAAGGTCGAAACAGGGACTAAGGAGCACATGAGAACATGCTCTCCCCGGGCTTCATGGCTCAGGCGTTCATAAGCTCCTCGATCTCCTCAGCCTCGATGGGAATATCGCCCATAAGGTCTACATAGCCCTCCTCGGTGATCAGGATATCGTTTTCGATGCGGATGCCGAGGCTCTCCTCACGGATGTAAATACCCGGCTCGACTGTGAAGACATTGCCCGCTTGAATGGGCTCATGCCACAGGCCTACATCGTGAACATCCAGACCGATAAAATGCGAGGTGCCATGCATGAAGTATTTCTTGTAGGCCGGTTGAGCGGCTGATTGCTTTTTAAGCTCTTCCATACTCAGCAAGCCCAGATCGACCAATTCCTTTTCCATAAGCTGCCCCACCTGCTTGTGGTAATCGGCGAGAAATACCCCCGGCCTCAGCAAATCCATGGCAGCACGCATCACCCGCAATACAGCATTGTACACGGCTTTTTGCCTTTGGGTATAGCGGCCATTTGCAGGAATGCTGCGGCTCATGTCGCTGGCGTAATTGCCGTATTCGGCCCCGACATCCATGAGTATCACATCCCCATCCTTGCAGGGCATATTGTTCTCAATATAGTGCAATACGCAGGCATTGAATCCCGATGCTACAATGGGTGTGTAGGCGAAGCCCCGCGATCCGCGCCTGAGGAATTCGTGCATATACTCAGCCTCGATCTCATATTCAAGCATGCCCGGTTTTAGGGCTCCGAGCACCCTCCTGAATCCTGCCTCGGTAATCTTACAAGCCTTCTGCATTTGTTCGATCTCTTCAAGGCTCTTCACCGATCGCAAGCGGTGCATGATGGGGCTGACGCGCTTGTAGGAATGCAGCGGATACTCGGTGGTGATCCATTTGCGGAAACGCATATCGCGGGTCTCCACCTCTATGGAGCGCCGCGTGTGCTCATTGCTATTGAGATACACATGATCGGCCTCGGCCATGAGGGCCTTGAGCACCGTGTGAAGCGAGTCGAGCCAGTATACCGTGGCGATACCGCTCAGGGCTGTGGCCTTATCGCGGGTGAGCTTCTCCCCTTCCCAGATGGCTATCTCCTCACTGGTCTCCTTGAGAAGAAGGATCTCCCTGTGGGCGGGGTTGCTGCAATGCGGAAAGAGCAGCAGTACCGACTCCTCCTGATCCACTCCACTGAGGTAGAGCAAATCACTGTTTTGCCGAAAGGGCATGCTCCCATCTCCATTGGTGGGCATGATGTCATTGGAATTGAAAATGGCCAAAGAAGCGGGCAGCAATTGATCTGCCAATGCCTTGCGGTGATTCACGTAGGTAGCCGAACTGATGGGTGTGTAGCGCATGTCGATATATGTGTTAAGGCCGGGGCCTTGAAGTGGCGGGGAATGCACGAAGATTGCCAACCCAAATGACAACCATGCGGGCAGGGCAAAGATAGCTTTCCTTATGAGAGCGCAAAGTGAAGCCCGGCGGCAAGATGGCCATGAACCATTGGGCCCATGAGCTGTTAGAAGCTATGTAGAATCAATGGCTTTTTGTGAAGAATGAATCTAAATAGAGTGATTTTGCCTGTGTTTTTCACCCATCCTTTACCTTTGCCTCACTTGGAAAAACGCATCACTGATATACCATGAGTAAATCTGCCCTTCTAAAATCAAGTTTGGCCAAAAAGTATTGGATGGCCGCCACCGGCCTCTTTTTATGTCTCTTTCTTGTAGGCCATCTTGCCGGCAACTTGCAGCTCTTCATTCCCGGTGAGGAAGGCCGCTTGCAGTTCAATGCTTACGCCAAATTCATGACCACGAATCCGGCTGTGAAGATCCTGAGTTACCTCACCTACTTCAGCATTCTCTTTCACGCTGTGGATGGCCTGCTGCTCACCATCGGCAACCGCCGCGCCCGGCCGATCGACTACAAATACAGCCGCCCCGCTGCCAACTCGCCCTGGACTTCGCGCAATATGGGCATTTTGGGCACCATCATCCTGGTGTTTATCGTGCTGCACATGCGAAGCTTCTGGTATGAAATGCACTTCGGAGAGATCGGAACGGATTCAGAAGGCAATAAGGATCTGTACACAACAGTAATCACCTTTTTCAGCGGTCAGACAGGACTCATTTTTGCGGCAGCTTATGCCCTGGCCATGGCGGCTATAGCCTTCCACCTGATGCACGGCTTTTCCAGCGCCTTTCAATCGCTGGGCTTGCGTACCCCAAAACTGGCCAAAAGCCTGAAAATTGTGGGATACGCCTTCGCGATTGTGGTTCCACTGCTTTTTGCATCCATCCCTTTTTACCTGAACGCCACCAACTAAAATAGTTTGCACGAATGACCAAGCTCAAAGCGAACATACCCCCGGGGCCCATCGATCAGAAATGGACCTATCACAAGAACAATATTCGGCTGGTGAATCCTGCCAATAAGCGCCTCATCGATGTGATCGTAGTAGGCACGGGGCTGGCAGGAGCCTCGGCTGCGGCTTCCCTGGCTGAGATGGGCTACAATGTGAAGGCCTTCTGCTTTCAGGATTCACCACGCAGGGCGCACAGCATTGCCGCCCAGGGTGGCATCAATGCCGCCAAGAATTACCAAAACGATGGGGACAGCGTGTACCGTCTCTTCTACGACACTGTGAAAGGTGGCGACTACCGCTCACGCGAGTCCAATGTGCATCGATTGGCCGAGGTGAGCACCAATATCATCGACCAATGCGTGGCCCAGGGTGTGCCTTTTGCCCGGGAGTATGGCGGCCTGCTCGACAACCGCTCCTTCGGTGGTGTGCAGGTATCGCGAACCTTTTACGCCAAGGGGCAAACGGGCCAGCAATTGCTGCTGGGTGCCTACTCGGCCATGTCTAGGCAGATATCCAAAGGCAAGGTACAGCTCTACAACCGCCACGAGATGATGGATCTGGTGATCGTAGACGGCAAGGCCAGGGGCATCATAGCCCGCAATCTGGTGACCGGAGAAATACAGCGGCACAGCGCCCATGCTGTGGTGCTGTGCACCGGAGGTTATGGCAATGTATTTTACCTCTCTACCAATGCCATGGGCTCCAATGTGACAGCAGCATGGAAAGCCCACCGACGTGGAGCCTTCTTTGCCAATCCTTGCTTCACGCAAATACATCCCACCTGCATACCCGTCTCGGGCGAGTACCAGAGCAAGCTCACCCTGATGAGCGAATCCCTCAGAAATGATGGGCGCATCTGGGTGCCCAAAAAGAAGGAAGATGCCGAGGCCATCAGGGCCGGAAAGCTCAAGCCAACCGCCATCAAAGAAGAAGACCGCGACTACTATCTGGAGCGCCGCTACCCCTCATTCGGAAATCTTGTGCCGCGCGACGTGGCAAGCCGCGCCGCCAAAGAGCGCTGCGATGCTGGTTACGGTGTCAATAAGACCGGAGAGGCTGTATACCTCGACTTTGCAGATGCCATCATGCGCTACGGGCGCACAGAGGCCAAAGTACAGGGCATTGAAAACCCGAGCGATGAAAAGGTTAAGGAACTCGGGAAAAAAGTGGTGAGCTCCAAGTATGGAAACCTCTTTGAGA
>SLDS01000200.1 GCA_007125175.1 Flavobacteriales bacterium
GTACACCACGATCACCTCGATCGATCCATCCTCATGATGCTGGTACCAGCTGCCGTGGCGCTTTCCATCGGCATATTTTCCTTTGAGTTCGATCCTCCCGTTGGGATAATAGTGCTCGAAATTGCCCTCGTAGCGTATCCCTTCCTCCACGTATGCCTTGAGCTTGAGTTGCCCATCGGGATGATACTGCTCCCATGCCCCGTGCTTCACTCCATTCTGATAGACTGCCTTTTCAGAAATGCTACCATCTGAAAAATAAGTGCGGCTTTGCCCATGCTTCTCCCCTTTTTTGTACTCCTCTTCCAGACGCAGGATTCCGTTCTCGTCGTAGAAGAGCCAAATGCTATCCTTCTTCTCATCCCTGTATATTCCACGGGCCATCAGGCTTTCATTGGGGTGATAAATGAGGGCATCATCCACGCCTCCACCCCGATGGGTGAGCTCTGCTTTCAAGGAACCATCCTCATAGTAGCGCCGCGTCACTCCCACTGCTTCCCCGTGTTCGAATTGCGCTTCGTAAATGGGTTTGCCCGTTTTCTCATGATGCTTCACCCATGTGCCGTGCTTCCTACCCTCATCGTCGAGGGCTCCTGGCTGTGCCATCAATGGGGATGCTTCCGCAAAAAAGAGAAGGGCGAGAAGTTTGGGGATGAAACCGGACAGTCGCATGGGTTTGGCAAGGGTGTTCATGAAGACTTTATTTCTTGCAGATAGTGCAAAATGGAGCTGGTAAAGTGCTGCCATGAAAACAGATGCTTTCGTTCCAGAGCTGCTGCAGAAAATTGTGCTTCTTTGTTTTCATTGAAAAAACGCTGCAGGGCATCCGCTATTGCACCGGCTTCGGGATCCACGACATAGCCTACCTCTTCATGACTTACAATTTCGGCCAGACCACCCACATTGCTCACCAGCATTGGTCGACCAAAATTGTAGGCTATCTGGCTCACACCACTTTGTGTAGCTGTGCGGTAAGGCTGAGCCACGATCGAAGCACATGCGAAATAGTGCTTCACGTCCGAAGTATCAATGTAGCGATCGTGCACATGCACGACTGACTCAATATCAAGCTTATCAAGAAGTTCAGCATAATTTTGCCTGGGCTCATAAAATTCTCCTGCCACGATGAGTTCAACCCCCTTCTCCTTAAGTCCGCTCAAGGCAAAAGCTTCAAGCAATAAGTCAAGGCCCTTGTAGCGTCGTACAAAACCAAAGAAAAGTATGTACTTCTTTTCGGGATTAAGCTGCAAATACGCACATGCCTCTTCGCGTGTGGATGGCTCGCCAAAGATGTCGTAGAGCGGATGCGGATGGACATGAATTCGGGCATCGGGTACAAAATGCTTTACATCTCTGGCCACCTCATTTGACAATGTGATAAATGCATCACATGCGCGCAAAAAATACCGTGTGAGGGAAGCATCAAAAGGTCTGGATTCGTGCGGTATAGCATTGTCGACGAGGGCGACCACTTTTACCTTTCGCTTTCTCAATTTTCGCGCAAGCGCCCCGAGAGAAATACCTAAAAAAGGCAACCAAAAACGGATGAGCACCACATCGGGATTTTGACGGAAGATATAGCGCGCCGCCCTGCGCCAGGATATTGGATCTACACTGTTGATGAGCGGACGAATGCGCACATTCACTTCACGTGGTGCGGTCTCTTTTTGGGTTTTGCCCGGAAAAAAGATGGCTGGATACTGCAGTGAAAAGCTCACAATCTCGGTATCTACCCCTGCCTTGATCAGATCATTGGCCAGCGATTCATTGAAGTGCGCGATGCCTCCCCGCAAAGGGTAAGCCGGGCCTATGATGACCATTTTCTTCAGTTTGCTCACAGCGCGAATTTAGACAATCACAGATGTATGGCGCTATTCGATTGGATGGAATCTGCGCTTTATGCTGACAGGCAATACCCGGGCCAAAATAAAAACTGAGGACGGAATACACTTTCCGTCCTCAGAATGTCGCTGCCTGGTATACCCGGCTATTCAATCATCAATTTGGCGCTGTAGACCGCTGATGCTGTCTGAACCTGAACCATGTAAAGTCCAGAAGCAAAAGATTCAGTACGCTGTTCAATCTCCATGAGCCCCTGATGGGCAAGGCCGCCAGTGCTTTGATGTACCATTTTGCCAGATACATCGAAGACGCTCAAGAGGTAATCACTATCACCGGGCCGCACTTCAAATGAACAGCGGAAAGCACCCCGGGCAGGATTGGGCCATAGCTGTAGAGATGCCTCCTGCATGCTTTGAGAACTGCCATCTACCTGTAGATGGTCTGTACTGGATTGATCCCAGATCGGAGCTGGGGCCATACCAATCACGCACCAGTCGGCATAATCACCCCACGTAGGTCCCTGATACATTCTGGGTCGCGTCAATACCATGTACGTACGACCCGGCTCAGCTTGTGGGAACCAATGCATTCGAAACTGTGGGTTAGAACCATTCGGACTGAGTATCTCATACTGCGCATAAGGCGCTTCCAATTCGATAAAGAGAAATCTCCAATTGCTGAGCAAAAACTGATTTGAAGGCCAATCAGAACGAATAATATCGTTGGGGGTAAGATTCATCCGGCCACAGTCTTGAGAACGAAGTTGCGTAGGAGGCACATAGGCAACAGCTGTAGAAATAGCTGTGTTGTTGAGCGCTTGATGACCCTTGTGATAAATGCGGTAGTAGTATGTGAGCCCGGGCTGTGTGGGTACAATTGCAATCTCATTGGCACCCACATAATCATCCGTGCATTGAATCAAATTGCCGCAAGAGCTATACACTTCGATCACACCATCAAAATTTCCTGCTCCCTCCCTGCGGGCCTGTATGAAGCTATGGCTCTTGGCAGCAGTGAATTTGAACCAGCGCTCTGTTTGACCAATATCGGCAGTCGCACAGGAAAAATTGCCATGATACAATCCATCAGACATATCATCCATCAAGCGGCTTTCATTGAAGGTCTCCTCAGGGATTAGCTCGATTGCTGTGGAACAAAATTGCCCAGGAATGTCGGCTTGGCTATGAAAGTCCATTTTCAATTGATATTCCCAAATGGGGCATTCGGTAGGGTAATCAGAATTTGGAATAGTCAAAATATTGATCCAGTATCGTCCTGGCGGCAGAAGAACTGATTCAGTTAAGGTGCCCCCCAAAAAAAAATCGTAATACATTTCAGCAATGACTGTACCGAGCCCAAGCGTATCGATAGAAGCAGAAGCAGGAGCCCCGCACGAGGGAAAATTTTCAGGAAGACTTCTCAAGGTAACCGAGGTAGCAAACAAATGAGACTTTTGGTAAAAAAAATCGACTAAGACCTCCTCTTCAAGTTCAAATTCGTAATTATCCATTGGCATACCAATTCCATGTGTCAAATTGGCGCTTCCTTGCAAAACGAAACTCGTAGGATTAGATGGCAAGGGTAGATATTCCATACATTGGGTGGAATAGTCATTAGGATCAAGGAGGGAATCAGCATAGAATTCACTGTATATCAATAAGATTTCATTCCCTGACTCATCACACTGTTCCAGCTCAATATAGTCAGGTGTGACAGGCTGATATGCTGGGTCAGGACTCAATTGTCCATAAGAACTGGAGGATTTCAAGAAGGCAAAAAGTAGAATAGACAAGCACATTGAAAAGGACTTTGCATGGCTAAGGATGAAAAGGGTCTTGAAGCCCTCTGAAGGGTAAAATTTGGATTTCATGATGATGGATTTAGTAGTTCGATGATGAAATTATTTGCTTCCGGGCTCACTTCAAATCACTAGTCCGGGCTGTAGAGAAGAAGTTCTTAACAGTGCAACTCTCCTCCTTTTCATTGTTTTTCTGATCAATGCGGGTTGACCACGTATTTCTCCTCGTTTTTGTGAAAATCTTTTCGAAAGCGTCTCCTCTTTAGGATGACGAATCGGTCGGCCATAACCCGGCAAATTGAATCAAAGATTACGTGAAGAGTTCAAATCCAAGCTCCCATCGAGGAGCCAAAATTCAATTTCGACCAAACTAGACTTTTCATCGTCTAAAAGGCAATTTACTTAGTCAAGTAAATCCAGCCAAGCTTCTCATAAAAAGCACAATACGCCAAAAATTTTTCATCGATAGATTTTATGCCCTTATCGGTAAAAACAAGGGATTCGTAACCTTTTTTAACATCCATGGTATTTATGGACGCAAGGATAACAGAAGAATATGGACGAATTCAACTACCGAAAATACTTTTTCGTCGACTACAAACGTGCTTTTAACGAAGTGCGAATGTGCCTATTTAGATTGATCGATCACAGCGGTCTGCCGCTTGTAGCGCTACTCGTATTTCTCATCGCGCCTTTCATCTCAACAGCCCAGAGCTGCCGAATGGGTATAGGCCAAAACAGTGATGAAGTGGGCTGCTTATGGCTGCAGGAAGATGTAGCATGGTATGAAATCAACAACAGCAGCGAAAACAATGGTACGCTCACCAAGATAGGTGGTGGTACCAGTTGGAACGGTGGAGCTTTTGCCTTCAACGCCCTAAGGGGGAACGGAAGCATTGAAACAGTGGCCCAAGAGACCAATCGAGAGCGGGCCTTTGGTTTGAGCCAAAGCTTTCAGGGCTATGGCATGGGAGGTATGCAATATGCCATGCGCCTGCGAAACAACGGTACGATCGAAATTCGTGAATCAAACAGCAATCGAGGCAATATGGGCTCCTACCAATCGGGTGACACCCTCCGCATTGTCATAGAGGAAAATCAAGTTCAATACTACCGCAATCAGGATTTGCTCTACGTCAGCAATCAAGACCCCATCTTTCCTCTCTTTGGACAGGGCTCCTTGCGTCATGTAGGCGCTACACTTGCCCATACCCGCCTAAGCAGCTATGGCAATGGAAACTTCTCGGTGTATGCAGATGGATCCATTGACCTGAACAATGCTACGATTGACTGGCAAGTCAATGGTAGCTCTACAGGTGTAAGTTCCATAAGCTACAGCAATCCCACATTGGAGCCGGAAGATGTGCTCACCTGTCAGATTCAAGCCCCGGGCGATTGCTCGGGCTCAAGCATTCTCAGCAATGAGATTCAAGTGGGAGCGAGTGGAGACATGCCTCCTCTTAGGTTCTTCATTACCAGCAACGAAGGTGAGGGCGGCTGCCAAAGCGCTATCGAGAGCATACAGTGGGATGTAGAGAGCCTGCAAAACGTCGAAGCAAGTCCAAGTGGACTCAAAAAAATCCAAGGAGGGACTTCCTGGAATGCTTTCGCTAGCTCTCTAAACAAAGTAATGGATTTTGGGAGTTTCCACTTCCAAGCAGCGACCACCAACAGGCACATGTTTATTGGACTCAACGCTGATCCTGATCAAAGTGGAACAGCTGCCCTGGACTTTGCCTTCGAATTGCGAAATAATGGTAGCATTCGCATCCGAGAAAATGGAAGTACAACTTTCACTGCCGGCAACTATGCCATCGGTGATGAATTCGAGCTGCGGCTCGAGGGAGACCAAGTTCACTTCATACACAATGGAGATGTACTGGCAGTGAGCTTGCAAGCTCCCAATCCACCACTTTACGTCGATGCAGTAATGCGCCATGTCGACAGCGAAATCATCAACTGTTTTGTACGAAATGTGAGTGATGGCAGCTTCACGGCAATAGCCGAAAATGCAGGCCCTTCACCTATTTATCAATGGTTTGTAAATGGCGTGGAGCAAGCTGAGACTGGAGCACTTTTCAGCTCAGCAGAGCTAGAGGCTGGAGATGAGGTACATTGCATGCTCAGTCCTGATTTTTCCTCCTGCACCACAGATAGCTACGAATCGAATGTGATCACCAAAGAAGCGGAAGAGGAGCTCCCACATGTTCCATTCTTCATCAGCGGTGAGGCGGTAGAAAGCGCCTGCTTTACCATCAGCGAAGAGCCACAATGGGATACCCAGACAGCCCAACATGTTGAGCTACTTGCTGACGGCTTGCAGAAGATTCAAGGCGGAAACAATTGGAATGGCGGTGCCAGCTCCTTAAATCCGATTCGAAACTTCGGAAAACTGCGTTTTTCGACCAATGAAACCAATCGGGCAAAAGTTGTTGGACTCAGCCCTGAGCATACAGGCCATGCCCAAAACAGCGTAAGCTACGGCTTTTACCTCAGGGATAATGGACAATTGCGCATTTACGAATCCGGCGTGAATCGGGGAACTTTCGGCAATTATCAGGTTGGCGACACCTTTGAAATCAGTCTTGAAGATGGTGAGATCAAGTACTACCACCAGGGTGAACTCCTATGGGTGAGCAATCAAACGGCCAGCGCTCCCCTCTTCGCAGACCTAGCGATGCGGCACCAAGGCGGAAGCATCAGCAATTTGGAAATTATTAATTTGAGCAATGGACATTTTCAGGCAAACCTGGAAAATGCCGGTGACAATCCGCATTTCCAATGGCTGTTGAATGGAAATCCTGTGGGTGACAATAGCCCCAGCTTCATTCATGAAAATATGCTCGATGGAGATGAAATCACCTGCCTGCTCACTCCTGATTTCAACAACTGTGATGAAAGCCAATTCGCCTCCAACACCATCCGAAAGGCATTCGTTCCCGAGCCGGCGGCCATAGATTTCTACATCAGCTCCGTCTCGTCGGAAAGCTCTTGCCACCAAGCCATTGAAGAAGTGTCTTGGAATCAGGAAAGCCTCACGAACTTGATCAATGAGGGAAGTGCACTTTCGAAAATCCAAGGCGGAAACAACTGGAATGCACATGCCTATTCCAATACCACTCTCGGTGATCATTCATCAGTAAGCATTCGTTTACAAGCCAACAACAGCCGTATGGCAATCGGTTTGAGCCATTCGACCGAAGACTTTGAAGTAGATGATCTGGATTACTGCTTCCGTACAGAAAGCAATGGTACGCTACGGATATACGAATCGGGCACCTTTCATGGGAACCATGGCACATACAGCATCAGCGACTCATTGAGCATCAGTATCGAAGCGGGCTTGGTGAGCTATTACAAAAACGGTGAGCTCCTGCGTGTGAGCACGAATAGTCCACAATTTCCCTTAAGGGTAGTGGCTGCTGTGCGCGATATGGGAGGTGGTGTTGCCGAAGCTTTCCACAGTACGCCTTCAGGCGGGGTATTTGAGGCTTTCGCCGAAAATGCAGGTACAAATCCTCAATTTCAATGGATGCTTAACGGAGCAAGTGTCGGCGATGCAAGTGCCACCTACGTCAATGAGGAGATTCAAAATGGTGATGTATTAAGCTGCGAACTGCTGCCGGATTTGCAAGGATGCGAAGAGGTGAGCTATCATTCAAACAGTATAAGGATCCGAGAAATCGAAAGCGCTTCGGGCATAAATTTCTCAATTGGCGGAGTGCCCGCTCAGGCCGCTTGCTTTCTGGATGTAGAAGAAGTGCAATGGGATTTACAATCCATCCAACACCTTGAAGTCGATGGCAATAATTTGAACAAAATACAAGGTGGCAATAGCTGGAATGGCGCTGCCGCTTCGCTCAACCGGGTACATGAAGGTGGATCTTTGAGCTTTAGCACTCAGGAAACCAATCAGGCCAAAGCCTTTGGACTCAGCCATGCCATTACCGGAGCCGACAGAAACTCTATCGAATTCTGCTTCTCTCTGGAAAGTAATGGCAGCATTCGGATTTATGAATCCGGAAGCAATCGCGGCACTTTCGGCAATTATCAGGTCGGAGACTCGCTGAGTATAGGCGTAGAGAATAATACCGTTCGCTACTACCACAATGGAGAATTGCTGCGCATTAGCCCGGTAAGCCCCACTATGCCGCTGTTGGCCGACGCCTCGATTCATGGGCAGAATGGAAGCATCACAGATGTGTACATCCGCAATCAGAGCAGTGGTACTTTTACGGCTTCCACCAATCTACCCGCGGGAAGCTCTTCCTATCAATGGTTTCTCAATGGCATTCCCGTTGGAGATGATGACAGCTTGTATGTGAACAATGACCTCAGCAATGGAGATATCCTTACTTGCGAGCTTAGCCCGTTGATCGCCGGCTGCCAAGAGGTGACTTACATCTCCAATAGCATTCGTCTGGAGGAAATCGAGAACTCAAGCTCCATCAACTTCTACATCCAAGTAGACCACAACCCACAAGCTTGCTTCATCGGTATTGAGCCCGTCGTGTGGGATCCCAACGCTTTCAACAATGTGAATCAAACCCAAAATGGCATCGAAAAAATTCAGGGCAGCAATACTTGGGATGGCAATGCCGCTTCGGTAAACAGGGTGTATGAAGGCGGCAATTTATCTTTCCGGGTAGGAGAAACCAACAGGGCAAAGGCGATAGGGCTAAGCCAGGAAGATGTGAACAACAACTTCACGAGTATAGAGTTTTGCTTTCGCATTGAAAACAACGGTAGCCTGCGGATTTATGAGTCAGGACTATATCGAGGACAGTTTGGAAATGTTCAATTGGAAGATTCGCTGAGCATCTCAGTCGACAACTTCCAGGTGAAATACTTCAGAAACAACGAATTGCTGTATATCAGCAATCTGACGCCAAGCTTACCCCTGCAGGTAGATGTATCATTACATACACAAGAATCGAGCTTAAGGGATCTCTTTATCAGCAATACCAGTGGCGGACTCTTCACCGCCAATGCGGAAGATGCAGGTGCTGAGCCCAGCTTTCAGTGGCTGCTCAATGGAAACCCTGTTGGCAATAATGAGGCGACTTACCTCAGCGATAATTTGTCAGATGGCGATGTACTGAGTTGCATCCTTACGCCCGACCTCTCCGGCTGCGGTCAGATCACTTATACCTCACAGAGCATCGTAATTCGTGCCATTGATAACAACAGCTCGCTCGTATTTTTTGCGGAAGCTAATGTTGGAGGCCAAGCCTACGCCTATGCTATCGAAGACCTCGCGTGGGATCCACAGAGCTTCCAATTTGTCGATTTGGTAGATGGAATGCTCACCAAAATCCAGGGCGGCAGCACCTGGAATGGAGGTGCTGCCTCTCAAAATACCGTAAAGGAAGGTGGATACTTTGAATTCAGCCCTCAACACCACAACCGCAGGATGATGGTGGGCCTCAGTCAGAGCCATCCTACAGCCCACTTTAACACCATTCAGTTTGCCTTCAGCCTTGAGTCAAATGGCAATATCAGAATCTTCGAATCGGGTGTGAACCGAGGCACATACGGGACATACAGCCCTGGAGACCAGCTACGTATTGGAATTGAAGGTGGTACCCTACGCTATTATCGAAATGGCGAGCTCCTGTATACCAGTTTGCAGTCACCCAGTCTACCCCTTTTGGTAAGCGTGAGTATACTGACGGTAGATGGTGCCGTTCATTCGCCCCGTGTTGCGAATCTGAGTGAGGGACATTTTTCGCTGCAAAGCGATCAAAACCTCGGCAATGTATCCTATCAATGGCTGCTAAACGGGCAAGCCGTTGGCACTGACAGCCCCAACTATTTCAACCCTGACTTGGTGGACGGAGACCACATTGTCTGCGCCCTTTCACCCGGATGGGATGCATGTGGATCTGTGGAGTTTCTCTCCAATGCGATCCGCATTCAAGGGCCTGGTGCAGAAAGCAATTGGCTCGGAGTCATTAGTGAAAACTGGCATCATGACTCCAACTGGAGCCACCGTGTGCCCAATCAATTTCAGGATGCCATCATATCTGCCTCTGCTCCCAATATGCCTGTAACGGCAAATCTTGCCATGGCCAAAGATGTAGAAATTGCCCAAGGCGCCAGCTTGACCATTCCCACTGGCAGCACAATGCGGCTTTATGGCAATATCCTCAATGAAGGTGACCTTATAGGTGAGAATGGCACCCTTGTGTTTCAAGGGAGTGGTGCTCGGATCTTGAGCGGTGAGGAAATTCGAATGAGCAGGGTGCTCGTAAATTTGGAAAGCATCGCCGATAGCGTTGTCCTCAACACAAATCTTCAAATCACTGATGAACTGCTATTTTTCAATGGGATCATATATTCCCAGAGCTCTGAGGTGGTATTCCTGGCGGGCTCTATGCCGCGATTCTCATCAGCCAATAGCTATGTGGATGGTGCTTGCCGCAAAATTGGAAATGAAGCCTTCACTTTCCCTGTAGGGAATGAAGGTGTATATGCACCGGTGCGTATCTCGGCTCCGGCATCCCCTACTTCTTCCTACTCGGCGCAATACTTTCACAGCGATCCTGAAGAGCTCGGGGTAGACATGGGTACCATGAGCAGCACACTCAACAGGGTGAGCCGCTGCGAGTACTGGAATATTGAACGCGAGGATGGCAGCAGCCCTGTGCACGTGAGCCTCTCTTACGAAAACGTGCGCAGCTGCGGGGTGGAAGACCCGCTAGAACTGCGCGTGGTGCGCTGGAATGGAAGCACCTGGCAAGACCATGGATACCTGATGCACGAAGGTAGCAATGAAGAGGGCTTCGTAATGAGTGGAGCCGAAATACCGGAATTCAGCCCCTTCACCCTGGGAAGCTCTACACCAATCAATCCATTGCCCATCCAATTGCTGGACTTCAGCGCCCAAGCTGAGGGACAATCTGTGCTTGTAAACTGGCGAACAGCCTCTGAAATCAATAATGACTTCTTCACCATTGAGCGGAGTGCCGATGGCATACACTTCGAAAGGATAGCCACGGTGGCTGGTGCCGGCAATTCCAATACTGCGCTTAGCTACAGCTACCGCGATGAGAAAGCCCTCAAAGGAACTTCATACTACCGCCTCCGACAAACCGATTTTGACGGCACTTCAGAAAGTTTCGCTCCAAAAGCTGTTTATATCGAAGGTCAAATGGTAGATATGCGCTTGTATCCCAATCCAACGAGCGGACTGGTGCAGGTATATGTGAATACTCCCGAAGAAGAGCAATGCCAATACCGGATTTTCGCTCTGAGCGGAGCTCTGGTGAAAGAATCAATGCTCAAGGGAAAGCAGCAAAGATTCGACCTCTCTGATCTCACTCCGGGTATCTATTTGCTAAACGTGCAGAACAAGCATATCAACCAAAGTAGGAAGCTGATCATCCAGCGCTAAGCGTTCCAAAGTTTTCCTTGCAAAGGGCCTCCAATTTCATCGCGAAAGGAGGCCCTTTATCTTTTCAGCAAATGGGAGAGGGCTGATCAAGGTTCCTGGCTAAAGTCAAGCATGGAGAGCTGAACGATGCAATCCAGATGGAATTGGACTCACTCAGTAACCGTTTAGGCCCCAATCAAAAGAATTGTAGCTAATACTGGCACCGGGCCTTATAGTTATCGGTATGTACCCGTTCACCCAGTTGATCAGGGCCTCTTCGCTTCCGCCAAAATCGCGTGCAAACTCCTCGAAAAGGGCTGAAAAAACAGGCGCATTGGGATTGAGCGAATTCTTTCGTGGATCATTGAGAAATTCACGGGTGGCCTCGTCCAATTGCTGATTCATCTCTTTGCCCTGATATAGATTGCGCCTCAGTCGGGGCGAACTCTGGCAGGCATCGACCAAGACGAAGTGCATGCGCGGATCCTTGAACTCTCCGCGGATCACATCATCCTTTATTCTGCGAAGGCTGTAATCCTCACCTCCCAATTGAATCAATGCTATATCAAAGGGGTGATTGGTGTGATTGAGGTTGATCTCTTTCAAGCTTGGTGAGCCCAATTCGTCTTCATCCAAGCCAATGTTCAAAATGGATGCTATGGGGTAGTGTTCCACCACGAGGCGCAGCACAAGGGCATTGTAAAGATTTGCCCAATAGGCCTTGCGCTCTCTGCCCGGCGCATTATCGAGCAGCGAGTAGCGTTCACGCATGTGGTCGATATATTCGTCCAGGGCCCTCGGGTTTTGCCGGATACCTGCATAGTGAATCCTCCCATTGCGGTTCACCCTCCTTCGCAGCATATCGGTATAGGCATCAGCTTCGGTTGAAACCCTGAGCTGTTCTGTAGGAGGGAAAGTCGGTCGCTCATCCTGCGACTTTGGCGGATTGCACGAAAATAGTGCAATCAGCGAAAAACATAAAAGTGCCTTAGAAGCAAGCCAAAGGCTTCTTGAGAAGGCGCTAAAAGGGTGATTCTTGCCGAGAAACTCAGTAAAAGGTGCCACAACAATCCAGAACTTTTCCATCTATACCCAATTACAAGAGTAGGGGTACAAATCTAATGGGTTCTGAGCAATACACTGCTGCCTTAGGCCAAGTCAGATTGATCAATCCCCTAAATCAGTATAAAGCAAATCGTTTGAATATGGAATTTCTTCTGGAACGAAGGCTTCGGAGTCCATGGGCTGCAAGAAGGGAAGCAAATGGGCTGGGAGTTCATAGCCTGCACTGATCACTGCTCCAAGGTGGGCCGAAGCGCTATCATCCCGGCCCTGCGCGATGTAGTTTTGAGCGAGGGTAGCATGGGCGGCAATAAGCTGGGGATTGCTCTTGAGGCTGGCTCTAAGCAGGCTTTCAGCTCGCTGAAAATCACCCATCATGTAGGCACAAAAACCATTGAGGAACAGAACAGAGTCAGTGGCGACAGTACTGGAGTGTCGGAGAATTTCCAGATCAATCCTGGCCATCTCAAAGAAACCAAGCTGCAGCAAAATCATTGATCGATCCATGCGATCTGAAGAGCTGACACTGCCATTGTCTATTTTTTGATTGAGGTATTCAAGATCACCTTCGAGATGGCTTTGAGCTTGGTCACTGTGCATAGGATTCAATACTGAGAAAGACTGCGCAGTGGCAAGTGTGGAGGCGGCGCTGATGCTACAGATCAGTGCAATGCGGAGAATGTTTTGGTAGGCTTTCATGTTCCTTAATGGCATATGCAAGCCTGAGGTAACCTCAAGTTGAGAAAAGTTATTAACAATCTATTCACAACCCATTTTGCCGAAAGGCAGAAAAGAAAAAGAGGAATCAAGCATGCCCAAATGCCTGAAGAAAAATGTGAATGAACAACAAGCGCCAAAGATTATCGTATGTTTCATGTCAGATCTTCGCTTGGATATGGAGCAGCTCAGCGGCTTTCTGTAGCTTTGTGTGAGATATGCAATATCCAAAACAGAATATGAAGGCCATTCACATCCTCTACTTGCTGATTATACCTTGTGCATTATGCATTCAAAGCTGCCGGGTAAACGAAAGCCAAAAGCTCAATCGCTTTCATGTGGATGAACGGCTGATAGAAAGTTCTCGACCTGTTGAAACCTCGGTAAGCAAATCGAATTTTCTGGGTGCCGGGAGCCCTGATAAGTCGGTGATGATGGCTCAGGCCAAGGATCAAATGCTGAGGCAGCACCCCGGTAAAAATCAGAAAGACTTCACCAATGTGGAGGTGGACTACGAAAAGGTGTCCTATTTGCTTTTCAGCAAAAGTACCCTCACCATCAAAGCCGACCTTATAGAGAAGCGAAACGATGGAGGTAGCGGCGAAATTCCGCCTACCATTGATGTGGAAAGCATTGAAGTACCCAGTGAGGGGCCTAAGCTCGCCGATGGCAGTCGCCCCCATTTCATCATCAATGCACGATGGCGCAATACCGACTGGAGCAAAATAAATCCTTGGATACCTGGCATAACCGCGATTCGTGTCCCAGGTGGCAATGCAGCACTCTATACTTGGGGATCTTGGGATCATGTGCCGCAATGGCTCAAAGATGACGACCGCAAGCGCAGCCAGCAGACCATTATCACCGATGAGGTGATTCAGGACTACAAAAACTTCATCGCTGACAAGGATGTAGAATCGTATTGGGTGCTCAATATCAATGATAAGTTGGAAAATCAACTTCACATTCTGGATCGTTGCGCTGCCGAGGGAATCACCTTCACCCATTTAGAGATCGGCTGCGAAACCTACCTGCCACGATTCGCTCTCGGGCACAAAGAAGGTTTTGGCTTTGCCCATAAAATCACTCTGGAAGATTATGTGGACATTCTCGACGAGTGGATTCCGGCTTTGCGCGACTACGGAGATTTTAAAATACTCGTGGTAGTGGCCTCCCGCCGAATGAACAGAAATCGCCAGGATCAATACCGGGAATTGTGGAACAATACCATGTTTGACTACATCGAAAAGCATCCGGATCGTGTGGATGGGCTTTCTCTGCACATCTACGCCGGCACAAAAGGAGGCAGTAGCAGCCAGGTGGGGGAAGAGATTGCCGTTAAGAAAGTTCCTTTCGACTACTATGACACATTCCCGCTGCCCATCCACCTCACCGAGGGTGGGCATGGCAATGTGGACTGGACCGAAAAAGGAGTCGCCCTCTACAAAGCCTTTCACAGGGAGATGTACGTTTACTTGCGCGATCGACAGGATGGCAGCCGCTACGGAACCCATGTACTCTTCAATGTACGCGATCAGCCCAACCACCCCTACCCTCTCTACGATGTAAATGGCATTACCCCGCTGGGGGTAGCCGCCATGGAATTTCCGTACGGAGATCCTTAAAGTCTCCGGTTTACTTTGTGCATTGCATTCAGCTCAGATTGGCCACTGAGATTTGACAATGCAAGAGGAATTGCCTTACTTTAAATGAGATTTTAACAGGATAGATAGATCAAGAATATGAATTGGAAGACAAATACAACAATTGCAGTCCTGGCCCTTATGCTAGGTATGCTATCGAGCAGTTGCAAGCGGAATGAGGCGCTTACCGTACATCGCAGCATCTTGGAAAGCCCTTCGGTAGTGGTGGGCAGTGCAGCCGCCGAGGCAAGCAAATTCGGATTGGGCCCACTAACCCGCCGACAGCACAGCATGCTATACAACCGCGTCCTTCAAAATATGCGTGAGGATCGTCCACTTGTTCCGGGAGAGCATTATTCCAATACCCGCATAGAAATTGAGAGTACGACTTTTTTCATATTCCGCAATAGCCGAGCACGGGCTGTCTCGGATGTCAGGGCTGCTCCGGAGCAGGATTAGGAGCTCGAGCTTGTGTTTTCCAGCCTCTATGTGAGGGATCTCCGTCAGCGGCCTTGTATTATGCTGTCGGCTTTACCATCGATTCGCAGAAAGATAGCCCCCTTGACAAGTGTCGCCTTAAGTTTTCCAAAATGCTCAAGGCAGCATTTCCCGTCCCGGATGCAAAAAGTCTCCCACACAGAAGACATTCGCGTTTTAGCCCTTCACCTTTTCAAATTGAGAAGTGTAGTGCTCATTTTTCCAAGGAGCGCGCAAGGAGTGAAAGATTAATATTTACTCGAGTAAATTGATTCACTGTGACTTTTTCTGGACTCTACAAGCCCTTGATGCGCTCGTTGAAGCCGATAATTGTCAGCAGGCCTTCACAGAAAAAAATA
>SLDS01000099.1 GCA_007125175.1 Flavobacteriales bacterium
AAACCCAAAGCCACATGAGCCAGCTCCAGTGAAACACCGAATCCCGTAAAGGCCTCCCTGCCGATGTCATTGATCAGACTCTCGGCCCGTATCTCTGCACTACCCTGATCATCAATGGACAGATGCCTTGAGGGCCTGAACCAATTGTTGGATTGCTCGACATAGACGTTGGAGAGGAATGGAATACCGACATTCACATTGCTTGAGGGTCGCAGAGCCGGATTGAGGTTTACACGCTGAGGCAAATCTGTAAATGCGGCCACCTGCCCACTCATTTGAGCCCCTGCTGTAGAGGCGAACAAACAAGCAAAAAGCACCAGGCCAATCTGCGCTAATAGCCTATACATCATGCCGCAGCTTTATGCGGGCACCCAGCCGCAGTTGAATAAAATCGTTGTCGTAAATGCGAATGGGGTGGCTGCCATTGCCCGTTGTATGGCCTTCCACCTTTACAAGGAGATACCTTACATCTTCCAGATCGAGCAAGCGCTCTCTCGGAATATCGACATCCAATACAGTCTGTGTGCTCCCTACAGCCCTTCCAAACTGTGCGTGATGCAGTGGAAGTGAAAGCTCGAGAGGTGCAGATGCCAGCACAGAGCCCATTCCACTTTGAAAAACGGAATCCCTCACTTGAAAGAGCGAATCGGCAAAAACCAATTGGAGCTCAGCATCCAGGGGCAGTCCATTATCGATTATGATGCGAATACCCAGGGCTTGCACAGCCTCATTTTCCTCAGCGAGTTCAATCCACTCATCAAGCTCAATCCCTGTGGTATCCACCAGGCTGAAATCACTGATACTGCCGAAAAGCGGAATCTCGGCCTCGTAGGCCAATTGCAGCTCGCTCTCTCGGCTGATGAAAGACAGATCAACATCATCCGGATTGATATGAAGACTGAAATCGCCTGAAAGAAAGTTGGGATAAAATGCCATAAAATCGCTGATGTTCGGCGTCATCAGGGAGTTATCGATGCTCACTTGGGAGGCTTGGGGCTGACCCGGTGCTGCAGCGCCTTCGATGACAGGAAAATCGGCAATGCCCTCTCCCGGCACTACCAGCATTTCGCCATTGGCATTGCTGCCAAAAAGTTCATGCACCTCCAATTGGGAAGAAAGGCCAAAACCATTGAGAAAAAAGAAATTGAAACGGGGATCCTCAAGTCGAATGCCCACATCGCCCACATTGTCGAAGAGGGAAATACCAATGCCGTGATCACCAAGGCTGATACTACGGGGAGCAATGTAGCCTCCGGCTGAAGCCAGCGAAATATCCATTGCCTCAAAGCTCACTTCTACTTCACTATTGATCCCACTACCGCCATAGGTAAAGTTGATCTCGTACTCGAACAGGAGTGCGTTTGGCCCGCTTTCATTGCTGTTAAAGCGCAGGAGCAAGTCACCCGCATCAATGCGCTCATCGATAAAGATAGGGGCCTCCTGATCTGAGTAGTCGATGCGCAGCAATTGCGATTGATCTTCCGGATCGAGGATGGCCACAAAGCCGTGAATGGGAATTCCGGAGCTGGACTCGATGCGCAACCTGATATCCCCGCCAGCTAAGCGCAAGCTGTCTAGGCGATCACCTTCGGAGCTTTGAAAGGAGAAATCTCGCACCTCGTGCAATGTGAACTCTTGCTCGCTGATCAAGCTTCCAAACTGCTGATCATTGAGTTGAAAACTACTTTGGAAGTGCTGATCGGGCAATTGAAGAAAATCCCTGGCATTGATGGGTGCCAGAGAATCCATATACACCATACTCACAAAGCCTTCGCTATCGCTTTCCAGCAGCGATTCACTATCGAAATGCTGGATGAGTCTTTTGCTCTCTAGGCGCACAGTGGCCAGTGGAATGCCCCATTCTGATTGGGAGCTGAGGCTCACACCACTGATCTCGCCTTCATCCTTTACGCAGGACAGCGTGAGCCCCGCAAGCAGAAAGAGGGAAAGAGCAATCTGAACATGTCGAAATCGCAGTAAAATCATAGAATTCTGTCAGTGCTTACGCAAAGAGCATCAAATCGGTTTCGGAGGTGATGACTCCTTCATTTCATCCAGCAAGCACTCAATGAAGCACTGAAAGTAATGAAATTTTACCCACGCGAGGCATTTGATAAAGAAAAGGCTTATATGGGTTCGGGCCCATCTTCGGCTGTACTTTCGCCAATATGAAAGAAATGCTTTTATGGCCCTTGGTGATTGTGCTCATCTGCCTCAACACAGAGAGCAATTCCATCAGAGCTCAGGCCACTTATCCTGCTGGGAGCATACGTGACAATGAAGCTGCCGTGTATACCCTTTACAGCAAAGCGAGGGTGCATCAAGCAGGGAAAAAGGCTGCGAAACAAGACATTCTGGTATACGAAGATAAAATCGCATCTATCGGGGCGAGCGGAAGCCTGAGCATCCCCGACAATACCCGGGTGATCGACCTTGATGGATTGGAGATATATCCCTCCTTTTTGGATTTGCATCAAAGCTATGGAATGCCAAAAGCAGAGAGGTCTGAAAGAGGAGCCAAACCGCAGTATGAACGCAGCACAAACCGACCCGGCTACTGGAATGAAGCCGTGCACCCTGATTACAGCGCTGCCAGCTTTTTTGCGCCAGACGTCGAAGCCGCTAAAAACCTTCGCGCCATGGGTATAGGCCTCAGCCTGTCCATACCACATGATGGGGTGGCCCGTGGACGCTCAGCCCTCGTGCTCACCGGAGACGGTAAGGCCGAGGAACTGCTGGTGAAAAACGATCCTTGCGCTCATTTTTCGTTTGAAAAAGGAAATTCCAGTCAGGAGTACCCACGCAGCCTCATGGGCGGGATTGCCCTCTTGCGGCAAGCAATTCTGGATGCCCGCTGGTACAAAAGCTCTGAACAGCACAAGCGCAATGCAAGCTTGGAAGCATTGAGCGAGCAACTTGGAGAATCGCTCCACTTCGCGGGCAAGGATGCCTTGGATCTCGCGCGCATCGGGGCTTTGGGCGAGGAGCTCGATCTGGACTTCATCGTTTTCGATCCCGGATTTGCCTACCTCCATATCGGGCATCTCTCGCCGCGTATTTCTGCCTTGATATTGCCCTTGGCCCTACCCAAGCCCTATGACACGAATGATCCCGACCTCATCCGTTTCATCGATCAGCAGGACATGATTCACTGGGAATGGGCACCATTTGGAGCGCGCAAGCTGCATGAAGCAGGAATGCCTTTTGCCCTGAGCAGCCACGGCATAGATGATCCCAAGCAGTTTTTCATCTCTTTGCGAAAGCTGAGCAGTACCGGGATACCCGAAGATGCCTTACTAAAAGCGCTCACCACAAGTCCCGCCTCATTGGCCGGTGCTACCGATCGTGCCGGCAAACTCGAAGAAGGCTATCCCGCTCACTTCTTTGCGAGTCGGGGCTCCATTTTTTCCGATAAGGACGCCGAATTGCTTTTTCACATCATTGGCGGTGAGCGCTATGAAGTAAATCCTGAGCCGGATGCCACACTCGCAGGTGAGTACGACCTCAATATCGACAATGCCTACATGAAGCTCAAAGTGAAAGGCGAGCATCCCAAATACAGCGCTCAGGTATTTTTTGACGGAAGTCAAGGCCCGGACAGCGTAAAAGCCCATATCAGCCTTATAGGCAGGGAACTCACCCTCAGCTTTGCCGATACCAGCTCAAGTGCCCACTACAGGCTCTCCGCAAGCGCGCGCAGCCAAAACCGCATTTGGGATGGAACGGGCATACTTCCCGACGGGCGCTTAAGTGCTTGGAGCGCCATCAAAAACAAGGATAAAAACGAGAATTCATCAGCTCCAAAGAATGGGGAAAACGGAGATCGCAACTCGAGCAATCCCCCCTATCCACCTCTCCCCTTGCCAGCTAGCGCTTATGGCTTTGATAGCTTGCCACAGCAGGAAACCCTTTTGATCAGCGGAGCCACAATTTGGACGAATTCCGAGCCGCCAAAAATCCACAATGGGGAGGTGCTCATCCACAAGGGAAAAATTCTTGCTGTAGGAAAAAACCTGCTTGTTGCAGAACTTTTGCCGAAAGGCGCCATCAATAAGCTCAATACCCTCGACGCACAAGGCATGCACCTCACACCGGGTCTGGTGGATGAGCACAGCCATATCGCGATAAGCAGAGGCGTGAATGAGGGCACCCATGCCTCCACTGCCGAAGTGCGCATTGGTGACGCCATCAACCCCCATGATATCAACATATTTCGCATGCTCTCGGGCGGGGTCACAAGCGCCCAATTGCTACATGGATCGGCCAATCCTATCGGTGGGCAATCGGCCATCATCAAGATGCGCTGGGGTCAGCCCTCCAGGAAGCTGCTCTTTGCCGAGGCTCCGCCCTTCATCAAATTTGCACTGGGCGAAAACGT
>SLDS01000080.1 GCA_007125175.1 Flavobacteriales bacterium
GTGCAGCAGCTCAATCAGCAGGTTTTTGCTTTGCTCATCCTCAACCGTTTCTTGCCTGTTATGGAAGAGCAGCAAGAGCAGGGTGGGGGCTTTGCCGGCCTCGGCTCGGCCACCACAAGCGACTTTGTGAGCACACAAATAAGCAATTGGCTATCTGAGATCAGCAATGATTTTGAGATAGGGCTGAACTACCGCCCCGGTGATCAGATTTCCAATCAGGAAATCGCTGTGGCCCTCAGCACACAGCTCTTCAATGAGCGGGTATTGCTCAGCGGCAATTTTGGGGTAACCTCACCTACAGAGATGCAGTACAGTCGGGGGCAGAGTGGCCTCGTAGGCGATTTTTTTCTCGAATACCTTATCACCGAAGATGGCAAGGTAAGGCTCAAGGTATTCAATGAAACCAATCCATACGAAGTCTTTTCCAATGCGGGCTCCATATACACACAAGGGGTGGGTTTGGTCTACATGGAAGACTTCAATACAATGGAGGAACTCATCAAGAAGGTGAATCAGCTCTTCAGCCGAAAGGAGAAGGACAGCAAAATTCCCTAAGGCCTGCCGGGCTTTTTCTCCAGCTTGAGGCTGTGGCCCATCTTATCGCGCTTTGTGGTCAGGTAGCGTTCATTGTGCTGATTCGACTCGATCTCCAAGGGTACAATCTCGGTGATCTCCAATCCATACCCGATCAGTCCAGCACGTTTCTTGGGATTATTGGTCATTAGCCGCATTTTGCTCACACCCAAATCACGAAGTATTTGAGCTCCGACTCCGTAATCCCTTTCATCCATTTTGAAGCCCAGCTTCAGGTTGGCTTCCACAGTATCCAAGCCCTGCTCTTGCAGCTTGTAGGCTTTGAGCTTATTGAGCAGTCCGATGCCGCGCCCCTCCTGATTCATGTACACCACTACTCCCTGACCAGCGTCTTCTACCTGCTGCATGGCAGCATGCAGTTGTGGCCCGCAATCGCATCGGCAGGAGCCGAAAATATCGCCGGTCACACAGCTGCTGTGCACCCGCACCAGGATGGGCTCATCCTCTTTCCACTTGCCCTTTGCTAGAGCTATATGCTTGGTATTGTTGTTGATTTGCTCGTAGAGGTGCAGCTCAAAGTCGCCCCACTCTGTGGGCATTTCTACGGCTATTTCTTTTCTGATCAATGACTCAGTGCGGAGCCTGTAGCTTATCAGATCTTTGATGGAGACGAGCTTCAAGTCAAATCGCTCTGCTATCTTCTTGAGCTCGGGCAGGCGCGCCATGCTTCCGTCTTCGTTCATGATTTCCACAATCACTCCTGCAGGAGAAAAGCCCGCCATACGCGCGAGGTCGATGGCCGCTTCGGTATGCCCGGCCCTGCGCAGTACGCCGCCGCTACGGGCCCTCAAAGGGAAGATATGTCCGGGCTTCCCGAGCTCTTCGGGATCCGTATTGGGGTCTGTGAGCGCTTTGACCGTCTTGGCACGATCAGAGGCTGATATGCCTGTGGTGCAGCCATGTCCTAGCAAGTCTACGGATACCGTGAAGGGGGTCTCGTGCACAGCGGAATTGCTCTGCACCATCAATTCGAGACCGAGCTCCTCGCAACGGCTCTCAATCAGCGGTGCGCAAATCAATCCCCGCCCATGGGTGGCCATGAAATTGATCATTTCGGGGCTCACGCATTCGGCCGCCGCCACGAAGTCGCCCTCGTTTTCGCGGTCTTCGTCATCCACCACGATTACCACCTTGCCCGATTTGATGTCAGCGATGGCTTCTTCGATGCTGTCAAGTACGCTTTCTTTGCTTTCCATAAATCTACAACAAAGGTACCACTTAAATTCCATTCGCGCCGACAGATTCCTGGGCGAGACAGGCCAATGACATGGACATTTTCAAGGCTTTAGGTACAGCAATTTCACAACACAAAGAGTCGCCTCAGAGACCATTGGACTCCACTATGCTGTTATGGAATTGGCAGAGAACAGCTTCTCAAGCTGCTTGACTGAAGCTTCCCAGGAATAGTGTTGCTGCACGTAGTTTCTGCCTGCTTCGCCCAGGGTCTCTCTCTGCTCGGGGTGCTTCAGCAGCTGTAGGATGTTTTGGGCTTGCTCTTGGGCTGTGTCGCTCACCAGCAGCTGTCGGCCATGCTCTGCCTTGAGCGCCCTATTTGCCAGGCTGGAAGTGATACATGGTAGGCGCATGGCCATGGCCTCCAGTAGTTTGTTTTGCAGACCGGTGCCTATTTGCATGGGTGCAAAAAAGATGCGTGCGCAGCGGTAGGCATCCCTGATGTCGTCCATCCAGCCGCTCACCTCTACACCTTTCACTGCCGCCAATTCCTTCACCTTTCGCGACGGGCTGGAGCCGGCTATGAGCAGCGTCACTTGCTCATATTCTTTGCGCAGCAGCGGCAGCACTTCTTCCACGATGTATACGGCTGCCTCCACATTGGGCGCATAGCTCATATTTCCTGTGAAGAGCAGGTCGTAGCCACTCTTTGCCTGCCGATTTTCTTTATTCTGCTGCTCCCTGGCAAAAAATGAGGTGTCGATGCCATTGCTGATGATGGCGATGTCATTGCGGCGCGGATGGTAGATGTGTCGTCGGTCTTCCTCAGAAATGATGCTCTTGTTCTCGAAATACTCGAAAATGATGTTTTCATATGCGATCAATCTTTTGCGCTCAGCAGCAAATATTTCGCTCAGGGGCCAGGATGCCAGTCTCGCCCTTCGATCCATCCCTTTTGAGAAGGCATCTTGATAGTCCAGGGTTTTCGCAAAATTGTATTCTTCCTTCACATACTCGGCGGTGCGCAGCAGCTGAGCGTAGATATGATCGGGCTGCTCAGCACTGATAAGCGCCTTAAGGGCTTGATGCACCTTTTTCTGGTAGAAGTAATGCACTTGAAAGGGCTTTCGCGAAAAGCAAGCCACGAGCAGAGAAAGCAGGATGCGCCAGCGTTTGAGCTGAAATACATGCAGATCGTGGCAGACCTTCCTCACTTCGGCAAGCTGTTTCTCACTGGGTGACTCTTCGCTGGTACAGCACAATATAATTTGATGCCTCTGCTTGAGATGCTTGAGCTGGTGGTATGCGCGCAGCTTATCGCCCTTGTCAAGGGGGTAGGGCAAGCGGCTCAGCACAACGAGAATCTTCATAAAGCATGCAGCGATATTCGCCCGCGAAAGTAAGGCTTTTGCCCATGCAAGCCAGCAATCACAGCTTTGACACCAAATGGCGGGGGTATTTGGCCCCTGATAATTTACACTTTGCTTTTTCAAGCACGCTTTCGCGAAAATAGCTTTGCAAGGCGCTCCCAACTTCTCGCATACATGTCGCGGTCAAAGAGGGCGGCATCCTTGGCAGCTGTATAGGTGAGGAATATGGCAATGGGCAGGAGAATGATCGAGCTCATCCACATGCCCTGATAGGGGAGCAATTTGCCCGATCCGACCATTTTCTCGCCAGAGATGGAGCTGATATGAAAAACAAGAAAGAAGATCACCGAGAAGATCACCGGAAATCCCAAGCCGCCTTTCTTGATGATGGCACCCAAAGGAGCACCGATGAAAAAGAGGATGATGCAAGCAAATGAGAGGGTGAGCTTGCGGTGCCATTCCACCTTGTGCTTATTGATGTATTCGACCCGGCTACTTTGCTCCTCAGTCGTTCGGTTCATGTAGTTCTTTGCGTTCCGGGTGATATTGGTCGCCACGTTGATGGCTTGTCTCTTCTCATTGAGATCGAGATCTTCCATGCGCACATAGTTGGAAGCGGTATCGATAAATGCCACCCGCTTACTACTGTCCATCACAGTGATGGAGCGCTGCATGTAGCGGGCAAATTCCTGTTTGCGCTTTTCGTTCTGATCGTATAGGGAGTCGATCACCAGGCGCAGCTGCCCCATGGATAGCATCTTCATGTGGCTCTTCCAGAGATCTTCATCGGAGCGCTGCAGATTAAAATCGCTGAGATCCATTGTGATAAAATCTTCCTCAAAGCGGTTTTTGGTGTGGGGTGCAGCTTCTTTATCGCTGCTTACAATTTCGTCGTAGCTCACCCCATTGAGCAAGTGCAGCATGAGGTCTTGTCCACGCGGCGACTTGATCATTTCCCCCTCCTCGGCCCTGATCACGCGGCGATTCCCCGGACTTTCCTTGTCGTGCTGATAGATCAGTACATCATAGAGTCTGTTGCTCTCCTTGTCCTTGCTAGTTACGCGTATGCTGTAGCCGTCAATGCCATTGTAGAAAACCCCTTCTTTGAGCTCCATGCTGGGCTTTTTCTTGGTCACGTCCCAGAGCAAGGATTTAAACTTGAGATTGGCGTATGGGGATATGGTATTGTTGAAGTAGAA
>SLDS01000128.1 GCA_007125175.1 Flavobacteriales bacterium
ACCGGATTTTGCGGAAGTGTCTCCGACACCTCCGACGTGGTGGCCATCGACCTCACCTTCTTTGGGGATACGGTATGTGGCCTTGAGGTGGCACAGACATTTGCAGGCCTGGACCCGCCCGGTACCGGCACTTGGTCTTCACCACATGATCACATCAGCTTTAGCGCTCCCGATGAACTCCTTACAAGCATTGAGTCGGAGTTGTTTGGGGTGTATGAAGTGGTTTTCACTGACGACAGATGCCCGGATGATGGGGAGTCGCGCTTCTTCCGATTTGTGGAGCAACCAGTTGTAGAAATCCTTCCGGAAAATCTTGAGTTTTGCCTTGAGCTGGACAGCCTTATCCTAAACACCTCCGTATCGGGCAACAATTCAGGCACTTTCACATGGAGGGTGAATGGCAGCACTATCGATGGCGATGCCGATCGTGTGGCCTTCGAGCCACTGAGTTTTGTGCCTTTAGAAAACAATAAGGTGACGGTGAGCGTGGTAGACAATTTTGGCGTGTGCTCGGTGGCTACCGGCTTGCTCAATTTCGAGGCAACATGGTGCACCTACTTCATTCCAAACGTAATTACTCCCGACGGTAACGGCAGAAATGACACCTGGCATATCCGCTTTGCGGAATTCTTCCCCAATAGCACCCTGCGTATTTTCAACCGCTGGGGCGCACTGGTATTCGAAGAAAACAACTACGATCAGTTTCAGCGCAGCCTCAATCTGGGGCAGGCAGATTGCCTCTACAACACCCAAAACCTGGACAATATCGATCGCATCGACTGCGATCGCGTGGTGGGTTGGGATCCGGGCGATCTCAGTGATGGCGTATACTTCTACGAGCTCGTGCTGCCCAGCATCAACAAGACGGAATCTGGAGAGCTCTCCATCGTGCGCTTGGTGCAGCGCAGGCGACCGGGCAGGTAGTGCATCAATGCCACAAGGCTGGTATTTTTTGCTTTGACAATAAACCCTTTCAGTGGCGGGCTGTTGGGAAAGTGTTGGCTATATTAGCGGCCCAAAAACTACGGAGTGAAAGTAACGGAGCATCTGGGGGGAAGGAAGGAAACCCTGTTTTCATTTGAGATTTTGCCCCCCTTGCGGGGAAAAGGTATAGAAGCCATCTTTGAGGGCATCGACCCACTGATGGAATTCGAACCGCCCTTTATCAATGTGACCTATCACAGAGAGGAATACATCTACAAACAGCGCGATAAAGGTTTGCTTGAGAAAATAAGCACGCGCAAGCGGCCCGGCACTGTAGGCATATGCGCGGCGATTATCAACAAGTACAAGATCGACGCCGTTCCCCACCTCATATGCGGGGGCTTCACTGCGGAAGAGACTGAGAGCGCGCTGATCGACCTGCACTTTCTCGGCATAGACAATGTGCTGGCCCTGAGGGGAGACCCCATCAAATCGGAGAGTACTTTCGTGCCTGAACCCAATGGACACCGATTTGCCGTGGAGCTGATACAGCAAATAGAGGCACTGAACCGCGGCAAGTATCTGCACGAGGAAAGCCAAAACCAGCAGCGCACCAACTTTTGTATCGGTGCTGCCGGCTATCCCGAAAAGCATTATGAGTCGATGAATCTCAAGACCGACCTCGCCTTCCTCAAGCAAAAAATCGATGCCGGCGCCGAGTACATCACCACGCAGATGTTTTATGACAATGACTCTTTCTTCTCATTTGTAGAGCGCTGCCGCAAAATCGGGATCAAAGTGCCGATCATTCCGGGGCTCAAGCCCATCACCTCATTGAAGCATATTGCTTTCCTGCCCAAGACCTTTCACATCGATTTGCCCGACGCCCTCTCCGATGCCCTGATGAGGTGCAAGAGCGATGCCGAAGTGAGAGAAGTAGGTGTGGCCTGGTGCATCGAACAGAGCAAGGAGCTAAAGCAAGCCGGAGTGCCCTGCCTGCACTACTACACCATGGGCCGCTCCACCGCCGTGCGCGATGTGGCCAAGGCTGTGTTTTGAGCAGCTTTGCGGTAAACTAAAGCCCGCGGCGCTTGAGCCACTCGCTCACATACTTGCCCACAATGTCAAATTCGAGATTGACCAAATCGCCTGCTCGCAAGCGCCTGAAGGTGGTATGCTCGTAGGTGTAAGGAATGATCGCCACTGAAAAGGAATCAGGGGCGCTATCGACCACGGTGAGGCTCACCCCATTTATCGTGATGGAGCCCTTAGCCACGGTAAGGTGTTCGGGAGAGACCGGATGGGAAAAGCGAAAAATCCAGCTCCCGCCCTCCTCCTCTACGGAGAGGCAGGTGCCGGTGATGTCCACATGCCCTTGTACCACGTGTCCATCGAGCCGTGCATCGGCTTTGAGACAGCGCTCCAGGTTGATCTCATCACCCACTTGAAGCTTGCCCAATTGGGTGCGCCTCAATGTCTCGGCAATGGCTGTTACGGTATGGCTGTCTCCTGCCACCTCAGTCACAGTAAGGCAGGCGCCATTGTGGGCCACGCTTTGATCAATTTTCAATCCCGAGCTGATATCCGATTGGATCCTCAAGTGCATATTCTCATCCTCACGTTCGAGGCTTATCACCTCGCCCAAACTCTCAATGATTCCTGTAAACATGTTGTCCTTTAATCTCTAAAGCTTCCGCGATCGGTAATGACCGTAATATTTCCCGCAAGGTTGAGCGGCTTGATGCCTCCCAGACGAATGGTGTATACCTTGCAGGTGTAGAAGTAGACAGATGCGCTTACCATCTCGCCGGTATCTTTATTGAGGCCATCCCAGCCCAGGTCGGGATCGGTGTTTTCATATACCACAGTACCCCATCGGTTGAAAACTGTAAACTCCACCGACTCCACCGAGCGGTATGGAAAGGGTATGAAGAAGTCATTTCGTCCGTCTCCATTGGGCGTAAATACATTGGGCAGAGAATATTCCGGACAGTTGTCCACACAAATGATATTGCTGAAATCGCTCTCATTGCGCACCAGCTCACCATCGGGCCAGGGATTGAGGGAGTCCAAGGCCGTGATGGCATAGCAGCCGGCGATGGAATTATCATCCTGAATGCTAAAGGTGGTATTCATGGCTCCCTCTACCACCGCCAACAGGCTGAAGTCGGCACCCTCGTCGGGAGCGTAGTAGATGTGGTAGATCATGGTATCGTCCGTGTCTTCGCATTCTACATTCGGATTGGTCCATTCCAATTCCAGGCTAAGCTCTTCGCAATCATCGTCTATCTCCAATTCCGGAGGACAAGGCGGCGTGCGATCGAAAGGTATGGCACAGGCCTGCTGGGAATAATTGATCAAGGTATCCGTCTCGCCAATAGCAAAATAGGAGCCCCTGGATACGATGTAGTAGCAGTATTCCAAGGTATTGGTGAGGCCCTCGTCGCGGTAGGCGATGGTATCGATGCTGGCTATGAGACTGAACTCGGTCTCGTTGGGGCCCCTGCGGTAGATGTCGTACTCGAAATTGATCCAAGGCACCTGCTCCTGCCATGTAACTTCGATCTCATTGTCATTGGGTATGAGCTCTATGAAGAGTGAGCTGGCGATATTGGCCCTTCCGGCAAATTCACCATCACTGTAGAGCTCTACGCGGTAGGAATGTGAGGTATCGGCGGTATTGAGACCGGTGGAGATAAAGCTTTCTGGCAGGTCATTGAAATCGTTTGCCGTTTCGCTTTCGAAGACAAGCTCGTCGGGCTCGCCAAAACCCACTCCGCGCAGGAGGCGATAATGGTAAGGCCCCGGAAAGAGGGAGATATCCAGATCGACCGGGCCGCGCCACTCCACGGTATCTACCCCAAGGGCTGCGGTAAGTCCGATACTGTTTTTCTTGATGATGGGTATCTCAAAGGCGATGGTAGAGCAGGCCTCATTGCTGGCGTAGCTCTCGGCACCATCGGGGAAGCATGCGACCACCATATAGCACACCTCGCGGCCAAAGACCAACTCGTCCAGGTCGATGAAATCCGTTTGGTTGAGACCATCGACGGTGGCAATCTGCTCGTAGCCCGTGTATCCAGGCACACCTGTTTCGCAGGGCCCCGGCTCGAATCCGAATAGATTGATGCGGCGGTAGATTTTGTAGCCAGTAGCCTGCGGGCAAAAAGAAGGTTCCCAACTGAGAAAAATTCCAGCACCTGTGGCGTCGGCCACAAGATTTTCCGGAGCAGGGGCTACCACAGTGATCTGAGCCGAAGTGATATCAACGAGGCTCACTCCATCTCCATTGTCCTTGGCCTCAAAGGTGACCTGATAAGGCGGCAGCCTTACATGCGAGCACCTCGTTTGCCAAGTGAAGACGGCATTCACCGGGCTTTGGGTGCTGGTTTGGAAGAGGCTGGCCGGAGATTCGGGCACTTCAAAGGGCAGACCAAAGCCGGAAATACTGATATTGTCACCATCCGGATCACTGGCCATCACATTGTAGTTGAGGGTTTGGGTGGCCTCAATGCAGGTATCGGGCACATCGGCAATCTGTGGAGGTTGATTGTCGCAGGCGAGCACGGTGATCTGCATGTCGCGCAATACCGAGCCCATGAAGATGCCGTTGCGGTATTCCTCCGCGACGAAGGCAATATTGTACTCCCCCGCCCGCTGCGGGGAGTCCCAGGTAATGGTTCCGCTGCTGGGATCGATGGATATTTGATTGTTGGGATTGGGCGCAGGCACCCCTTCGGGATTCACCTCGTCGGGAAAACGGTAAATGCCGTCCGCAAAGGCTTCACAATTGCCCCCCTGAGATTTGACAAGCTTAAAGACCAGCTCATCGTCAGGGTCTATATCCACCGGGCCGGGACTGAACACCCAAGGCTGAAAGAGGCAGGCATCCTGCAGCGGCATATTGGTGAAGAATACGGAATTGTTGGGTGCAAGCACACCCGAAATGCGCAGCACCGTGCTCAGTGAGAAAAGTTGAAGCACTGAATTGCTGATATTGAGCACCCCGAAGTTGCGGTTGGGATCCGTCACGCAGAGCAAATATTCACCTGTGCCGGGAAAGGTGTGCTGGGTGCGGTATACATTGACCTGTGCATCGCGGGGTGCAAGGGAGGTAAAGCTCTCCCGCTCCACGCTGTCGCGCGGTGTGCCATCGCCGTAAAAAATGGGCAGCCAATCGCGGTCGGCTGGCGCTGTGGTCTTGGTGTAGGTGGTGATGACGATTTCGTAGGTGAGGCCGCTTATGTGCGTGTAGGTAATCTCCCCTGCACGGTTGTGGGTGGCGTGGAGGCTCTGTACAAGCAGCACAGCGCATAAGAGAGCGAGGAGATGTTTCAAAGCTTGAACTGAATAAAGCACATAAAGGTAAGCATAATCCGCTGCCCGATTTTCAAACAGCCGTTAAAAAAAACGTTCACCATGCGGGCCTTCTTTCATTGCTACTTGAGATTGCAACATTCATGTACATTTGTACCGCCTTGCCTGCGGGGACCTTTGCAGCCCTCATTTTTGCGAAAGCAAAAGAAGTACAGCCTAAGAGGCTAAAACCCCACGCGGCTGAGGCGGAAAAGAGAGCCACGCGAAACTCAATCGCCTTAATACCAGCACTGAAACCTTCAGCATGAGCAATAGCAAGATCAAAATAGGCATCACCTTTGGAGACTATAACGGCATAGGGCCGGAAATCATATTGAAGACCCTCTCCGACTCGCGCTTGATGCAATCCTTCACCCCCATTGTGTATGGATCCTCGAGGGTGCTCAACCACTACAAGAAGCTCCTGGAGCTGGAAAGTGTCAACTTTCAGGGCATTAAAGACACAGACTCGGCTATTGCCAAAAAGCTGAACCTGATATCACTCACCAAGGAGGAACTGCCGGTAGAGCCGGGCGAAATGACGGAAACGGCCGGAAAACTTGCTTTTCTCTCATTGGAAACCGCTGTGAAGGATTTGGCTTCCAACAAAATCGATGTCCTCGTCACGGCGCCTATCAATAAGAAAAACATCCAAAGGGAGGACTTCCAGTTTCCCGGACATACCGAATACCTCGCCAAGTATAGCAATGTAGACGAGGCGCTTATGCTCATGTGTAGCGAGCAGCTGCGGGTTGGGGTGCTGAGCGGCCACATACCACTCTCGGAGGCTCCGGCGAAGGTGAGCAAGGACTCCATTTTGCGAAAGCTAAAGGCCATGCAGCGCTGCCTCCAACTGGACTTTAGCATACAAAAGCCGCGCATAGCAGTGCTCGGACTCAATCCACATGCGGGAGATGAAGGGCTTCTGGGCACCGAAGACAAGGAGATCATTGCTCCGGCCCTGGAGGAGGCCCGTTCTGCGGGAATTTTTGCCATAGGCCCGTTTCCGGCTGATGGCTTTTTTGCCGGGAGCAACTGGAAACAATACGATGCTGTGCTGGCCATGTACCACGATCAAGGCTTGATTCCATTCAAGCACATCGCAGGCGATACCGGGGTGAATTTCACAGCAGGACTGCCCATCGTGCGCACCTCGCCGGGCCATGGCACTGCTTACGACATAGCCGGCAAGGGTGTGGCCAATGAAAACAGCTTCCGACAGGCGCTCTACATGGCAGTGGATATATTCGGCGCCCGCAATCAGAATAGAGCTCTAGAGGCCAGCGCTTTAAATCCCAGCAAAAAAGAAGACTGAGCCTCTTGCAGATTTACCTGGAATGCTTACCTTTGCCGTCCTTATTTGAGGAGTGTGGTCATGAAAGAGTTTGTGGTACCCTTTGTCGGATTGAAAGAGGGATTGCACCAATACGATTTTGAGATCAACCCTTCGTTCTTTGAGGCTTTTGAAAGTGAGTTGATACGCGATGCGGAGTTTGACATATTGATGGAGCTTAACAAGTCCTCCAATATGCTTATTCTCAGTTTTGCGGCCAAGGGAAAGATCCATGTAAACTGCGATCGATGCGGCGGCAATCTGGAGCTACCCATGCAAGTAGACGACGAAATAATCGTCAAATTTGCCGACGTGGAAGCGCCGGAATTGCTGGATCAAATCCTGCTCATATCGCATGACAGCTATGAAATCGATGTGTCGCATCTGATTTATGAAATGCTCGTATTGCAATTGCCCAGCAAGCGCTTGCATGGAAAATTGAAAGATTGCGATCAGGAAGTGGTACAAAAACTCGATGCTCTCAAAAACCAGAAAGACGAAAATAAGGAAAGCGACCCCAGATGGGAAGCACTGAAAAAATTGAAGTAAAGAAAAGAAGCTGCCATGGCACATCCCAAGCGTAAAACGTCAAAAACGCGCAGAGACAAGCGCCGCACTCACTACAAGGCCCAAAGCCCCACCTTGGCCAAAGACAAAACCACTGGTGAGTACCATCTATACCACCGTGCTCATTGGCATGAAGGCAAGCTGTACTACAAAGGAAAAGTAGTGATAGACAATATGGTGGAGGAGTAAGTGGCCGGATACCAAGCCTTCCAAACCTACTAAATCAGCCCTTGGCTGATTTTTTTTTGATCTTTTTTGTCTCTCTCAGGGCTTCATTGTTGGTAAAGCAGACAGAGAAGCGCACGAGCCAAGAACTAAGATTGCTATATTCGTCAAAATTTTCGCGCCTCTGCCCGATCAATTTTTGAAACTAAATGTCAAATATAAAGGCTGCTATAACCGGTGTTAGGATCTATGTGCCGGAGGAAAAATTAACGAATGCCGACCTGGAGCGGATGGTAGAGACCAACGATGAGTGGATCCGCACGCGCACAGGGATACACGAGCGACGCATCCTGAAAGAGGCCGGTAAGGCCACGAGCGATATGGGTGCAGCAGCCGTAACAGCACTGCTGGAAAGTACCGGCACCTCTCCCGATGAGGTTGATCTGCTCATTTGCGCTACAGCCACGCCCGACCACCTTTTTCCCGCTACAGCCAATATCATTTCTGACAAGTGCGGAATCAAGAATGCCTTGTCCTTTGATATCATGGCTGCATGCAGCGGCTTCATCTACTCGCTGACTACTGCCAGTCAGTTTATTGAGACCGGCAAGTACAAGAAAGTGGTGGTAGTGGGTGCCGACAAGATGAGCTCCATAGTCGACTACACCGATCGCACCACTTGCATCATCTTTGGAGATGGCGCCGGAGCCGTGCTCCTCGAGCCCACTGAGGAAGGCGTGGGCATTATGGACTCCGTATTGCAGAGCGATGGCATGGGCCGGGAGTTTTTGCATCAAAAAGCAGGAGGCTCTATGAAGCCCGCTTCCATAGCCACAGTCGAAAACAGGGAGCACTTCGTATATCAGGAAGGCAAAACGGTTTTCAAATTTGCCGTGAGCAATATGGCCGATGCTGCCGCAAAAATAATGGAGCGCAATCAGCTCCAAAGTGATGACGTGGCCTGGCTGGTACCCCATCAGGCGAATTTGCGCATCATCGACGCCACCGCCCGGCGCATGGGCCTCGACGCATCCAAGGTGATGATCAACATACAGCGCTATGGAAATACCACCAATGGAACCATACCCCTCTGCCTGCACGAATGGGAGTCAAAACTCAAAAAAGGCGACAATATCGTATTGGCTGCCTTTGGAGGAGGTTTCACTTGGGGAGCAATGTATGTGAAATGGGCATACGATTCAAATTAATGCACTACTTTTGGGGTAGACAAGCCTTTAGAACCAAAGCTAAAACTTTATGAAGCTGAGTGAAATCCAGGATCTTATCAAGTTTGTAGCCCGCTCGGGCGTTACAGAGGTGGAGATCGAGCAATCCAACTTTAAGATCACCATCAAATCGGAAGGAAGCAAGAAGCGCAACAGCAAGTCCAACGAGGGCAGCGCCGAGATGTACATGCAGCCGCAAATGCCGATGCCCATGCCGCAGATGCCCATGCCTCAAGCGCAAGGTATGCCGCAGCAGCAAGCTCAAGCCCCAGCGCCACCAAGCCCTCAGCCCCCCGCTGAAAAAGCTCCGGAGGATACATCGACTTCGAAACACATTACCATCAAGTCGCCCATGATAGGCACCTTCTACCGCTCCTCCGGGCCCGATAAAGACCCCTTCGTATCAGTAGGTGATGAGATCAAACCGGGCAAAGTCATTTGCATCGTGGAAGCCATGAAGCTCTTCAATGAAATTGAATCAGAGGTGAGTGGCAAAATCGTCAAGGTACTTGTAGACGATGCCTCACCGGTTGAGTACGACCAGCCCCTATTTCTTGTAGAGCCCTCCTAATCCGGCTCTGTAGCGCCACTAAAACGCCCCGACATGTTCAAAAAAGTCCTGATAGCCAACCGAGGAGAAATTGCCCTGCGCGTGATTCGCACCTGTAAGGAAATGGGCATCAAGACGGTGGCTGTATACAGCAAGGCCGATGCCGACAGCCTGCCGGTTCGATTTGCCGATGAGGCCGTGTGCATAGGCCCGGCTCCCAGCAGTGAATCCTACCTGAAAATGCCCAATATCATCGCGGCAGCCGAAATCACCAATGCCGATGCCATTCACCCCGGTTATGGTTTCCTTTCGGAAAATGCGAAGTTTTCGCGCATCTGTCAGGAAAACAAAATCAAGTTCATCGGTGCCCTGCCGGAGCAAATTGAGGGCATGGGCGACAAAGCCACTGCCAAAGCGACCATGGCCAAGGCCGGGGTACCTTGTGTGCCCGGTTCGGAAGGCTTGCTCAAAGACGGCAAGCATGCCGTGAAGGTGGCCAAGGAAATTGGTCTACCCGTGATGATGAAGGCCACCGCCGGTGGTGGTGGAAAGGGAATGCGCGTGGTGTGGAAGGAAGAAGATGTAGAAAAAGCCCTGGATGACATCAAGCGCGAAGCCAAAGCCGCCTTCGGCAATGACGGTGTGTACATGGAAAAATTCATCGAAGAGCCCCGACACATCGAGATACAAATAGCAGGAGATCAGTTTGGTACTTTTTGCCATATGAGCGAAAGAGACTGCTCCATACAGCGCCGCCATCAGAAGCTTGTGGAAGAGACTCCCTCTCCATTCATGACCAAGTCGCTGCGCAAAAAGATGGGTGAGGCCGCCATTCGTGCAGCGGCAGCGGTGAATTACGAAGGTGTGGGCACGGTGGAGTTTTTGGTGGACAAGCACCGCAACTTCTACTTTATGGAGATGAACACCCGCATACAGGTGGAGCACACCATCACCGAGGAGGTGATCACCTTCGATCTGATCAAAGAACAAATCAAAATCGCTGCCGGCATACCGATCAGTGGTAAGAACTACGAACCCAAGATGCACGCCATACAGTGCCGCATCAATGCCGAGGATCCCCTGCACGATTTTCGCCCCAGCCCGGGTGCCATCACTGTGTACCACTCACCCGGAGGCCATGGGGTGCGCGTAGATACCCATGCCTATGCGGGCTACACCATTCCACCCAATTACGACTCTATGATCAGCAAGCTCATCGTATCGGCCCAAACCCGTGAGGAAGCCATCAAGAAGATGCACAGAGCGCTGAGTGAATACATTATCGACGGAGTAAAAACCACCATACCCTTCCACATACAGCTCTTCGAAAACGAAGAATTCAAAAAAGGCAACTTTACCACCAAGTTTCTGGATGACTTCAAGATGAAGCCGATTTGACAGATCGTATCTTTCGCAATTCAAAAGTCCCGGAGAATACTTCGGGACTTTTTATTTTGCGGGAGCTGAGGAGCTTGGATCGAGGCCAGCTACAAGATGGGCTGGTGTGGCTTCTTGTAGAAAGGTGCTGAGGCATAGCTGCAGGGTGAGCGTACTGTCGGAGCCTTGCTTGTTTCAGGTAGGCTTGGTGTGATTTGTTTTAAAACTGTGAAGAAAAGTGGCTAGGTTCAAGCTCATAGACCCGGTAGCCGGGGATGCCATGGTCCTTATGAAGGCTGCCCGCTGCCTCGGGCATCGACACGGGCTCGCGCTCCACACCCAATCTCGCCGAGCCGTATATCATGCGCTCGTTGAGCTGGTAGTCTTCACCGTTTGCGGTGCTTTTGTGGAGGTAGGTGGCCATGGGGTCTTTCAAATTTAGGAATTTTCGATGTAGGGGGTTTGGGGGGAGGCCACAGAGCTGACGGCCCGCAGAAGGCGGGTTTTCACAAGCAAGTCGTCAGACCAAGTCAAAGATCAAACAGAAGGCATGCGCATAGGTGTGGTGCATGGCCGATAAGGGATCCCGTAACTACAGGATGGACAGACACTAGTTATTTCGCACCGGTATCTCAATATCAATCTTATTAATGCGCTCTTTGGATGGGCCAAATTGTAAGCTTGCCACGGCACCTTCCATAAAGTAAGCCGGTGTGAGGACGGGCAAGGCCGCTCTGAAAAGCAGGTCAGCATTCGGGCCGTACATAAACAGCCGACCGTCGGTGCCGTCCATGTTTATTTCGTGGCCGTCATATACGCCTACTCCCTGCTCTTCAATTCTCTCCGCCAATGCCAAGTCGAGCTCATGCAAAGGATCAAGCTCTTCAGTACCGTAGTAGAAGTCAATAATAACAGCGTGCTGCTTCCCCTCGTGGGAACTTCCGTCTTCAGGGTTTTCGAAAAAGTTATCGGGCAAATCCATCATTTCCTGAGAATGATTGCGGTTGATTCCCGGATGTGCATCCCGGGAGCTTTATCGTTTCATGGTTTTGACAAGTTGAATATGGCAAAAATCCCCTTAAACGACCAAATATATCAGCGCTCCGAGGCCCAAAAAGTAAAAGTCGAACGGCAGAACAATCGCAGGCATGTCGACTTTCCTGTGGAATTATCCGATACCGCATGAATCCGTCCCGATTCGAATGTCCGCAAATGAGGCGGTGATTATGACGGGATATCAAATCACCCCGCCGCATACTTCGTCAGCTTGCGCTGCTTCTCGCCTATCATGCGGTGGGCGGTGGCGGCGATGGCTTCGGCATCAAAGCCGGCTTCAGCGTAAAGCTCGGATTGGCTGCCGTGCTCGTACCACTTGTCGGTGATGCCGAGGCGCTTCACATTGGCCTGGTAGCCATGATCGGCCATGAATTCGAGCACGGCGCTGCCCATGCCGCCCTGTATGCAGCCATCCTCTACCGTGATCACCTTGTCGAACTTGGCAAATACCTCGTGCAGCAGCACCTCATCGATGGGCTTGGCGAAGCGCATGTCATACACAGCGGCACTGATGCCTTCTTTATGCAGGTCTTCGGCAGCCTTTACGGCAAAATTGCCCGGATGACCGATACTCAGGAAGGCGATGTCGCTGCCATTGCGCACCCGGCGGCCTGTGCCTATCTTGATTTCCTCAAATGGCGTACGCCAGTCGGTCATGACGCCTTGTCCGCGGGGATAGCGTATGCTGAAAGGCCCGCAATCGCGCAGCTGCGCGGTGTACATAAGGTTGCGCAGCTCACTCTCGTTCATGGGTGCGCTCACAATCATATTGGGGATGCAGCGGAAGTAAGCAATATCGTAGGTGCCGTGGTGGGTAGGCCCATCCGCTCCGGCAAATCCTGCCCTGTCCAGGCAGAATATCACATGGAGGTTTTGCAAGGCCACATCGTGCACCACCTGATCGTAGGCACGCTGCATAAAGCTGCTATAGATGTTGCAGAAGGGCATCATGCCCTGGGTGGCAAGCCCTGCGCTGAAGGTCACAGCGTGCTGCTCGGCAATGCCAACATCAAAGGCGCGGTCGGGCATGGCTTCCATCATGTATTTGAGGCTGCAGCCGGTGGGCATGGCCGGGGTGATGCCTACAATTTTTTCATTTTTCTCCGCCAATTCGATGATAGTGTAGCCAAATACATCCTGGTATTTTGGTGGCTGCGGACTTTTAGGCACCACCTTGATGATCTCGCCCGTGTCTTTGTTGAAGAGGCCGGGGGCATGCCAGGTGGTAGGCGAACCCGCTTCAGCGGGCTCATAGCCTTTGCCTTTCACGGTAAGGCAGTGCAGAATTTTTGGGCCGGGAATGTCCTTGAGATCCCTGAGCACCTGCGTGAGGTGGTTGACATCGTGGCCATCTACCGGACCAAAGTAGCGGAAGTTGAGACTTTCAAAAAGGTTGCTCTGCTTAAGCAGGGAGCCCTTGATGGCATTTTCCACTTTTTGGGCGATCACCTGGGCATTCGGCCCGAATTTGCTGATTTTGCCGAGCAGGTTCCACACCTCATCCTTCACCTTATTGTAGGTATGGCTGGTGGTGATGTCGGTGAGGTAATCCTTGAGCGCGCCCACATTTGGGTCGATGCTCATGCAATTGTCATTGAGGATTACCAGCATATTGCTGTTTTCCGATCCGCCATGATTGAGTCCCTCAAAGGCGAGGCCCGCAGTCATGGAGCCATCCCCAATCACAGCGATGTGCTGCTTGTCGAGCTCTCCTTTCAGTCGGCTTGCCACCGCCATGCCGAGCGCCCCACTGATGGAGGTGGAGGAGTGCCCCACGCCAAAGGTATCGTACTCGCTTTCTGACCTTTTCGGGAAACCACTCAAGCCTTTGTACTTGCGGTTGGTGTGGAATACTTTGCGGCGACCGGTAAGTATTTTGTGGCCATAAGCCTGATGACCTACATCCCATACCAGCTGATCATAGGGGGTATTGAACACGTAGTGCAGGGCCACCGTGAGCTCTACCACACCCAGGCTTGCGCCAAAATGGCCACCTTTGGTACTCACCACATCGATGATGAAATCCCTCAATTCCTCACAGAGCATTTCGAGCTCTGTTTCTTTGATTTTCTCTCGCAAATCTTGAGGATACTCAATTCTTTCGAGCAGTGGACCAGCTTTGTAGTCATCCATTTTGAAACAGGGTAGGTGAATGTTAGGAGATTAACAAAAGTAGGAAAATAATGTTGTGCCGGGCCAAATAAAGATGTTGGGGCGGGCTATTCATGGATGAGGTAGCAAGGGCATAAGCGTGTAAAGTGCGGGATCGGAAAGGCTTGGCATATGGCTTGCCTTTATGTGCTGTACCTTAAGCGGGAAGATTCAGTTTGAACAGACGGTTCAAGTGCATATTTAAGGTCTGTAAAAGGAAGGGAATCAATACAATGTCGCCCTTATTCACTTGTACCGCTGTTTCAGGTCACTTTCGCAATACAGGTCTTCTTCCTCTTCCAAAAATTGGAAGGCATTGCCTGAGGACACCATTTCTTGCACACCTTCAGACAAGATTTGATTATCAATGCGATACAAAAGGAATTCCGCAAAATCACTTACCTTTAATATTTCCTGCTCGGGCAACTTTGATAGGTGCTCTATGGCTTTTTTAAGCAGCGTTTCCCTTGTCATTTTCTCCTGATTTGTTTTCAAATTTAGCAAATTGAGGCTCAATGTTCCAATGCCCGACGCCTGTTCTTGACCACGTGAAACCACGAATATGACAAAACCTCACTCTCCTCAGCCCAGCAGCCGCTCCTTCTCAATCGCGTATTTCACATCCTGCTTGTACACAGCGCGGTACTTGAGCTTGGCCAGGATGAGATACATTACCGGTACGATGATGAGGGTGAGAAAAGTGGCGAAGCTCAAGCCAAAAATGATGGTCCAGGACATGGGCCCCCAGAATATCACATTGTCACCTCCCACATAGATTTGAGGGTCAAACTCGCTGAGCAAGGTGAAGAAATTGATATTGAGACCTATGGCCAGTGGCACCAGGCCCAGTATGGTGGTGATGGCCGTGAGCAGCACCGGTCTGAGACGCGTGCGCCCGCCCTCGATGATGGCGTACACCGTTTCGCCGAAAGGCAATTTGTCATCATCGCCCATGTCGAGCTCCTCCTTGCGGCGGGTGCGCAGCAGGTTGGTGTAGTCTATGAGTACAATGGCATTGTTGACGACAATGCCCGCCAGTGAGATAATCCCCACCATGGTCATGATGATCACAAAATCCATCTGAAATGCCACCAAGCCCAGCAAGACCCCAATAAGGCTGAAAAACACGGCAAAGAAGATGATAAACGGCGTACTGATGGAATTGAACTGGGCCGTGATGATGAGAATAATCATGAACAAGGCCACTGCCAGTGCGGTGCTTAGAAAGGCAAACTCCTCGGCCTGCTCTTCTTGCTGCCCGGTGAAGCGCACTTCATTGCCTGGAAAGAATTCGTACTCATCCTGAATGGCTTTGATATTGGCTACCACTTCATTGGCATTAAAGCCCGACAGCACATTGCTGCTGATGGTCACCACCCTGTCCAGATCGCGGCGCTTCACAGCGCTGAATGTCGTGGCCTTTTTGGCTTCAGCCACACTCGAGATAGGCACTTGTACGATCTTGCCGCTAGCAGCATCGCGAAAGGTAAGGCGCATATTGAGCAAGGCATCCTCATTGTCGCGGTAGTGCTTCATGAGGCGAATATTGATGGGGTAATCGTCCTCTCCATCTTTGAAAGTGCTCACTTCCCTGCCAAAGAGCGCGGTGCGCATGGCATCACCAATTTGATAGGTGCTCAGATTGAGCCTCCGGGCCTTATTGCGATCGATGATGATGGGCATCTCGGGCTTGCCCAGCTCCACATCGAGCTTGAGCTCTTCAACCCCGGGCACAGCCTGCTCATTGATAAAATCGCGGAAGCCCAATGCATCGGCCATGATGCGGTCGTAATCCTCACCCCTCACTTCGATATTGATCGGCAGCCCCTGTGGTGGGCCATCCTCATTTTTGCTCACGGAAATCTGTACGCCCGGGAAGCCACGCAAGGCCGTGCGCACCTCCTCGAGCACATCGGTGGTACTGATGCCGCGCCTGTCCTGAAATTTGGAAAACTGAACCGTGATGCGGGCTTTGTGCGGGGTATTGCCCGCTGAAAAGCCCTGAGCAGGGTCGCTTGCGCCCTCACCCACCTGACCGATTACAGACTTGATCAGGTAGCTTTCATAGCCCTCGGCATCCTTGTCGTAGTACTTGTCGAGCACCTCTACCACCCTTGCTTCGAGCTGCTTGCTGATGGCATTGGTTTCCTCGATATCAGTTCCTATGGGATTTTCGATGAAGATGTTGAGGTATTGAGGCTCATTGATGGGGAAGAAAATTACCTTGGGCGGGAAAATGATCATAAGCGCAAAGGCGGCCAATAGCATTGTGAATGTGCCGCCCAAAAATGCGTAAGGTCTTTTGCCGGAAAGGGCATAGGCCAAAAATCGCTGGTAAAAACGCTCCAAGGCTGGCAACCACTTGTTTTGCAGCAAGCGACTCCCAGGCCTAAGCACATACACATTGAGAAAGCCTGACAAGCCAATGAATACTGATAGGCTGCCAAGTGATACCACACCTTTTGCCGGAAGGCTGAGCCCCACAAAGATGAAAAGCAAGCCAACTCCAATAAATATCAGACTATTGCGCAACATGCGGCGGATGCTGATCTTCTCCTCTCCCACCTTCATGTAGATGCTGATAAGCACCGGATTGATGACCAAAGCCACAAAGAGGGAGGAACCCAGCACGATGATGAGGGTCACCGGGAGGTAAAACATGAATTCGCCCACAATGCCCGGCCAGAATGCCAGGGGCAAGAAGGCCGCCAGGGTGGTGGCAGTAGAAGCGATGATGGGCACAGCCACTTCACCCACGCCCAGCTTGGTGGCCTCAATGGGCGAGTAGCCCTGCTCCATGAGTCGGTATACATTCTCCACCACCACGATGCCATTGTCCACAAGCATACCAAGGGCCAGTACAAGTGCAAAGAGCACAATCACATTCAGAGTAACCCCCAAAATGCCCAAAATGAGAAAGCTCATGAACATGGACAGTGGAATGGCGATACCCACAAAGATGGCATTGCGTAGGCCGAGGAAGAAGAGCAGTACCCCCACCACGAGCAGCACGCCAAAAATGATGCTGTTTTCCAACTCATCCACCTGCGTCTTGGTCTGATCACTCGTATCGTTGGTGATGGATACGATCAAATCGCGCGGGAAGGAATTGGCCTTGGCGTCCTCCACAATCCTATTGATCTTTTCTGCGGCAGCGATGAGGTTTTCTCCGGCACGCTTTTTCACATCGATCATCACCACGGGCTTGAGGTACTCGCGGGCATAGCTCTCCTTCTCCTTTTCGCCAAAGGTGATATCAGCAATGTCGCGGAGGTATACCACCTCTTGATTTTCACGCTTTACGATCACATCTTCCAGATCGAGGGCACTGCTGAATTCGCCCAGCACACGCACATTGCGGCGGTAGCCATCCATGAGCAAATCTCCCCCGGAGACGGTGACATTCTCAGCTGAAATCGCATTTGCAACATCATCAAAATTGATCTCCATGGCTTCCATGGCCAGCACATCGAGGTTTACAGCCACTTCCTTGTCCATCACACCGCGTATCTCCACCTTGGTGATCTCGGGAAGGTCTTCGATTCGGTCTTCCAAATACTCGGCATATTGCTTGAGCTGATCGACGGAATAATCTCCTGAAAGGTTGATATTCAGGATGGGCATGAGCTCGGAGATATTGAGCTCAAAGATGTTTGGATCGGCTGGCAAATCTTGGGGAAAGTCCTTGTCGCTCTTCGCGATATCTATCTTGTCCTTCACCTTGCGCAGGGCCTCTTCCGGGCTCACGTCAAAGTTGAACTTGACCTGTATGGTGCTATGGCCTTGCATGCTCGTGGAATTGATCTCATCCACACCGGTGATGGTGTTGAGCTCCTTTTCGAATGGCCTGGTGATCAGTTTTTCGATATCGAGTGGAGAGTTGCCCGGATAGGCCGTGCTCACGTAGATTTCAGGCGTTACGATATCCGGAAAATTCTCCTTGGCCATGCCATTGTATGCCGCCAGACCTCCCAAAAAGATGATGATAGCCAGCACAATGACGGTAGTGCGGTTGTACACCGAAAGAGAGCTGAGGCCAAACTCCTTATAGCCTTTATCGCCGGGTTTAAGATTGCGTTGTGCCATGGATCGATTGCTTATAGGGTTGCTTCCTTGATGGGGTCGCCATCTCGTACACTTCGGGAGCCTTTGTCGATGATGGCGTGTTCAGCATCCAGGCCGTCGAGCACCAGGGTTTGGCCCAGGTAGCGCATGCCGGTTCTTATGTTGCGTTTCTCTGCCTTATGGCCGTTTGCTCCATTGGCTTTCGCCAAAAAAACATAATCTTCGCCACGACCATCCTGCATGATGAGGGAGGAGGGGATGGCAATGGCGCTATCAGCAGTGAAATCATTGATTTTGAGCACCACCAAAGAATTTGGCATAAGCGGAACATCGGTTTCCCCAAGCTCCACACGCACCTCAAAGCTGCGGTTGGCCGGATTGATGAACTTTCCCACACGGCCTATCTCTGCCTTCAAAGTGTCGCGGCGGTTTACGATCACTTCCACTTCATCGCCCTGATTCACGCGGCCCATGTAGCGCTCGGTCACATCAGCGCGCACGTAGAGGGCTGATCGATTCACAATGCGTGCCAGCGGGCTTTGCATGCTGGCCATTTCACCCTCTTTCGGGAAAATCTTGTCCACGACACCATCGAATGGCGCCCTCACCGAAGTTTTGTTGATCTGCTCCTTGAGTGTGGAGATGGACTTCTCCAGGCTTTCCTTGCGGTTTTTGGCTTCGAGATACTGCACTTCGCTACCGATCTTTTGGTCCCAGAGGCGTTCTTGCTTCTCGTAGAGGGTATTGGCTAGACTCAAAGAGGTTTCGAGTTCGGCCAGATTGCTGCGGAGCAAGTCATCATCCAGTCGAGCGATGAGCTGCCCACGCCTTACTTGCTCGCCCTCTCGCACCTGTATGGCTTGTATGATGCCTTGGCTCTCCGGGTAGAGGGTAGCCATGCGGTCGCTCTCTACATTGCCATACACCTCAAAGAAGTGACGGAAGGTGTCGTGCTCGGGCCGGAATAAGGTGACCAAGCGGGCCTCTCCTATCGTGTCCAGCTCGCTGATTTTCTTTTCTACCGCGATCAGGTTTTTTTGAAGCTTATCCATCTCCAGTCGCAAGGAGTCACGCCGCTGACGATAGGTTTCAAGCTCACTGCTCGCCTCCTGCTTGCAGGCATTGAGCGCGATTGCTGCGATGAGCAGCATGATTGAATGGAATGTGATTATTCGGTGCTTCATGGTTCTTCATCAAAGAGGTTAAAGGCTTTGTCGAGTTGTTGCTTGGCATTGAGCAATTGCAAGGCTGCGTCGATGTAGCGACCTTGTTCATTGAGCAATTGGGTGCGGGCCACGTTGAGATCGGTACTGCCGGCCACGCCTTCCTTGTATTTTACGGAAGTGCGCTCGCTGATGCGCTCAGCCAGAGCCACACTCTGCTTCTGCGTTTCCCATACGCGAAGGGCGTTTTCAAAATCGGCCATGCTACGGGTTTGATCCAGCTTTAGGTTTTCTTCGGCTTGGGTGAGCTGCATCTGGCTTTTCTCGAGCTCTATTTCCATGCGCTTCACATTGTGGTTGCGCTGAAAGCCGCTAAAAATGGGAATGTTCATATTCACACCGAGAATGGTCGCTGGAAACCAGGGCTGACCGCTTTCTGTAAAGTTGAATGCATTGCGCTGGGCATTCTGCTGATGGGTGAGAAAGAGGTTGAGGCTGGGATAATAGGCCACCTTGGCACCCCTAAGGGTAAGGTCTTGCACCATCACATTGGTGCGCGCGATGAGTATGTCGGGATGGGTCTCAAGCTGGCGATCCCGCTGCAAAAAAGCAGGATTATTATTGATTTCCACAAGCTTGTCAATGTCATCACTGAGCACCACCTCTTCGCTCAGCGGTATGCCCAGCAAGAAGTTGAGCGACTTGCGCGCTATTTCCACATAGCGCTCTGTATTGTCGATATTGTTTTGGATCTGATTCCGGTTGAGCATGAGCTGATCGAGGTCCTGCTCCTCGATGAGGCCGGCATCATAGAGGGCCTCGCTTTCGCGAAGCAGATCCTCTACAGAGCTCAGGTTATCGCCCAGAATGTCGAGATTGGCCTCAGCGACCAAAGTGGTGTAATAGGCATCGGCCACAGCCACGCGCACCTCAACGGCGGTCTTGGTGCGGGCATTTCGGGTGAGCTCCACAGCGGTGCGGGCGGCTTTGAGGCCCACGAAGTAAGTGCCGTCCACCAGCAGCTGCGAAGCGGTTACCGTTCCGGTAAAGTTGTACTCCAGCCCGAACTGTACCTCCGCAAAGGTGCCTGGCTCCATGCCGAGAAATTCTCCCGGAATCAAGCTGACCGGTATTTGCAGCAATTGCTGGTACTCCATATTGGCATTGACCTGTGGCAGGCCAGTGGCAATGACCTCTTTCACCTCACGACGGGTGGCTTCCAGATCCATATCGGCTGCCCGCATGGCATAGCTCTGTTCCAGCGCCAATTCCTGTGCTTCTCTGAGGGAGAGCACCCTATCCTGAGCATTCATGCCCGTGGCCAGGGCGATTAGAATTCCAAGCGTAGCAACTCTTTTCATCGCTTTTGCATGTTTTTCAGTTTGTCCTTGATTCTGTCCTCGTAGTAGCGTCTGCCTTTTTCGCTGGCAAGGCCGCAAATCTGATGCTCGAACATTTGACCGTACACTTCGCTGAGCGAGAATGACTGCATGGGAAAATACCTTGTGTCAAAAATCACATTGATCCGCGAAATCCAAAGGCTTGTATGTATCTCTACATCGATTTCTTTTCTGAAAAGACCCTCCTCGATTCCCTTGAGCAAATTATTGCGAATCACTTCGGCCGTGAAGTCCTGCTTGCCATGCTGTAAGAGCATCAGGGCTGCCGGGTGGTAGCGCTCAAGGTCGAAAAAAATCGAAGGGTGCACCTGTTGGATTTGCTTCAGCACGAAATGGCTGATGGCTATGTTTTCGTCAATGGCATTGAGCCCCTGATGGGTAATGCTCCTGATGGCCTCCTCCTCTTTCTCGCACTCAGCCTGTATGCAGCGCATCACCAGATCGTCCTTATCACTTACGTACTGGTACAAGGTCTTTTTAGAGATGTGCAATCTGCGGGCGATCTCGTCCATGGTCATGCTCTTGATCCCATAGGTCATGAAGAGTTCCCTGGCTTGCAGTACAATCTCAACTTCTCTTTCATCTGCAGTACCCATAATCTCGAAGGCCGAATTTGAATCGGCGGGCAAAGTTACACGGAATAGCCATACAGGAAACAAAAAACGTATAAAATGTTTCCACGGTGTAGCAGCGGAAGACTAAAGTGATAAACGGCCATAAAAAAACCCGCCACAAGGACGGGTTTCTGTTTTGTGATCAATCCAGAACTGCATCAGTGGAAGAGCGGATTGTATTGTATGGCAAAGTCGATATTGGACACCGTCACCTGGGGATTGGGTTGCCCCGGGATAGCAATACCGGGCTTTCTCAGTCGGGCAAAGTTGATACTTCCGCGAATCAGTGCTTTGTCATTTTGCACATTGATGTAATTGTACTCAATGCTCATTTGGGGATTGTTGGGGTCACCAAGTTCATTGGGTGCTGTGACAAATTCAGTAGGTTCAAAGACCTCTGCACCCTCTCCATCCAAAAAGCGCTGCTCTACTTTCACTCCCACGGGCAGCAATTGACCTGTATTCTGATTTGCAGGCACCACATCATAGTTTTCGCCCACCTGCAGACTGGAAGGTCGGGCCATAACAACAGTCACTTTTGTTTCAAAGGTACCATTGCTGGTAACTATGTGGCGGGTACCGACTATTTGCCTTCGTTGAATAGGGTTGCCCCCGGGGCCGATTGCATTGCCCGGATTCTCAATGATAAGAGCATTCTCCACAAAGAGCGTATCGGTATTGCCAAATTGAGCTTGTATGCTGTTAAACCAGAACTGATCTACAAAGCTGCTCGAGAAACCATCGATATCAATTACTCCTACTTGGAGATACTGTTCGCAAGGGCCGCAATCCGAATTACCACAATCTACATCGAGCTCCAGCAGTTCTTCGTTCTGTATGCCGTCATGGCAGGATGGGCACAGCGGGCAAGGAGTCCCATCGCTTTGTGTGTACTGCGGAATGGGGTAATCCACACAATCCACGTCGAGTTCAGGGCCATTCTTGAAGCCATCATCGCAGGTGGCACAGGGAGGACAATCACCGCCGCAGTCGATACCGGTTTCATTGCCATTTTGTACTCCATCGTGGCAGTCGGGGGCATCCGTACAAGCCGTACCACAATTTCCGCCGCAGTCTACACCTTCCTCAATACCATTCTTGATGCCATCAAAACAGGTTGCTACCGGGCAATCGGGACATGAGGTGAAGGGGTTCTGATCACAGTCTATACCAGTCTCTACGACCAGGAGATAACCCTCTTGCACCGCAGTGGTCAATTCAATGTGTATGTTTTGAATGCCGTCGGTGCAGCTTGGATCGGGGCAGGCCTGCCTATCGAGGGGGCAGTAATCTGCGCCACAATCGATGCCGGTTTCAGGGCCATTGCGCACCCCATCGAAGCAGTTTGGTGGCTCTGGGCAAGGCGGGCAATCGGGGCCTCCGCAGTCCACATTTTCTTCCAGTCCATTGAGGATGCCATCATTGCAGGTGGGTGCACATGCGCTATCGCAGGGGAAACCGCAGTCAATGCCTTTTTCCATCACCAATCGGTAGAGCATGCCATTCTCATCCCTGCCCACGCTGTCTTTTCCTAAATCATCGGGTCGCAAATTGGGATCCCTCACCCAGTGGGCGTTTCGGATGCCATCATCGCATGTGCTACAAGGGGGACAGTTCTCACCACCGCAGTCTATCCCAACCACATTACCGGGATTGGTCAGGCTCACCGGGCTCATTTCTCCCTGATTTTGTATGCGGTCATCACATGTAGGGTCACATGGATCGCAATTTGGCCCACCGCAGTCTATGGCGGTTTCGCCCTGATTTTGGATGCCGTCAAAACAAGTCTCCGGTATGCGGTTTTGCTCGTTGCGACAAGAAGAGAATACCAGCATTAGCGCCACCGAGGCCAGGAATGCTGAGTAAATAGAAAACTTCATTCAGTGTATTTTATCTCTATTAAGAGGCTATATAGCAAGGAGCAAATATATACTTCTAAAATTACTTCTCGCACCCCCGTGACGATCAAAGATAGCTAAAGTTGTCCGTATGCAAGCTATGTTGATAATAAGATTGTGAGCATATTTGTAATCCCAGAACCACCAAAGCCCCTCCGAGCATGTCTATCGACGGACAAAACATCATGACGCGAAGCTGGCAAATGCGCCAAAGTGCGGATGAAAGCGCGTTGGAAAAGCTCAGACAGGAGCTGCCCCAAATGCATCCCATCATCGCCACCCTGCTCGTGCAAAGAGGGCTGAGCGAAAGATCTTCGGTCGAATCCTTTTTCACCCCTGGATTGAAGCGCATTGAGGCCTTGCCGGCGATGAAAGATTTGGCGAAAGCCACTGAGAGGGTGCTCAAGGCTTTACAAAATCGGGAGCGCATACTGGTATACGGAGATTACGATGTGGATGGAAGCTGTGCCACCGCTATGGTGCATTCCTTTTTGCGCGGCAGGGGAGCAGAAGTGCAAGCCTACAACCCCGATCGCTACAAGGAGGGCTATGGCATCAGCAAGCAGGGGGTGAGCCATGCCATCGAAGGCGGCTTTGGGCTTGTCCTGGCGCTCGACTGTGGCATTGCGGCTGTAGACCGCATTTCAGAGCTGGCCGCCGGGGGTATCGACTGCATCGTATGCGACCACCACCTGCCGGGCCCGGTGCTCCCACCGGCTTATGCCATCCTGAATCCCAAGCAGCGCGACTGCCCATTGCTGGGTGAGGAACTCTGCGGTTGCGGCGTGGCTTTTGAGCTCATCCGCTCGGTGTGCGGAACCCTGAATTTGCCGAAAGGCGAATGGATGCAATTCCTGCCCCACGTGGCGGTGGCCACCTGCTGCGACATCGTACCCTTGCTGGGCATTAACAGAAGTCTCGTGAGCGAGGGATTGAAAGCCCTCAATGCTGATCCCCCACCTGCATATGCTGCCCTCCTGCGCTGCGCTGCGTACAGCGGCACCCTCAGCGTGGCCGATGTGGTGTTCAAAATCGGGCCGCGCATCAATGCGGCCGGGCGCCTCAATCATGCCCGCAAGGCTGTATCCCTACTCACCGCCACCAGCCTGGACGAAGCGATGCCAATGGCCATGGAGCTCGAGCAATTGAACCGAGAGCGCCGAAGCATGGACAAGCACATGAGCGAAGAGGCTGTGGAGCTTATGCTGCAGGAAGATCCCCACATGAACCGCGCGGCAACGGTGCTGAGCAAGGAAGGCTGGCACAAGGGCCTGGTGGGTATAGCGGCCTCAAGGCTTATGGAGCGCTGCTACCGCCCTACGGTGGTGCTCACCGAGCTGGATGGGCAGCTTAGCGGGAGTGCCCGCAGCGTAGAGGACTTCAACCTGTACAAGGCTCTGCAGCATTGCGAGGAGCACCTCATCCAATTCGGGGGCCATGCTGCGGCAGCGGGAATGAGCCTGAGCAAGGAGTCCTTCGCCGATTTCAAGGCCGCCTTTGAGCAGTATTGCGCCTCTCAGCTCGGAGAGGTAGAGTGCATCCCTCCCCTGCGGATCGACCTCAAAGTCGATTTTCGGGAATGGGCCAATGAGCAGTTTGGGATCTTTTTCAAGCAAATGAACCGCCTCAGGCCATTCGGGCCGGGCAATATGCAGGCAGTTTTCGCGACAGAAGGCTGCAAAGCGCGCGACGTGCGGGTTTTGGGAGCGGATGGCAGCCACCTCAAGTTCGAAGCCTATCAGGAAGACAATCCTGCCAAGGGCTTCTCCACCATCGCCTTTGGTTTCGGACAGCTGGCAGAAGCACTAAAGGAGGGCAATCGATTTGACCTTGCCTACACCATCGGAACCAATTACTGGAATGGCGAGAGCCTCTTGCAGCTTGAAGCCAAAGACATCATTGTGAGCTGAATCCGGAGCCCCGGCTGCCCGCAGATCTCCCGAAATCGCCCTGAGGCCCTGCATCGGCATTGGGAATGAAGTGCAAATCGCGCTGGGGATAGGGCACCTGAATGCCATTTGCGCGAAACTCCTTGTCGATCTCGAAGCGGATTTCGCTCAGCAAGGTTTCGACCACCCAGGTCTTACGGGCCCAGAAGTACACGTTGAAATGCAGCCCGTTTTCACCAAAATCCTCAAAGCGAACGATGATTTCCCTGTTCTTGCTCACGTCGGGATGCCGCAGGGCGCAGCCGTAGAGTATCTCCTTCACCTGCTGGGTGTCGCTGCCAAACTTCACGCGGGTGCTGATGCTAAATCGGGTGAGTTCCGTGCCATGACTCCAGTTCACCACCTTCTCGCCCACCAGGTTGGAATTGGGAATGATAATGTACTTGCCGTCGCGGGTGAGCACCTTGGAGGTGCGTATATCGATCTGCTGCACGCGTGCCACAAGGCCGTTTACCTCAATCACATCGCCCACCTTCACCGGACCCTCGAAGAGGATGACAAGGCCCGCTACAAGGTCGTAGAAGAGGTGCTGCAAGCCAAAGCCAATACCCACGAGTAGCGCCCCTATACCACCGATGATGAGCTTCATATCGATGCCTATGCTGGTGAGGCCAGCGATCAGGGCAAAGCCGTAGAGGCCGTACTTGGTGAGCTTGTAGATGGTATACTCCTTGCCCTCATCGATCCATGCCTTACGGGAAAAGTTCTTGCGCAGGATGATGCGCACGAAGCGCGACAATATGCGGGCAAAGATGATGATCAGTACGAGGACGAGTATCTTGCCCAGGCTGATATTGACCCCTTCCAGCTTGAAAATGCGGTAGGAGAGCAGCAGCTCGAGCACATCGTAAAGGCCAAGACCCGAGATGGCCAGCACCACAGCGAGCAGTACGATGGTGGTGCGGCCCACGCGCAGGATAATGGCCTCCTTCTCTTTGTCGAAGCGATCCAATGACCGCAATTGCCGATGAACCAGTCTTCTAAAAAGCTTTAGCAGAAAGCGTGTGGCAAAGACAATGATCAGGAGGAGCAGGAGCTTGCTCAAGGTAAGCTCGAACACGTCTGATTCGTAAAGGGTATAATTGAGAATGTCGCTCATAGTGGCTTCCCGGGGCTATACGGGATGAATCTTAGAGGATAGCGGTCCCAAAATACGAACTGAGATGGACTTTGAGCCGATCCAGACGAATTTTCTCCAGGAGGAGCAAATGTAGTTCATCCACCTCAGAGCAGTCCTTGATCTTGAGCTCAAGCTCAGAAATCATGTGCATCACACGCTTCAGCTTGAGACGCATCAAGGGGTCGAAGGCCGTTTGCTTGAGGTTTTCTTCCTCCGACTCGGTGTAGATGTGGTACTTCGCCTCCCAATTTTCGCTGAGCTCGTAAGGCTCAGAAATGAGCTCTGCCACAAGGGGGCTGAGCTCGTGATCGTTCACAAAATAATTGACATCGGGAAATGAGCCCTGCGCCTCAAAGCGCTCCCGAAACACTTCCACAATTTTGCGGTAAGCAGGGGTGTAAAAGTCAATGCCATCGGTGAAAAGCTCGTGCAGTACATACTCTGCCAGTGGCACATGCAGCTCCTCACTCTCATCTCCTTCCTCTTCTTCCGGCTCGAGCTCTATGCTGATCTCCTTATTGCCGTAAGTGAGCAGGACACGGGCTATTTCGCGTTCATAGATGCTTTCATCAGCTTTGGGCGGGCCCTCTTGAGGAGGTGCAGCGAGCACATCCAGTGGCAAATCCGACTCCCGCTCCTCGCGAATGGCCTGTCGGCGTTGCTCCCGGCGTATGATCTTATTGATCTCATTGTGGATCACCTGCGCAGCAATGCCCAGCTGTCTGCTGCACTTCTCCACGTAAGTGCTGCGCACGATCTGATCCTTGACCAGGGCGAGGCTCTCCACCATGCGCCGCACGGCTTCGGCCTTCTTGATAGGCTCGCTGTCCGCGCCATCGGGCAGCATCACTTTCGTGAAAAAATCGATGAAATCAACCGCTTCTTCTTCGATAAAGGTCTCCAATTCATCCTGGCTCACCGCCCGGGCGTAAGAATCGGGATCCTGCCCGGTGGGAAAAAGCACCACCCTGGCCTGCACACCTTCTTGCAGCATGAGATCGATAGCCCGCATGGCGGCCTTGATACCGGCCGAATCGCTGTCGTAGAGTATGCTCACATTGCTGGTAAAGCGCTTGATAAGCAGGACTTGCTCGCGCGTAAGGGCCGTACCCGAAGAGGCCACCGCATAGCCGAGCCCGGCTTGATGCAGGGAGATTACATCGGTATAGCCCTCTACCAAGAGGCAATGATTTTTTTGTACAATGCTGCGCTTGCCTTCGTAGATACCGTAGAGCACCCGGCTCTTTTCGTAGAGGGGGCTTTCGGGTGAGTTGAGGTATTTTACCTTATTGTCGCTGCGCAGGGTGCGCCCGGCAAAGGCGATGTTTCGGCCACTCACATTGCGGATGGGAAAGATGACCCTTGCCCGGAAAAAATCGTAGGCCCCGTACTCTCCTTGCTTGATGAGGCCGAGTGTACCCATGTGCTCCTCATTGTGCCCTGCCTCCACGGCGGCCTTGAGCAATGCGTCGCGCTGATCGGGGGCATATCCCAAGCCGAAGGTCTCAATGGTAGCATCGGAAAATTCACGCTCTCTGAAATAGCTCAATCCCACACTGCGCCCTTCCTCGCTTTCCCAGAGATTTTGTCGGAAATGCTCAAATGCAAAATCATTGACAAGGGCCAGACTTTCGCGCAAGCTCACCTCCTCGGCCTGCTCCTTGCTCACTTCGGTCTCCTCCACCTCTATGCCGTACTTACCGGCCAGATAGCGCAGGGCTTCGGGATAGGTCATGTTCTCGAGCTCCATGAGGAAGCTCACAGCATTGCCGCCCTTGCCGGAGCTGAAGTCCTTAAAAATGCCTTTGGAGGGCGATACGAAGAAGGAAGGTGTTTTCTCATTGGTCCAGGGACTGAGGCCCTTGAAGTTAGACCCAGCTTTCTTGAGCTGTACGAAGTCGCCAATGACCTCCTCAATGTGCACAGCATCAAAGATGCGGCTGATGGTGGCTTGAGAAATCACGTCAAAGAGGAGAATGCTGAATGATGGAATCGGCCTTTTCAGGTTGCACATCCATATCGATGCGCGCCGCCACAACCCCTGTGGTATCGTAAAAGGTCCAAACACCACTGCGCTCATCGCTGTAATAGCGACCACTGTAGCGCATGATGCCATTGGGGTAAAAGGTAGTGGTAGGCCCCTCCTTGTACCCGTACTTGAAGGTGGTTTCGCTCCACTTGAGTCCATTGGGATAGTACGACTCCCAAAGTCCGGAGCGCTTACCATCGATGGTGGTGCCGCGCTTGCTGAGCATGCCGTTCTCGTAATATTCTTCCACCTTTTTTACTTCGGGTTCTTTTTGCTCTTCCTTTCCTGACTCGGGCCCGGCACATGCAGCCACGAGCAAAGAGAGCATGACGATGTACAAAAATCTCACATCCATGGTATACAGCTATTTGTTGCGGTTGATGGTATATGCCACGAGCGCCTCCAAAGCATCTCTGGCCTCTCCTTGATCAAATCTATAAAGAATTTCCATAGCCTGCTTTCGATGAGATTCCATCTGTGAGGCGGCATAATCGATGCCTCCGCTGCCCAGCACATAATCTATCAATTCCTGCACCTTGGCCTTGTTGCGGTTGTGGTGCTTGACCGTGCGAATCATCCAGCGCCGCCTGTCGGGCTCGGCGTGCTGGATGGCGTAGATCAGCGGCAGGGTCATTTTCTTTTCTTTGATGTCGATGCCGGTGGGCTTGCCCAATTGCCCGCCCTTGCTGTAGTCGAATAGGTCGTCTTTGATTTGAAAAGCGATGCCCACAGCATTGCCAAAGGAGCGCATGAGGCTGCGCTGCTCCTCGTCGCCACCAGCCGAGTAGGCTCCGCATTCACAGCAAGCGGCAATCAATGAGGCTGTCTTTTGGCGGATGATGTCGAAGTAGACCTCTTCGGTGATATTGAGTTTTCGCGTTTTCTCCATTTGCAGCAGCTCCCCTTCGCTCATTTCGCGCACCGCATGGCTCATGATGCGCAGTAGCTCAAACTCATTTTGCTCCACGCTGAGCAGCAATCCCCTGGACAGCAAGTAGTCGCCTACGAGTACGGCGATCTTGTTCTTCCAAAGGGCATTGATGGAGAAAAAGCCCCGTCTCAAATTGGCATCGTCTACCACATCATCGTGTACAAGTGTAGCCGTGTGCAGGAGCTCGATCAATGAGGCCGCAGTATAAGTACTGTCGCCGACGCTTCCAACCAATTTTGCCGAAAGGAAGACAAACATAGGCCTCATCTGCTTGCCCTTGCGCTTTACGATGTAGTGCGTAATGCGGTCGAGAAGGGCCGTATTGCTTTTCATAGAGCCGCGAAAGCGCTCCTCGAAAGTTTCCATTTCGTCGGCTATGGGAGCTTTGATATGCTTTATATCGGCCATGCAGCGCCGCAAATATCCGAATTCATAACGATTGAATTGCCACTTCGGCTCAATCCTGGCTCAAACGGAAAAATTGCCAGAGGCCATTGCCCACTGTGAGCATGACCATACCGCGCGGCAGGGCATAGTGAAAATAGGGGGTAAAAATCCCATCGAGGGGAGAGCGCCGGAAGAGCACATGCTTGATGAGCTCACCATTCATGCGGAGCTCGTATAGCACGGCCTGCGCATGGGCCGGGCCGCCGAGCACACTGTACTTGGCCCCGGCATGGCTCTCGAGTGGGGCATTGCGATCGTGATCATTGTACACCAGATAGAGGCTCTCATTCTCATGCCATGATAGGTATGAGGTATAGCTGGCCACCTCGCGCGAGGAGTTTTGAAACTTGGGTATGGTGAGGTTGAACCTGATCTCGCTTGATGGCAAAATACTGGTGAGCAATATGGTGTCGAAGTGGTAGTTTTCAATGACGAGGTAAGTGCCGGTGGCCGGATTGAAAATGGTGCTGGGCCTGCGGTCCCTCAATTCACTCACCATGAGCTGCTCATTATTGGGCAGGCTATAGGTGTCATCGAGTTGAAAAAGTGCCAGATCGGGGCGCTCGCTCATGGAGGGAAGTGGCCTGAACTGGGATTTAAAATTTCTACTGAAGGGATTGAGCCCCTGTGCAGTGATGGCGCCAGTATTGCGGTGGAAGGCCACGGAAAAGGTGCCGGACATGACGAGGTCGACCATATTGCTGAAATAGCCAAATACTTGGATATCGCCAGACTCATGAAGGGCTAGCCGCGCCTCGTAAATCCAATAAGTGCCTATGGACAGAAACTTCTCGCGCACGGTATGCCCCTTCCAGTCGTAACGGATCAATGCATGGTCGCGGCCTATTTTCTTGGCCTTGCTAATCTCCTCTATTCGGCTCGATGGCAAGGTAATGAGCATGTAGTAGGCGTGGTCGGAATCGAGTAAGGTACCGGTGTATCTCAGATCCTCGATATGATGTGGCAGCTCGATATTCCGGGCATCAAGCAGACCGAGATCGGAGTTGAACAAGCGCAGCTCACGCTTTTCATTGCGCTCGGCATTGTCCTCCAAGGGGATGCTCACGCAGAGGTAATCGTCCTGTTCAGAGACATCGATGGAGTAAGGAAGCTTGCGGGCCAGCACTTCGCGCGAGATTTCAGCCAGCATCGTCGGCTCCATGCCCATCTCCAGGCTTGAGTCCAACTCAAAGGCCCAGAGCTGCACAGCCTCCTTTGACGGATCATCGACAGAGGTGATGAGGTAGCTCCTTCCGGCAAATACGAGGCTCTCCAAGAAATAGGGTGTGAAGCCGCCCACCTCTGGGAGCTCCAAACTTTTGCGGCGTAGCACATTGAGGCTATCGGTCTCTATCACAGCCAGGCTGAGGCCCGCCTGCCGACTCTGAGATTGGCCAAGCAGGTAGAAGTAAGATGAATCTGAGCCAAAAATGTCGACTATGCTCACCTTGGACTCCCACTTGATGCCGGGCCCCCAAAGCAGCTTCATATCGCCCTGCGCCATCAGAAGTGGCGCCCATAGCAAAGCACAGCAGGACAAAAGCAGGCAGCTTGAGGCCATGGCGCTTGTGAATTTCTGTTTACCTTTAGCCAGTCTCATATTTTGCGTAAAGCAGGCGATGCATCAAGGGCAGCACCACAAATATATAGCCATTCTCAGTCTTCTCCTTGCTTTTTGGGCGGGAAGCGCTGCCGCTCAAAATGAGGAAGACGCATACTACGACCTGCCCGACACCATGCCGGCAGTGACTTATGCCCTGAAATTTGACCCTCTACAGGTGTTTTTGGGCGATTTTCAATTGTACTTCGAAGGAACGATTGCAAAACAATGGAGCATGGAGGTGGGCCTGGGATTTACCCGTCGCGACTACACAGCGAGTTTTTTTGCCTATGAGCTCGACGATTTTGGTGACAACGTGGACATCCAAACCCGCTATGCCGGTAGCTTGTGGCTCAAGCGCTACTTCTGGGATACCGGTGAGCTCTACGGACCTTACATGGCTCTTGGTCTCTTGCACAGGCGCCACGACAAGACCTACAATGTGATCAATGAGGCAGGTGAGCTCTCAGGCGCTTCATTCGATGACAGCCGAAGCTTCACCAGCCTGATGCTCTTTGGAGGTTTTCAGGCCATACCCATGCAGAGCAATTTCTTCTGCGATTTCTACCTCGGTGCGGGGCTGCGCTTCCGCGATTTTGATATGGTGAGGAGCACAGACAGCAATGACCCGGATATGTATTCGGTAAGCCGCGAGCAGAGCTGGGTGGGTGCCTTGCACCTGGGTATCAAGTTTGGCATTGGCTTTTAGTACTCAGAGCAAGCTTTTGCTCGGAGCAAATTCGGCTGCTATCAGACCTTTAGGGCCGCTTCGTTCTTGTTGGCAAGCTGACCACAAGCAGCGTCAATGTCCTTGCCCCTGCTGCGGCGCACATTTACGATGATATTCCGCTCTTCCAAAAAAGCTGCAAAAGCATCCACTTTTTCGGGTTCAGCCTGCTCAAAACGGCCATCGTCGATGGGATTGTATTCGATAATGTTCACCTTGCAGGGCACGTGGCGGCAAAATGCGGCAAGCTCTGCGGCATCTTCGAGGGTATCGTTGAAGTCCTTGAACACGATGTACTCATAGGTAACACGGCTGCCCGTTTTGGCATAGAAGTAGCGCAGGGCATCCGCGAGCACTTCCAGATTATTGCTCTCGTTGATGGCCATGATCTCATTGCGCTTCACATCATTGGCAGCGTGCAGGGAGAGGGCAAGGTTGAATTTCACCTCATCATCGCCCAATTGGCGAATCATCTTAGCGATACCTGCCGTGCTCACCGTGATGCGCTTGGGCGACATGCCAAGACCTTTGTCATCGGCGATGCGCCGGGTGCTTTCGAGCATATTGGCATAGTTGAGCAGGGGCTCACCCATGCCCATGTACACAATATTGCTGAGGGGCTTATCCCTTAGGATTTCGGCATCCCGATATATTTCGGCCACCTGATCATAGATCTCATAGGCCTCCAGATTGCGCATGCGCTTGAGGCGGCCCGTAGCGCAAAAGGCGCAGGCGAGGCTACAGCCTACCTGAGAGGATATACACGCTGTGGTGCGGCTGCGCGTGGGGATGAGCACCCCCTCCACGATGTGGCCCGAAGCCAACCTGAAGGCGTATTTGATGGTGCCATCGCTGCTCACCTGCTTATCGGCTATCCCAAGGCTTCTTATCTCAAAGTGGGTATGTAGCTTGTCGCGAAGCTCTTTGGAGAGGTTGCTCATTTCCTCGAAGCTGCGCGCCCTTTTCGCCCACAACCATTCGTGAATCTGCTTGCCGCGAAAGGCTTTTTCGCCAAGTTCGGCCATGGCTTCCATTAGCGCTTCCCGGCTGTACTTGCGGATGTCCTGCTTACTCTTCACCCTGCAAAGGTACGCAATATGCCTTGGGGGTGGGAGCAGCCAGATTACACCCTGATGCCGAGCAGGCATACATCGTCGATCTGCTCATTGTCGCCGCGCCACATCTCGAAGGTCTTGGCCAATAGAATCTCCTGCTCCTTGAGGCTGTGGCTTGCCAGTTCTGAAATAATTTGAAGCAGGGGTTTGGTTTTGAGCTTCTTGTCATTGGGGCCGCCAAACTGGTCGGGAAAGCCATCGGTGAAAGCGTAGAGGGTATCGCCCTCCTGAAGCTGCAATTCGCGATCGGTGAAAAGGCCCTCTTCGGATACAAAGTCGGCCCCGAGTGAGATGCGATCGCCCTTGAGCTCAATGAAGTTCCCATCTCTGAACACGTAGAGATTGTTTTTAGCTCCTGCAAAAAAGAGCTTGCGCTCCAGCGGATTGTACGCGCAAAGTACGAGATCCATCCCGTCTCTTACCGAAGATTCCTCCCCGGATTGCTGCAAGCTCCTCACGATTTCATTGTTGATGAAGCGCAGGGCACTGGCCGGGCTGTTCACCTCGGGGTGATTCACGCAGCGATCCAGCCCATTGTGGCCCAGCATACTCATCAGGGCACCAGGCACCCCATGTCCTGTACAATCCACGGCGGCAAAAAGGCTCAGCCTGGGGCCACCTCTCCAAGGATTTTCCTCGCTGCTCTGGCCAAACCAGTAAAAGTCGCCACTTACAATGTCGCGGGGTTTGTACAGCACAAAGCTCTCGTGAAAGAGCTGCGAAATAGAGGACTGAGAAGGCAAGAGCGATTTCTGAATGCGCTCTGCATAGCGTATGCTTGAGAGGATCTCCTCCTTTTGGTTTTCCACTACAGCCTTTTGGGCCTGTATCTCCTCTGTGCGCTCGGTCACTTTTTGCTCCAGCTCCTCATTGGCCTTGGCCTTCATGGTATTGATGGTGACCAGCCTGGAAAAGGCTTCCTCGCGAAATCGCTTGAACTTGTCCACAATCGCAAATGAGAGCAAGATGACCTCAGCCGCCGATCCGATCTGCAAGCCATAAGCCGCATAAAAATCACTCTTGGTCAGGCCAAAATTGTTGAGCACAAAAAAGAACACTGTGATCACCAGCACCACAAAGGCAAGCAAAAAATAACGGGCCGGCTTGAATCCCCGACGCATCACCATAAATGCCACCGGAATGATGAGGATATTGAGAAGAAGCGCGATGGAATTGATAGCCAGAACGGAAACATGAAAAGTGAGCGGGGTGTAGATCAATGCCAGCAAACAATTGGCAGCCACCGCATAGCTCACCCAGGTAAAGGCCTTGTGGAGCCGGGGATAGAACTCGTACAACTGCAAAAAGTACTGAGTGAAACGGATGAGTGCGTAGATGCTCGCTGAGGCAAAAAAGGGATTGGCAATATTGGCCAGATAGGGCGACTCAGGCCACAAATAGCGGTATGCAAAACCTCCCAGAGAGAGCTGTAGCATGAGCAGGAAAAACACATAGGCCACATAGTATAGCGATGAGCGCTCCCGAATGATCAGATAGATGAAGAGGTTGAAAAGGAGCACAAAAAGGATGATGCCAAAATAGCTGCCCTGAAGAAGTCTGTCCTTCTCATCCCGCAGGTTGATCTCCGAAGCCGAGCGCAATCTCAGCGGTACTTGCAGCTGCTCACCTGCGGATGACACTTCGAGCAAATACTCCTTGCTGCCATTGGCCTGTACATCTATCGGAAAGAGGATGTTGAGATGGCTGAGAGGGCGCTCCGAAAAGGCGTAGTCATCTCCTGCCCTGTAGAGACGAACGGCTCTATTGGCCCGCAATTCATAGAGATTGCATTGATTGAGAATGGGATTATTGACTTCAAGGATGCGGCTCATCTTGTAGTCCTTGCCATTGAGCACGCGGAGCTTGAGCCAGTGCCGGGCTGTGCTGAAACCAAAAGTGGGAACATCGTCGGCGGCATGAAAGGATTCATCGCTGTAGCCAGCGAGCTCCTGAGCCTCCAGCTGCCAATCTTCATCGGCGATATAGCCGATCACTGTAAGAGGATGCTCATCCTGATTGTACGAACCTTCGGGCCCAGCCTTGGCCTTGCCCGCAGCGCTGCCGCATGCATAAAGGGCAAGTATGAGCAGAAAGCCCATTGCTTTCCTCAGTATTCCGTATGCAGGGGAGGGCAATTTCATAGCTTCTTGGATACGTCTGTTCCGACAAAAAGTTGTGGCCGCGCTTGTCACTATTTTGCGGAAGCGCAAGTGGCAGCAAAACCCCAAGGGGGCACTAACTCAGCCATTGTTCTTCCGGATTACCAGCGCGATTTAATTCGCCCGCATGCGGGCATTGACAAAGATCGCTGCGAGCAGTACGGCTGTCCCGGCATAGAAGCCTCCACTCATCTTTTCGCTTTCGCCAAAAATGAGCAATGCGAGCAGGATGCCATAGACAGGTTCCAGATTGATGCTCAAGGATACGGTGAAGGGTGTGAGTACCCGCATTACGCGCACGCTTGCCACAAATGCGAAGGCTGTGCACAGCGTGCCCAGAAGGGCTATCCATACCCAGTCCATGGCCGGCATGGAAAAGAGCTCTGTGCCGAGCTTGCCGCGAAATGCCAGCCACAGGAGTATGGCCAAGCTGCCTGAGATCATCTCCACCAGGCTGATGCGAATGGGATTGTCATGCCGGATAAAGGTGCCATTGAGCACATTGAACAGAGCAGCCAAGAAGGCGGAACTCAGGGCATAGGCAATGCCAAGGGCATACTGACTCTCAAAACTGAAAATCAAACCCAGCCCAAAGATGACGGCAAGCCCGAGAAGCAATTCGCCGAGGTGCAAGCGCCTCTTGAAAGCCAGGGGTTCGATGAGGGCCGTGAACAGGGTAGCCGCGCTCATACAAGCGAGCGTCACAGAGACATTGCTCACCTTCACCGCTTCGAAAAAGGTGATCCAATGAGCTGCAATGACAAGGCCCACAAGGGCGTAGCGGTGGGCATTCAGCCACAAAGATTTTCGGATGATACCGCTCAGATAGCCAAAAGCGGCTATGCCCGCAGCCGCTATGAGCATGCGCCAGAGCACAAGCTGATCGGAGGGGGTCTCAATGAGTTTTCCCAAAATGGCCGTAAAGCCAAAAATAAATACCACAAGGTGAAGCAAGGCCACATGGGCCCGCTTGCTCTCAACGCGGAGTTTCATCCTGGATTTGCTGCCTGGGGCTGAGCCCTATCTCAGTAACCCCACCACTCACGATAAACTTCATAAACTCGGCCGTGGACACTTGCACAGGGGTCACGCTGGCGGCTGGCACGATGAAGATATTACCCGAAAAATTGTAGCTGTGGGGCATGTACACGGCCACCATATCGCTGCCGAGCCCCAGTGGGCTCAGGTCTTCGGCGGTGATGAATCCGGGCTTCTGTACGTGGCCATCCGGGGTGAGCTTCACCATCACCGGATGCGAAAAGCTCTTCTTTTGCCCGGTGAAGGCGCCGAGCAGATCGCTCACTGCGGTATAGAAAGTCTTAACGATGGGCACCCGATCGAGCACAGCATTGGCCCTGCGGATGATGGGCTGGGAGATGAAGCTAGAACCCAGATAACCCAGGGCAGTGATGGTGATCAAAAGAATGAGCAGGCCCAGGCCGGGTATCTTGGTTGGGATCAGGCCATCGAGAAATACGAAGAGGGCATAGACCACATATACGAGCACAAAGGTAGGCACCACGAGGAGCAGGCCCTTGAGGAAGAAGCCAAGCATCCGTCGCTTGAGTGGCTTTCGCGGTTCGATTGGATAAGTCATAGGCGTGGGCTTATTGAGGTTCATGAAAGTTCATTCAAGGCATCACGGAGCTTTCTGCTCAGGCCCGCCACCACCAGCTCATAGCTGTGGTCGATGAGCTCGCGCTGCAGCTCATCGGGCACATTGGCATGGGCTACGATGGTATTCCAATGCTTCTTATTGCTGTGCCATCCGGGCAGGATGCCTTCGGGATATTGCTCGCGGAGTTCGATGGCCCTCTCCGGATCGCACTTGGCATTGAATCCCTTGTATTCATCCACATCGCAAATGGCAAACATCTTGCCCATGACCTTGTACACCAGGGTGCGATCGTCGAAGGGAAAGGTCTCCTCAGCCGCAAGCTTGGAGAGGCAGTGGGCGCGAAAAGCTTCTATGTGCATGGCTTCGGTCTTTTAGCGGGCCAAAGGTAGGGAGAATCGCATTGCTGCAAATGGGTGAAATAGATACCCGCCTCTGCCTAATGGCACATTCGGGCAGACTTGCCCGGATGACACAAGTCGGACGAGTCCATCCGTCCGACTGGTATGGGGAGCGGGGTGGCAGGAGATATTTTTGATGAAGGCATCTGCACCCCGCTTTTGCAAAGCCTGGCCCATACATCCTGAATTGACTAATGTGCACTCAGGACATTGAGCACAGTCTTGCTGGGAGCTTTGGCCTTCCGAATCAATTCAAGAGGTCCATCAACTCATCGAGCTTAGGCGATAGGATGATTTCTGTGCGGCGATTGCTGGCCCTGCCCTCGGGAGTTTTGTTGTCGGCGCGCGGCTGGTACTCGCCCCTGCCAGCTGCCGTAAGCCGCGTAGGTGCAATACCGTGCTCATCGCTAAGCAGGCGCACGATGGAGGTTGCTCTGGCAGCACTCAGATCCCAATTGTCATTGAAGACTGCCGTCTTGATGGGTACATTATCGGTGTGGCCCTCAACGAGTATGTCGATATCTTGGTTCTTTTGCAAAACCCCGGCAAGGGCTACGATGGCCTCCTTCCCTTTGTTTTCGACCCCGGCACTACCCGATCTGAAGAGGAGTTTATCGCTCATCGATACATACACCTTCCCGTTTTTGACTTCTACCGTGAGCTCGTCATCCTCAAATCCCAGCAGCGCATTGCGCAGCACGCTGTTCAGGCGGTCTGTAATGCTGTCCCGGCGGGCAATTTCGGCCTGCATTTCGCGAAGTGTTTTCTCGCGCTCCTGCAAGGTGCGCTCCTTCTCGCTGAGTTCTTCCGACTTCTTCACCAGATCCCTTCTCAACTCGTCGGTGGTGGCGGCACTCTCCTGCTGCAGGCGTTCATAGTCATCTTGCAAGGCCTGTCGGCTCTTACCGAGCTCCACATGCTCCTCGTGCAAACTGTCCAATTCTACCTTGAGCCCAGCGCTCAGCGCTTCTTCATCGGCCAATCGGGTGCAGAGGCTATCGCGCTCATCCACCACTTCCATTACAATGCGGGGTGCACGAAAATTGTCGGGGCGCGGCTCTCCACATTGGTATACCGGAGCGCAAGCACCGAGGAAGAGCAATATCAAACAGGCAAAGAGGGAAATTCTTAATCTCATGGCAGCTAGGCTTTGCATTTGAGCAAATGTAAGAATCCATCCGCTGCCACGGCCCATGCGCACGCCATATTTCCATACATTTGCCCGCGAGCAATACACCTCCACATGGCACGCATACTCACAGGCATTCAAAGCACCGGCACTCCTCACCTGGGCAATATTCTCGGAGCCATTGAGCCCGCCATTGCCCTGGCCAATGCCGACAATAATGAGGCATTTTTTTTCATAGCCGACTTCCACTCGCTCACCGCTCTGAAAGATGCTGATACCCGCCGTCGCAATGTGCTGAGTACAGCAGCAGCCTGGCTGGCTTTTGGGCTGGATACAGAGCGCCACACCTTCTACAAGCAAAGCGATGTGGCTGAGGTGGCCGAGCTCAATTGGTACCTCTCCTGCTTCACCCCTTATCCCATGCTCGCCAATGCGCATAGCTTCAAGGACAAAAGCAGCCGCCTCAGCGATGTGAATGCGGGCTTATTTACCTATCCCGTGCTCATGGCTGCCGACATCCTGCTATACGATGCTGAACTGGTGCCCGTTGGCAAAGACCAATTGCAGCACCTGGAAATGACCCGTGACATTGGCAACTCCTTCAACCACTTGATGGGTGACACCTTGGTAATCCCCGAAGCACGGGTGAAGGAAGATACCATGTACATACCCGGCACCGACGGACAGAAAATGAGCAAGAGCTATGGCAATGTGATCGACATCTTTGCCCCTGAAAAAGTACTCAAGAAGACGGTTATGAGCATAGTGACAGACAGCAAGGCCTTGGAAGAGCCCAAGGATCCGGATACCTGCAATGTGTATGCGATCTACCGCTTGCTCGCAGATGCTACACGGCAAGCTGAGATGCGCGAGCACTACATGGCCGGCAATTACGGCTATGGTCACGCCAAAAAGGCTTTATTCGAATTGATTCTCGATCGATTTGCCGAAGAGCGCAAAATTTATGATGATCTCATCAAAGATCCCGGAAGCGTGGATGAGATACTCCACAAAGGAGCGGAAAAAGCACGTGAGACTGCCGGAGAGGTGCTGCTCAGGGTGCGCAAAGCTTTGGGATATTGACAGATTTATGTTTCGAAGTGGTGGAGACCCTCTCAGCCTTGTGAAGATTAGAAGGAGCGATTGCATACCTTCGCATTATCAGCCATGTCGAGAAATGAGCAGACTTTAACCAGTTTTTGTTAAGAAATGAACTGTACCAAATTCGCTACGATCGTCAGCTCGAGTGTTTTTCAGCCCTTGTTGTAGTTTGCCTCCAACGACATCGGTGTTGGGCTGAAAAATGTATCGAGAGCCTTGTAATCGGGATCTTTGATTTCAAGAGGTCTCGATACCTTTTTCCCGGCACCAAAGTTTTTGGTTGGCGATGAGC
>SLDS01000126.1 GCA_007125175.1 Flavobacteriales bacterium
CCCGTGGACACTGGATTGGGGAACAAATCCACACCAAAGCTTGAATCGAGCAAATCAATGGTCGTCAATGTATCATTCTGATCTTTGCTCAAGTAAAAAGCATCAAGATCATATTGGGCCTCATCATTAAAAATCACCCTAAGACGGCTATTATAAGGCAGGTTTTCTCCTTCGTATTCAAAGCTTAAAGAGTAAGATTGAGGGGTCTGGTTAAGTACGAACTCCTCTGAGGCAATGAGCATAAAATTGGGATGGCCATTGTGCTGAACGATTACCTCCAATCCTGCCTCAGGCTGATTGACCCTACCGAAGAAGCTAAGGGTATACGAACCTTCGCTGATAATCATATTATTGTTTGTCATAAAATTACCGGGCTGGGCATGGATTCTGGCAAATTTGTCTCCCTCAGCTGCATCAGGACTAATTAAAGTGTAGACGCTATCCGGTTGATTGTTTTGCGGTATTGACCATCCATTGAAGTCTTGTTCGAAGCCTCCGTGGAAAATGAAATTCGCAGTGTCGAGCGCTTGAACCTGAGCGCCCAGCCCCGTTTGCTCCAATAAGTTTTGCCTGAGTGATGATTTGGCATCGGCATAGCCGGGGTCATCGGCCAGATTAAACCACTCATTAGGATCTATGCTGTAATCATAGAGCTCTTCTTCACCTGTGGCGTAGAGGGTGTAGCGCATATCTTCGCTCCGTACACTGTGGTGCTGATGCAAGGCCTCGGCTACCGTGTAGAATGGAATGACCTCCGAAGAGGGTGCTCCCGAAAGTGCAGCACTCGGGCCTTCCCATTGACCACTATCCGGGTCTTCGAGCAAGGGTCGGATACTGTGGCCATCAAGGCTGTGTGAAGGCTGCGGCAAATCTGCCAAATCGATGAGCGTGGGATAAATATCGACATGCGAAATGGGTACAGACGTGGAAGTACCTGCCGGTATTCCCGGGCCCCTGACGGCAAAAGGCACCCGCGTGACCACATCGTAGAGCGTACTCTTCTTTATCAAAGTTTTTTCGCCAAGGTGAAAGCCGTGATCGGAGGTATAGATCACATAGGTATTCTCGGAAAGGCCGCTGCTTTCCAAGCTATCCAGTACTTCGCCCACGATGTCGTCGATAAAACTCACCCCGGCCATGTATCCCTGCCAGTAGCGCTTGATCCACCATTGGGCATCAGAGCTATCCGTGCTGGCCTCCATCAGCGTGCGGTATCCATCAAAATTTCCCCGCCAGTTCCAGCGGTTGTTGAGAAATGCGACCGGAACATCCAGTAGGTCATCATCAAAAATGGGTGGGAGCTCGATTTCATCGATGGGATACATATCAAAATACTGCTTCGGCAAATAAAATGGAGGATGTGGACGGCTGAAGCCCAAGGTGATGAAAAAAGGCTCCCCCTCTTCGACATTTGCCATCGATTCGAAAAAGTAATCCCTCACCTTTTCATCATTCAAGAGGTCGCGGTTGCTATCACTTTCGTAAAAAAACGGGCTGCCATCGGTATTGATCCAACCTGTATACTGACCGATTGTAGGTATATCCGACAGGGGAGCCACACCATCTGTATGGTCATCAAAATCTTCGGGCATGGATGGATGGGTAAGTCGCTTGGGATTTGAACCTTGCATGGTAACTCCATCCCAGGCCCAAGGCCCGTTGGAGCCTACATCAAGGTAGTCCGTAAAAGACTCGGCGAACATGGATCCTACTCCATGAAAAATCTTTCCGGAACCGCGGGTATTGTAGCCATTGGAACTGAAAAGTTCGAACATATCTTGCGCTTCGGACAAAACTGGATTCAAGAACCAGTGATTAGGGCCCATTGCGTAACCGTAATAACCGGAATTGTGCATGTGGACTCCCGTAAGCATACTCGCCCGGGAAGGCGCACAGATCACTCCATTGACATGGGCATTGTTGAAATTTAATCCCTCCTCTACAATTCTGTTCAGATTGGGGGTGGGAACATTGTGACCGCCCAAGGCATCTCCGGCATAGTTCAGGTCGTCCACATAGATGAGCAAAATATTTGGCTGTTCCTGGGCTTTAACTTGTAAGGTGAAAGCGATACCAATTGCTACCAGGCATATACTATTCAGCCTTTTAACACTTCTACACATGTTATCTAATCTCTAAGCGGTAGCCAAGTTACAGAGAAAATGAGGCATATCAAAAAGTCAAGCACAAAGCCATTGATAAATCGAAGTAAGCTGAGCGAGGACATAAACAAACTATTGCTTCCTTATACGGGATTGCTTACTTTCGCGGCAGCTTGAGATACGCCATCATTGACATTGAAACCACCGGTGGCAACTACAAAACCGGTAAAATCACCGAGATCGCTGTGTTCATTCACAATGGCCATAAAGTGGTCAACGAATACAGCAGTCTGGTCAATCCCGGTATTCCCGTTCCTCCCTTTATCAGCAGGCTCACCGGGATCAATGATAAGATGCTCGCCTCAGCACCGAGCTTTGAGGAAATAGCAGACGAAGTAGACAAGCTCACAGCCAATTGCATCTTTGTGGCGCACAATGCCCACTTCGATTACGGTTTTATCAGGGAAGAATTTCGCAGGGTGGGCATTGACTACAAGCGCCGCAAGCTGTGCACGGTACAGCTCAGTCGCCACGCCTTTCCGGGCTTGGCCTCTTACAGCCTGGACCGAATTACCAGCGAACTCAGCATAGAGCTCAATGGGCACCACCGGGCCAGCAGCGATGCGGAGGCCACCACGAGGCTATTCGAGAGGATCATCGCCCACCACCAAAATGAAAGGGGACTTTTTGATGCCCATTTTGGCATGCCTACCCTCGATGGGCTCAACTCATCTTACATCAATGATACCTTCCTGCGCTCCATACCCGATGAAGCCGGAGTGGCCAGATTTTACGACGCTGCCGACCAACTGATCTACTCCAAGCGCTCGGCAAATGTATTGAGCAGCATTTGCGAAAAGCTCAAGCAAATACAAACCAAAAACGATGCAGAATTTCGCAAATCCTTGCACCGAATAGACTACCAGCTAACTGGTAGCCAACTACTCGCCCAATTGCTGGAGGCGCATGATGTGCTCTCACACAAGCCGCATTTCAATCATAAGAAGTTTTCGACCAAGGCCTTTTGCGCTGCGGATATCCATGTAGAAGATGGTCGCAGCTACCTCTACCTCACCAAGCGCGGACGCTGCGAAGACCCACTTGTGGTGTACAGCAATTTCCATGAAGGAAAGGCTCATCTGGAAGACCTTGCAGAGCAGTGGGGGCAAAATCTTTGTGAACTCAAGCTGGGCAGAAACAGCGTGGCTGCACTGATGCTTCCTGAGGGCCAGAATTGGGAGGAAGGTCTGAGCCCCTCTGCGGGAAATTTTGTAGTAGTCGATGAAGGCCGATATGCTTCGGAGCGCTGCCATATTTTCGTGGAGAGCGGAGCCGTGGTAGGCTATGGATACTACGATCAGGATTTTCAGTTTTCACCTGATCCATTGGAAGATGTGCAGGTGCGCTTTAAGCCCTTCGCAGAGCTCGAGCTCGTGCTGAGAAAGATGATGGAAAAGAAGCGCTTTGAGTCGAGGATTGAGTTTCAGAGACACTTGCAGTAGCGCCTTTTTGTGAGGAGCTGAGAGATTCCGGCTGCTTTCCCTTCTGAAGAAATTTTGGAATACTCAGCAAGCCGACTAGCCGCCCTGAATTACAGCCAGCATCTCCCCGTGTATGCCCATGACCTGAGGGATAATAGCTTCCCGCTCATCATTGACAATCTCGTAGTGGCTGTAGCGGCGCTTTTCTTCATCCGTCCATTGGGCTTCAGCCCTCTTCTGAAAATCGGAGGGGCTCATGCCACGGCTTTCCACTACCCTCGAGCTGCGCAAGTGAAGCGGAGCGGTCACCAGCACAATAAAGTCGAATTCCTGGGCTTGTCCTGTTTCGAGAAGAATGGCGGCTTCCTTGATGGTGTAGGGACTTCGGCTGGCCTGCTCTAGTCTCCATTTGGCGTAAGCCTCACCCACAGCCGGGTGCACGATGGCGTTTACCTTCTGCCTCAAGGCCTCATTGCCGAAAATTTGAGATGCAATATAGGCCCTGTTTGGCTCCTCATTTTGGCGGTAAGCCTCACTGCCGAGCAGCTCGATCAATGCACGCCGCACCTGCTCATTTTCCGAAAGGATATTGCGGGCCTCTGTATCAGCATCAAATACAGGTATACCTAGCAGCTTCCAAAATCGAGCCACCAGGGACTTGCCCGAGCCTATGCCCCCGGTGAGGCCAATCTCGAGGCAGGGATGATCACTTCTGGGCGAGCTCTTGCTCATTGACAGCAGCATCGGGTGAGATGGCCGACTTCTCCACGCGAAGCTTGGTTGAGCCCACATCGATCACTACAACGGTATCCTGCACTTCGGTAACCTTGCCGTGGATACCTCCTATGGTGACCACGCGCATACCTTTCTGCAGGGACTCACGAAACTTCTTGGCTTCCTTGGCCTTCTTGGTTTGCGGACGAATCATGAAAAAGTAAAATACAGCTATGATTCCTATCCAGAAGATGATATTGAAATAGTCGCCACCGGCCTGGAGTAAAACGGTCAATTGGTTCATGTTATGGTTTCAAATTAGGGTTTATCGGGTGCCACCACTTGAGCGCGGATGGCGAGTTCTGTGCGGGGAGGAAGGGTATTGGCAGTGATGGCGATTACAGAAACCTGTTCACCGCGTTTGTTGTCGCTGTTGTAGCTCACTTCTATTTTCCCTTTCTCACCGGGCATGATTTTGTCTTGGGGGTAATTGCGGAGAACTGTACAGCCACAAGAGGCTGACACTCCGCTGATGACCAATGGCGCTTTTCCGGTGTTCTTGAATTCGAATTCACAATCGAAGATGTCGCCTTGCAGGATGCGACCTGCATCGACCTCCATTTTGTCGAAGCTCAATTCGGGAACCTTCTTCTTCTTGCCTTCTCCATTGGCGCTGTAGGGCAAGTCGATGATATCGGTATCCACCTCTCTGCTATCGCTACCTCCGCCGGAGCAGCCAGAGAAAAGGATCATCAAAAAGAAACAGAAAGAGCAGAAAAAGCCTTTGCTATGTGATAAGTCCACGTCCGAGTTTTTTAATTTTTCCTTCTTCTTTGAGCAGGGCGAAGAGCTTATCGAGCACCCCATTGATGAAGTTGCTACTCTTGGGGGTGCTGTAGTATTTTGAGAGCTCAATATACTCATTGAGCGTCACTTTTGTGGGTATTTGAGGAAATTCCCGGGCCTCACTGAGCGCCATTTTCATTAAAAGTGTATCCATGAGGGCTATGCGATCGAGCTCCCAATTGTCGGAATGCTCACGAAGGAGTTCTCCGTGTTCCTCCGACTGCATCACGGCCTTGCGGAACAGGCTTTTCACAAAGGGTATCTCATCCTCGGGCTCCTTCCAAAGTGGCAGGATGGGGTGGTTTTCATCGCTGCTATTGGTAAAGGTTTTCATGGTTTTGAGGCTCATGGATGCTACGAGGTCGAGATCATCAGCCCAGAAAATGCTCTTCTCCTCAAAGAACTCGTGAAGGTCAGGGTAGTTGATGAGATGGCGCTTGAAGAGGCGGAGAATGACTTCCTGATCTTTTTTGAAATCTGTCTCTTCAGCTTTCATGTAAGTCTGATACTCTTCGGTTTGCGCAAGTTGCTTAAACCATTTTCGCAGCAGCTCTCCCTCTCCCATCCAATTCACTTTATGCTTCTTGGCAGCTTCATTCAGTGGGTGATTGCGCTCCAGCAAATCAATGAGGCCATTGTCGACAAAGCGGGTATTTGGATTGAGATCTTCGGGGCTGGGCAGCCTCTTGTTCTTATTGTCCTCAATGCGCCTTGCAGCCACCTCTTTGATCTCCACCATCACGGTGAGTAGATAAATGTACATTTCGTACATGCGCTCGAGATTGTGAAAAAGCTCCTTTTCGGCTTGAGCGATTGTCTTTTGCTTGCTTTGCTCAAAGGCGTACAAGGCGTGAAGGATTTTTATCCTCAGGTGGCGTCTGTTTAGCATGGCATCGTCACTTTGGAGTGGTGAGTAGGGTAAAAAGGCATTGGCGAGGCTATCAAGCTCAAAAGGTAAAAATGGGGTTGCTGTTTGAACATGTACACCTCAGGGCCGTTTTGTCCCAGCGAAGAAACGTAACTTTGCGCCGCTTTATCACCGATCCGCCGCAAAAGTAACCAAAAATTATCTTGTCCGGGCAGCCCCGGATATCCGCTATGAAAGCCCTGAGCACCCTCAATTCCTATCTGCTGCGCTACAAATGGCAGCTTATGCTGGGCACGGTTTTCATCATAGCGAGCAATCTCTTTGGTATTTATGCCCCAAGACTTATACGCGAAGCCTTTGATCTGATCACCGAAGCACTGGAGGCATATCGCGAGGGAATGTGGGATGAAGACCTGAGCCTCCCCGACTCCGTGCGCAGGCTCTTTGCCCTCTTCAGCATTTCGCATGAAAGTATTCTCAAAACTGGAGACAAGTCATCTATGGTGGCCACAATCGGGCGCTTGTCCATCCTGCTGGGAGGATTGTACTTACTTGTATCCCTGCTCAAAGGGCTCTTTCTCTTTTTTACCAGGCAGACCATCATTGTGACCTCGCGCTTCATCGAGTACGATCTGAAAAACGACATCTACGATCACTACCAGCGTCTCAGTCTTGCCTTTTACCGGAGGCACAATACTGGCGACTTGATGAACCGCATCAGCGAGGATGTGACGAAGGTGCGCATGTATCTCGGTCCGGCCATCATGTACAGCATCAATTTGGTGGTGCTCACTGCACTCGCCTTGTGGGCAATGATCAGTGTGAATGCTGAACTCACCCTTTACGTATTACTGCCGCTCCCCGTACTTTCGGTATCCATATACTATGTAAGCAAGCTCATCAATGAACGCAGCGAGAAGGTGCAGCGGCAACAGTCGCGCTTGAGCACCCTTGTACAGGAGTCGTTTTCGGGCATACGGGTGCTGAAAGCCTACAACAGGGAGAAGGCAAGCAGCGACTTTTTTGAACAAGAGTGCAATGTATATAAGGTAAAGGTGCTCGATCAGATCAAGGTAGATGCCCTCTTCATGCCGGCCATCATTTTGCTCATCGGTCTGAGCACCATACTCACCATCTATATCGGGGGCCTCAAAGCCATCGAAGGAGAAATTACCATAGGCAATATTGCGGAGTTTGTGATTTATGTGAACATGCTCACCTGGCCCTTTGCCTCGGTGGGTTGGGTCACCTCTATCGTGCAGCAGGCTGCGGCATCTCAGCAGCGGATCAACGAGTTTTTGCACACCACACCCGAAATTAGCTCGCCCGAAACGGAGCCAAGCCCTGTATCCGGCCACATCCGTTTTGAGTCCATTGCTTTCCGCTATCCGGAAAGTGGTATTCAAGCCTTGCAGGAGATCAACTTTGAGATCAAGCCGGGTGAAACTTTGGCCATTGTAGGGCACACGGGCTCGGGCAAGAGCACCCTGGCGCATCTCCTTTGCCGCAATTTTGATCCGGATAGTGGCAGGATTTGCATCGATGGCCGCGATCTGCGCGACTATCCCCTGGATTCCCTGCGCAGTCAGATTGGTTACGTGCCACAAGATGTATTCCTCTTTAGCGATACCATTGCAAACAATATCGCCTTTGGGCTCGACGAGGATTTTGATGGGCTGGACGGCCGCGTGCGCGAAGCTGCTCACCAAGCCTATGTAGCTCACAATATCGAAGGATTCAATAAGCAGTACGAAACCGTACTGGGTGAGAGGGGGATCAACCTGAGCGGAGGGCAAAAACAGCGCATCAGTATTGCAAGGGCTATCGCTCGACAGCCGCGCATCCTGATTTTTGATGACTGCCTCTCGGCGGTGGATACCCAAACCGAAGAGGTGATCCTCGGCCACCTGAAGGAAGTAATGAAAGGCCGTACAACACTGCTCATCAGCCACCGGGTATCAACCGTAAAGCTCGCCGATCGCATCATCGTACTCGAAAATGGACGCATCATCGAGCGGGGCAATCACGAAGAGTTGGTGCAGGCCGGAGGAAGCTATGCCAAGCTTCATGAACTACAGCTGCTCGAAGAGCGAAAAGGCAGCATTCTGTGAGGTTTGCATGCTATTCGTATATTTGTCAACCTACTATTGGTGTTGAACTACCTACAAACTGAATTTATGTCTGAACATCACGGAGATTCCGTCAGAGATGATATTTTCTCAAAGGCGGTGCGAGCAGGGAAAAGAACGTACTTTTTTGACGTAAAGTCCACCCGCGGCAATGATTTGTACCTCACCATCACTGAGAGCAAAAAGCGCTTTCACGATGATGGCAATCACAGCTTCGAGAAGCACAAGCTTTTCTTGTACAAGGAAGATTTTGAAAAGTTTTCCGAAGGCCTTCTCGAAGCCATCGACAAGATCAAATCCATCCGCTCAGGAGACAATGAGTTTATTGATCCCGCCGAGGAGGAGGATTCGTCTTATGACGAAAATGTGGTGGACGGAAATCGCTTTAGCAAAAGCGAGGCCTTTACCAACGTGGACTTCGACGACCTGGACGAAAAATAAGCCCTTTTCACGAGGCAATATCAAGGGCCACTTCACCAAGTGCTTGCTCACCTCTATTGGCAAGATTGGCAAGTTGGCCACTCTAGAATGCAGTGAACTCCCTGCTTTGTTGCTCTATTGAGCTCCGGTATTCTGGTTTGAGTGTATTGGCCTCGGGGTCGAGATGCATATGTATGCTGCTCAGCACCACAGGGCTGTGATACACCACCACCTTCAGGTAGTGCAGTACAGCCGTGAGATGGTCCATGCCCCGGAGGTTGCCGGCCCGGCCGGATGCCACCCCGGCGAGAGCAGCTTTTTTGCCCTTCCACACCTCCGGCCTGCCCAAATCGAGAAAATGCTTGAGCACTCCCGGAAAACTGCCATTGTACTCGGGAACCACGAAGACAAAGTGGCTTGATGGCTCAATATAGTCGTGAAAAACCTGTTCAAAACTTTTGTTTGGAGCTCCATAGCTGCTGAGGCAATAGAAGGATTCAGGCAGGGACTCCAGGGAGAAGTAAAGCGCCTCTCTCCCCTGCTCTTCAAAGCATTGAACATATTGCCGGGCCACATGTGAGCTATTGCTGTCGGGTCGGTTCGTGCCCGAAATTACGGTGATCATCAATGGGGTCGATTAACAGAAATCTGTGCAAAATTAAGGCCTTTTCTGAGAGGCAGATGCCACTTGAAAGCCGTAGATTTATGGCAAATTACGAAATACAATTCCGATGAAAGTAACATATTACGGTCACTCTTGTTTTGGATTGGAAAATAATGGAACACATATACTTTTCGATCCCTTCATTAGCCCCAATGAACTGGCGAAAGGTAAAGTAGATGTAGAGGCCATTAAAGCCGACTACATGCTCTTGAGCCACGGACACGAAGACCACGTGGCCGATGCCATCTCGATAGCCAAAAGAACAGGTGCACAGGTTATTTCAAATTTTGAAATCACTACCTGGCTCAATGGCAAGGGAATAGAAAATACCCATCCCATGAATCTCGGCGGTCAGGTCAAGCTGCCTTTCGGCAAATTAAAATATGTCACTGCCATTCACAGCTCTGTACTACCCGATGGCACATATGGAGGCAATCCCGGTGGATTCGTGCTCCAATTTTCCGACCTTTGCATTTACTACGCGGGCGATACCGCCCTCACGATGGATATGCAGTTGATTGAAAGAGAATTTGATGTAGATCACGCCTTTTTGCCCATAGGCGACAACTTTACCATGGGCGTGGATGATGCCATCGCTGCTGCAAAAATGGTGAAATGCTCCAGCATCATTGCCATGCACTACGACACCTTCCCTTACATCAAAACCGATCACGGGGAAGCGCGCTCCAAATTTGAAAAAGCAGGTTTAGAGCTCAAAATAATGGAAATAGGCTCGAGTTTGAGTCTTTGAGAAAAACAGAAAAACACATGGGAAAAGTAATCAGCATTGCCAATCAAAAAGGTGGAGTAGGAAAAACCACCACGGCAATCAATCTCGCAGCCTGTCTGGGCGTACTTGAAAAGAAAACACTCCTCATCGATGCAGACCCGCAGGCCAATGCGACCAGCGGTGTAGGTATAGACCCGAAAACGGTCAAAACCAGCATCTACGAATGCCTACTGGGCGATGTGGACATCAAGGACATTGCCATCCAAACTGAGAATCCCAATCTGGATATCATCCCGGCCCATATCGATCTCGTAGGCGCTGAAATAGAAATGATCAGCCTGCCCAATCGTGAGCAAATGATGCGCCATGCCCTCAAGCAGGTGCGCGAAGATTACGACTTCATCATCATCGACTGCTCGCCTTCCTTGGGACTCATTACCGTGAATGCGCTTACAGCCAGTGATTCTGTGATCGTACCGGTGCAATGCGAATATTTCGCCCTGGAGGGATTGGGCAAATTGCTTAATACCATTAAGATCGTACAATCCCGACTCAATACCGACTTGGTGATTGAGGGCATACTGCTCACGATGTTCGACACACGCCTGCGCCTCGCCAATCAGGTGGTGGAGGAAGTGAAGATGCACTTCCAGCAGCTCGTATTCAACACCGTAATCCACCGCAATACCCGACTCGGAGAGGCACCCAGCCATGGGGAGACCATCATCATGCACGACGCTTCCTGCAAGGGATCCATCAACTACCTCAACCTGACCCGTGAGCTGCTTCAGCGCAATGATCTCACCAAAATCAAATCGGAGGATAAATACATCGCCGTCGACTAATGAGCAAGAAGAAAGGAGGCCTCGGGCGGGGTCTTAGCGCCTTGCTCGAAAATGTAGAAACCGATATCACCACAGGCACCCGGAGCGAAAGCGCTGCCCGGGTACTCGGCTCTGTGGCCATGCTCCCTCTGAGCCAAATAGAGGTCAACCCCTTTCAGCCGCGCAGTATCTTTGATGAAAACTCGATGCGCGAGCTGAGCCAATCGATCAGAGAACTCGGCATCATACAGCCCCTTACCGTGCGCAAATTGGGCTATGACCGCTTCCAGCTCATCAGCGGAGAGCGGCGCTTCAGGGCTTCGCAAATGGCCGGTTTGGAAGAGGTTCCGGCATACATCCGCGTGGCCAATGATCAAGCCATGCTCGAGATGGCCCTGGTGGAAAACATTCAGCGCAAAGACCTCGACCCCATCGAAGTAGGCCTCTCCTACCAGCGGCTTATCGAAGAGTGTAAGCTTACGCAAGAGGCCCTCAGCGAGCGCCTTGGAAAGAACCGCGCCACCATCACCAATACGCTCCGCCTGCTCAAGCTGCCGCCGGAAATACAGCTCGCCCTCCGCAAAAATGAGATCAGCGTTGGCCATGCACGGGCCCTGCTCTCTTTTGGCGATGAGAAGCTTATGCAAAAATGGTACAAGCGCATCATCGACGATGGGCTATCCGTGCGCCAAGTGGAGCAGGCAACCAAGGAGCAGCAGGAGGCCAAGAGCAAGGCAAAAAACCGATCCATGCCCCTGTCTTTTGAGCACCAAAAAATCAAATCTGACTTGATGGATTGGTTTGGCACCAAAGTTGATATTAAGCGCACTGACAAAGGTTCGGGAAAAATTGAAATTAGCTTCCATTCCGACGATGACCTCCGGCGCATTATCGATCAGCTTGAGCAATAGCCTACGCTTGATATTCTTGTCTTGCTATCTGCTACCCACCCTACTCTGCGCGCAGATAGATGAAGGTGAAGCAGCTGATAGCGCAGGTGTAGACGGCCGAAAGCAAGTAGAGGTAGAAACCCGCCTCGGACGGGTAGAAGGCGAGAAGGTGAAAAAAAGCAGCATGGAGGATTACACTCCGCTGCGCAGCCCGAGAAAGGCCGCCCTGCTCTCCCTGGCCGTGCCCGGCCTTGGGCAGATTTACAATAAGAAGTACTGGAAGGTGCCCATCCTCTATGCCGGATTTGCCGTTACCGGCTGGTACCTGCGCGACAATATTCAGAACATCCAATTCTACAAAGATGCCTTTATCGCTGCCACCGATGGCAATCCGGAGACGGTAAATCCGACCGATTTCACCCCACAGCAACTCGAGCGGCTGATGGATCAATACTACGAGTGGCGCGACCTTTCTTACATCATCCTCGGATTGATCTACATTCTCAACATTGTGGATGCCAGCGTCGATGCCCATCTCTTCTATTTTGACGTAAGTGAAGACATCTCCATGCGCATACGCCCCACATGGTCGCCGCTCATGCCAGCCTTCCCGGCCTTGTCATTAACATTGAAGTTGTAACTTCACCGGCTCTTAATCGACCTACATTTATGCGCATTGCATTGATTGGCTATGGAAAGATGGGCCGCAGCATAGAGCAACTTGCCCTGGCTGCAGGTCACGGCATCAGCCACCGCATCCACTCCGGCAATGCAGGGCAAGTGGCCGCCCTCGAGCACTGTGATGTGGCCATCGAATTCACCCAACCCGATGCAGCGCTCCGCAATTTTGAAAGCATTCTTTCCCAAGGCATCCCACTTGTGACCGGCACTACAGGCTGGCATGAATCTATGGATCAAGTCAGTGGACTCGTCGAGCGCTATGAAGGCAGCTTTTTTCATGCGAGCAATTTCTCCATCGGGGTGCATCTCTGCCTTGCGGCAAATGAGTACCTCGCATCCATCATGAGCAAGCACAAGCAGTACAAGTGCTTGCTGGAGGAGTGGCATCATACCGCGAAAAAAGATGCCCCGAGCGGTACCGCCATCACATTTGCCGAAAGGCTCATAAAGACCCATGCAGAATATAATCGCTGGGAATTGCAAACCCCCTGCGAGATCGAACTGCAAGCGCCAACCTTGGCCGTGAAGGCCTACCGCGAAGGGGGCATTCCGGGTACGCACCGAATCACATACACGAGCGAAATCGACCAAATAAGCTTGGAGCACAAGGCCCACAGTAGGGAGGGATTCGCCCGGGGAGCCCTCGCGGCTGCTGAATGGCTGGTTGACAAAGAAAGCGGCATCTACACCATGCAAGACTTATTAAAACCATGATAATAGCGAGCATCATTTTCTACGCCACCCTGGCATCCTACTTCGCATGCCTGTGGAAGATTTTTGAGAAAGCCGGACAGCCTTCTTACGCGGGCTTTGTGCCGGGCTACAACCTCTTCGTATGGCTCAAAGTAATACGCAAGCCGTGGTGGTGGCTGCTCCTGCTCATCATTCCGGGAGTGAACTTCATCATGCTGAGCGTGATGCATCTGGAGCTGGTACGTGCATTCGGGCAGCGCGGGCTAGCACAGTACCTTGTAGCCATATTCCTGCCGCCACTTGCGCTCGGGAAGCTAGCCTATAGCGAGGCCATGGCATACAAGGGATTACCCGACTACAAGCAGGAGAAGAAAAGCACCGGGCGTGAATGGGCTGAGGCCATCATCTTTGCTGTGGTGGCTGCCACCATCATCCGCACCTTCTTCATCGAGGCCTTTACCATTCCCACACCTTCGATGGAAAAATCACTCCTTGTGGGCGATTACCTCTTCGTGAGTAAAACCTCATACGGTGCGCGCTTGCCCATGACTCCCATCGCCGTGCCCCTGACACATCATACCATTCCACTGCTCAATGTAAAATCATTTGTGGAATGGCAGAAACTTCCCTACCTCCGCCTGCCCGGCCTGGGCGATGTGCAGCGCTTTGACGCGACTGTCTTCAATTTTCCGGAAGGAGACACCGTGGTGATCAACCTGCAGGAGCAAAGCTACTACCAATTGGCGCGCGTGGTAGGTCGAGACAATCTCCACAAGGACCGCTTCCAATTGCCCAATGGACGCTACTTTCAGACAGGCGGCCTCACTGTGAGACCCATTGACAAGAGGGAAAACTACATCAAGCGCACCATCGGCCTGCCCGGTGAGGAGCTGGAGATTAGGGAGCGGGATATCTTCATAGACGGACAAGCCATCGAGCAGCCCGAGGGCATTCAGCACAACTACCGTGTGTATACCAAGTCGGCCCTGAGCTCCGAGGTGATCAAGAATAAATACGACATTCAAATCAGCGAGGCACAGAAGGAAGACTACCGGCGCAGAGGCTTCTATGAGCTGCCCCTTACCATGGATGAAAAAGCCATCATGGAGAGCATGTCGACAGTAGATTCTGTATACATCGAGCCCAAGCGCCCACAGGCCGACCTGCACATATTCCCAAATCATCCCGCCTACAGCTGGACTGAGGATGACTTCGGGCCCCTGTGGATACCGGCCGAGGGTGCGAGCATAGAGCTCAGCATGGACAATTTGCCCCTCTACCAGCGTATCATTGAGGTGTATGAAGGCAATGAGCTGGAAGTAAAATCCGGTCAAATCTACATCAATGGAGAAGCCGCATCGGGCTATACCTTTCAGCAGGATTACTTCTTCCTGATGGGTGACAACCGCCACAACTCTGCCGATTCGCGTTTTTGGGGATTTGTGCCCATGGACCATGTGGTCGGCAAGGCCGTATTCGTATGGTTCAGCAAGGAGGATGGTGGCGGTGTGCGTTGGAACCGCCTCTTCACCTGGGCGCGATGAGTGCCCAGGAGGTGCAGCATGCAGTGTGCAGCCCGCTATGCGTGGTGCCACCCATTGAGCTTATGCGCTTGGGACTCCGCACAGGTGCCCTGCTCTTCGATCCCTGGGAGCATTATCAGAAACAGAGTTTTCGAAACCGCTATCACATCCTTACGGCAAATGGTGTGAAAGCGCTCAGCATAGCGGTAAAGCACAGCGGCGGGAAGCACGTGCCCAGCGCAGAAGTGCGCATCTCCCGCGATAAGCCATGGTTGCGCGACCACCTTCGGGGGATTCGTGCAGCCTATGGCAGCGCTCCGTATTACATCCATTATCGGGAGGCAGTGGAGGAACTCCTCTCCCATGGCGCGTCCTCATTGGGCGAATTTTTTGAATATACCTTTGACCACTGGTGCGCATTGCTGGGCGTGGAGCTGAAGTATGAGCTCAGCGGCAGCTACTGCGAAGGCG
>SLDS01000204.1 GCA_007125175.1 Flavobacteriales bacterium
CAACGCGGCTTGCAAAACCGAAGAAACTGGCGCAAGCACTGGTACGGCACCATGGGCCAAGAGACCTATAGCGGCGATCTCAAAGGAATAGCCTCATTGTCTCTCCTCAAGCGCACCCAAATCGACTCTGGCTTGCCCTTGCGTTCATGGGAGCTCTTAGACCCCTTGCGGCAAAAGGGATTGCGCGGCAGCGCGGAACGCTATCTGCATACATTTATCGAAAGCCGTTCGGCCGGCTATACAAAGGGCATTTCCAAGCCCGGCCCCTCCCGCAAAAGCTGTAGCCGACTATCGCCCTACCTGGCATGGGGCCTGCTGAGCAATCGGGAAGCTTACCAAGCCATCCACGGAGCTAAAAAGACAGCCATTGGCCGCAAGGGCGGCTTGCAAGGCGCCTTATCGAGGATTCGTTGGAGAGATCATTTCATTCAAAAATTCGAAATGGAGGAGCGGATTGAGTTTGAACCTTTCAATGCGGCCTATGCTGCCCTCGATAATCCACTGCAGGCGCGCTGGCTTGCAGCCTGGATGTGCGGTCGCACGGGCTATCCGCTTGTAGACGCCTGCATGCGCTGCTTGCGGCGCACCGGATACATCAATTTCCGCATGCGGGCCATGCTGGTCAGTTTTGCCCTGCACATATTACAGCAACCCTGGAAGCTTGTTTCTGCCCACCTCTCGCGCATTTTTCTCGACTTTGAGCCGGGCATACACTACCCGCAGGTGCAAATGCAGGCGGGATTCACGGGCATCAATACCATACGCATCTACAATCCTGTGAAGCAATCCCTTGATCACGATCCCGAAGGAAGCTTTATCCGCGAATGGGTTCCAGAGCTGAGGAGCCTGCCGGCCAGCTGTATTCACGAACCATGGAAGCTCAGCCTCTTTGAGCAGGAGGAATTCTCCTTCCGCCCCGGCGAGCACTACCCGCTGCCCATTGTAGACCATGAAAAAGCCCGCAAAGAAGCCTCAGCCCGGCTGTGGAGTATCCGGGGCAAAACGAATGCCCGCAAAGAAGCCCAACGCATATTGCAAAAACATACCCTAAGCCCCAGAACAAATGCCTAAGCACAGCAAGAGCCAACTGCCTGAGAAAATCTGCGTACGCTGCGGGCGTCCATTTAGCTGGCGCAAAAAATGGGAGCGCGACTGGGACAAGGTAAAATACTGCAGCGAGCGCTGCCGACGCACCAAAATACCGACATGAAAACAGCTGTAGTATGGTTTAGAAACGATTTGCGCATCGCCGACAATGAGGCATTGTACCGCGCCTGCGAAAAATTTGATCGGGTACTCCCCGTGTATTGCATCGATGAGGACAGGCTGCACGCACCGTGGTTCGACATCCCGAAAACCGGGGCGCGCCGCATGCAATTCATCCTCGAATCGCTCGCCGACCTACATGAAAGCCTCGCCGCTGCGGGCGGCGGACTTTTGGTGCTCAGGGGAGCGCCCGAAAAGGTGCTTCCCGAGCTCTGCGGCCGTTTCGGCGCCTCAGCCGTATATGTCCACAAGGAGGTGGCACGGGAGGAAAGGGACGATGAAGATGCCGTGGAAAAAGCCCTGAGCGGACGCGCGGAAGTGAAGTTTTTTTGGGGTGCCACCCTCACCCACATCAACGATCTGCCTTTCGCCTATTCCGACCTGCCCGATGTGTTCACCGCTTTTCGTAAACGCAGCGAAAAGGAGTCGGAGGTGCGCGGCCTTTTTCCCGCACCGAGGGCTGTCCGCCTGCCCGACGGTGTCCCGGAGATCGGGAAACTGCCCTCCCTCGCCGACCTCGGCTTCACCACCGCGCCGATTGACGACCGGGCGGCCATCGCTTTTAAAGGCGGGGAGCGCGAGGCTTGGAAGCGCCTGCACCACTATTTCGGGAAAACGCGGAAGCTGGCGGAGTACAAACACACCCGAAACGGCTTGCTCGGTCTCGACTATTCGTCAAAATTCAGCGCGTGGCTTGCGCAGGGCTGCATTTCTCCCCGATCCATCTTTTACGAAGTGGAAAAATTCGAAAAGGAGGTAAAGAAGAACCAATCGACCTATTGGCTGGTCTTCGAGCTGCGGTGGCGGGATTATTTTCGCTTTGTCACCGCGAAGTACGGCGACAAGCTTTTTTACCCCGGCGGCATCCGCGATGAGCGGCCCCGGGTGTGGCACGACGATGCGCGGATTGAGGCCTGGAAAGCCGGTAAAACAGGCATTCCCTTCGTTGATGCCAACATGATTGAACTCCGCGAAACCGGATTTATGAGCAACCGCGGCCGGCAGAACGTCGCTTCATTCCTCGTCAAAGACCTGGAGCAGGATTGGCGCATCGGAGCGGCCTGGTTTGAGCACCACCTCATCGACTACGACGTGGCCAGTAACTGGGGCAACTGGGCTTACGTGGCGGGCGTGGGCAATGACCCCCGCGAAGACCGCTACTTCAACATGCTCACCCAGGCGGAGCGCTACGATGGCAAGGGGGCCTATGTGCGGCATTGGCTGCCCGAGCTCGCCAATGTGGATGCCTGGCATGTGCACACCCCCTGGAAGCTCAGCAAGGATGAAAAAGCGCTTTATGGACTGAGCAATGGGCCTTATGACAGGCCGGTGTGTGTGCCCAAGCAATGGAAGCAATAACAAGCCTCCAATCTCAGCGCCTCAGAGCTTATTGACAAGCTTAAAGTAGTCGCGCAGTACCACACGAAGGGCGCTGCGCTCATCTTGCGATAGCCAAAGGGTATCGCCGGGCTCAGGCAATAAGGCCATGCGCGCATCACCCTCCATACTGCGGTGCAATGCACGGGCAAAATGAAATTGCGACTCATTGCTCCAGTCGGGGCGATCAATGACAAATGCGCTGTCTGCATTCTCAGCTACCACGGCATGCCATGACGGATATTTCTGGGCGGTATCTAGACGGATAAATGCTTCATGGCTGCGCCAGTTCTTGTATATGGCCAGGGGAAGCAATGCCACCTCCTCATTGTCGTGAAGGGATTTAAGGCGGTATACCTCAAATATATCACCCGCCTCCTCGCTCTGCCGATAATGGTAGGAACGCAGGTTGTGAAAATACATTTCAGAAGAGCGCGTGGTATCAAATCCAATATGGTCCAGAGGATCCGGACGCTCATCCGGCAAGGTGAGAAGCACGATGAGCAGCATCAATAGCAGCCATCCGGCAAAATAGTGTGTAAGGCTTAAGCGCTTCATTCTCCTCTGTAGATAAACAAAGTCGATCTTGCCTTGTTTCATTCACTGCTGTAACTTACAGAAGTTTTTATTGATTATGGATATTCGCACCAATAGAGGAGAGTTGCTCAGCGAGCTCAGTGAAGAAAGAAAGCTCTTCCTCATTTTTTTGCGTCATTTCGGATGCACATTTTGCCGGGAAACCATGGCCGAAGTAGCCAAAAGTCGGCAAACCCTTGAAGATATGGGGCTCACCCTGGTCTTTGTGCACATGGTGGACGGGGATGTTGCTGATCAAATACTCGGTGTATACGATCTCCAAGGCGTGCGCCATATCTCCGATCCTCATCAGCGGCTTTACGGTCATTTTGGCTTGGGCAAAGTAAGCTTTAAAGCCCTTTTTGGCATTCGCAATTGGTACCGGGCCTTCGTAGCCGGGCTTGTGAAAGGCCATCTGGTAGGCAAGCCTGCGGGCGATCCCTTTCAGATGCCGGGCATCTTTGTGTATCACAAAAGGCAAATATTGAATACCTTTGATTACAAATATGTGTCAGACCTGCCCGAGATGCCACTTATCGCAGCCCAGGGCCTTCGCGTAGCCAAATGATTTTATTTCATATTTTCCTGATCATCTTTACTTTCTTCTTCATGGAGTTCATGGCGTGGTTTACCCACAAATACATCATGCACGGCATTGGCTGGTACTTTCACAGGGATCACCATCAGCCGCACAAGGGCTTCTTTGAGAAAAATGATGTTTTCTTTCTCATTTTCGCCATCCCTTCATGGCTGTTCATTCAGTTTGGTATGATGGCGGGCAATGATTGGCGGCTTTTCGTGGGTATTGGCATCGCGCTCTATGGTCTCTGCTACTTTCTGGTGCACGATGTGTTCATACACCGCCGCTTCAATTGGTTCGATCGAAGTGATAATATCTACCTGAGGGCCATACGAAAAGCCCATAAGGTACATCACAAACATCTCGGCAAAGAAGAAGGTGAGTGTTTTGGTATGCTCCTCGTCCCTTTTAAGTATTTTCGCGAGGCGAGTCGCTCGATGAGAAGCAAGGCGGCCTCGTGAAAATCAAGGTAAGTGGAGCGCTACTACTATCTCTTCCTCATGCTGCTCTCCCTGAGCTACCCACTCGCTCGCAGCTTCGAGCATAGGGTGCGTTTTGTGCAGTATTGGCTGGGGGTTTTTCTCGGTATCGGGGTTATGGCACTGGTATTTATTCCCTGGGATGTATGGTTTACTTCCATCGGCATCTGGCGTTTCAATGAACGCTTCATTTCCGGTATTTACCTCGCCAATCTGCCCATAGAAGAATGGTTGTTTTTTGTCGTGGTGCCCTATGCGTGCTGCTTCATCTACGAAGTGCTCAATTACTTCGTGCCTCAAGCTCCTTTGCGGAAAGCGCAAAACAGGATCACCGGAATCCTCATCCTCATCACCTTCTTGCTCTCGGTGGTATTTGTGAACCGCCTGTACACCTTCACCACATGCTCCCTGCTCTGCCTGTTTCTCATCTGGCACCTGCTGGTGAATCGCAGTGAGTTTTTGGGTAAGTTTTACCTCGCCTTTCTCATCATTCAGATCCCTTTTTTGCTGGTAAACGGCGCCCTAACCGGACTCTTCACAGATGAGCCCATCGTGATATACAACAATGCTGAAAACATGGGATTGAGGCTGCTGAGCATTCCGCTCGACGATGTGTTCTACAACATGCTCATGCTTTTGATTGTTATCACTGTATTGGAAAATTTCAAAGCGCGCAAACTGGTAGGAGCCCTCACGGTGGGCTAAAACTGCGGGCGCAAGAGAGAAGCATGAGAGCAGACTTGTCAGAGAGAGATCGCGATAGAATCATCGAAATGGCTTGGGAGGATAGAACACCCTTTGAGGCCATCGAATGGCAATTTGGACTCGGCGAATCCGAAGTGATTGCGTTGATGCGGCGCGAAATGAAGGCCAGCAGCTTTCGCATGTGGCGAAAAAGGGTAAATTCGAGGCCCACAAAGCATTTGGCGAAAAGTGCAGTGCGTGCAGGTCGATTTAAGTCGAAGGCACAGCGACATATCAGCAACAATAAAATCAGCAAGCGATGAAGACTACCGTGCCGAAAGAGCTGCTTCACTTTGATTTGCATCGGGCAGAGCAAGGCGCGCCGTGGATGGTGTTCATTCATGGGGCCGGAGGGAGCACCCGCACCTGGACCAAGCAGGTGGCCTACTTCAAGGGCAAATTCAACCTCCTCCTGGTCGATCTGCGCGATCATGGCGAAAGCAAGGGCCTACCTACCAATTTTGCAGGATTCAGCTTCGACATCGTGGCCATGGATGTACTGGAAGTGATGGATGCACTCAAAATTGACGAAGCCCACTTTGTGGGCGTGAGCATGGGGAGCATCATCATCCGCCACCTCGAGCAGCTCGCACCTGAGCGCGTGTCGAGCATTGTATTGGCCGGTGGCATATTCAAGATGAGCAAGAAGCTCAATGTGCTGGTGATGGCTGCGCGGGTGCTTACAGGCATCTTGCCATTTCACACACTCTACCGAATCTTTGCGCTCATCCTGCTGCCCAGAAAAAATCATGTGGCCTCGCGCAGGGTATTCATCCGCGAAGCCAGAAAATTGCACCAAAAAGAGGTTAAAAAGTGGCTTGCACTGCTTAAGCGCCTGAACACAACCTTGCGGGAAATGTTTAATCACCGCATCAAGGCGCCATGCCTGGTGGTAATGGGAGCCGAAGACCATGTCTTTCTCAATCCCGCCAGAGAGTACGTAGCCCGCTACGGTAATGTGCTTCTGGAGACCATCGAAAAATGTGGCCATGTATGCAATATTGAGAAACCCGCTGAATTCAACCAGCGCTGCCTGCACTTCATAGAAACCCTCGAGAAAGGCCGGCTGCGCCCAGCATAATACCAAGAGGCTATGGCCACAAAGAGTGCGAAAAGCAGCAAAACCAAAAGCGCAAAAACCGATGAGAAAAGCCTTGCAGAGGCCTATATGCGATATGTATTGACAGAGGGGAAAATGCCTCCCTCAGTTTTTGCATTTTGCGAAAGCATCGGTATTGATGAGGTGGATTTTTACAAATTTTTCAGCTCATTCGAAGCCCTGGAATCAGACCTGTGGCAATCCTGGATGCACAGCACCCTGGATAGCATCAAGAAGGACAGTAATTTCGAAAGCTTCTCGGCACGCGAAAAGGTCTTGGCCTTCTACTACACCCACCTGGAAGTATTGAAACGTAGGAGGAGCTTCGTAGCCATGCACTGGCCGGAAGTGAAGAAGAAAGCAGGCAGGGTAAAATCTCTGCAAGCCTACAAAAAGGCTTTCATGAACTTCGCCAACGAAGTGGTAGAAGAAGGCGTGGACAAGGGAGAGCTCAAAGACAGGAAGCGCCTCACTGAGCAATACGATAAAGCATTTTGGCTACAGCTGATCTTCGTGGTTGACTATTGGGTGCAAGATGCCAGCAAGGATTTTGAAATGACGGATGCCGCCGTTGAAAAAGCCGTCAACCTGAGTTTCCAATTGCTGGGCGAGTCCGCCCTGGACAGCGCCATCGATTTTGCCCGCTTCATCTGGCAGTCACGTTAATCCAGCGCCACATGAAGGAACAGCACAAAATACCGGTGAGCAAGGTGCAACGCGCCGCTAAATTTGTAGGTACAGGAGCCAAAATGGGTGGCAATTACCTGAAGTACTACGCCAAAAAAATGGTGGATCCGGATGTGGATCGCAGCAGTCTCGATGAGGCCAACGCCAGCGATGTATACGAGGCATTGAGCAAGCTCAAAGGCAGCGCCCTGAAGGCCGCACAGATGATGAGCATGGACGAAAATGTGCTGCCCAAGGCTTATGCCCAAAAATTTCAGATGGCCCAGTACAATGCGCCCCCGCTGAGCTATCCACTTGTGGTGAAAACCTTCCGGAGATATTTTGACAATAGTCCCGATCAGATTTTTGACAGCTTTTCGCAAAAAGCAGTAAACGCGGCCAGCATAGGACAGGTACATCAGGCCAGCCTAAAGGGCAAAACCCTTGCCGTGAAGGTGCAATATCCCGGCGTGGCCAATAGTGTGAGCAGCGACCTCAAGCTGGCCAAGCCCATTGCCATGCGCTTGATGAACATCCGTGGGCGGGATCTCGATAAATACATGAAGGAAGTGGAAGCCCGGCTGATCGAGGAGACGGATTATAAGCTCGAACTCCAGCGCTCCGTGAAAGCCGCCGAAGAATGCGGACATATTGAAGGCCTTCGATTTGCCCAATATTATCCCGAGTACAGCTGTGAGCGGATTATCACCATGGATTGGATAGCCGGAAAACACCTCAGAGAATGGATTGAGGGCAATCCCGGTCAGGAGGAACGAAACCGCATTGGGCAAGCCATGTGGGACTTCTACGATCATCAGATCCACCAATTGCGCTCGGTGCACGCCGACCCGCACCCCGGAAATTTCATTATCACCCCGAAAAATGATCTGGGCATCATAGATTTCGGTTGTATTAAGGAAATACCGGAAGATTTTTACCAAGACTATTTTCAGCTCATGGAGCCCGGCATTCTGAATGATGGACAGCGCTTTGAGCAGCTGTTAAAAGATTTGCAGTTTTACCACCCCGAGGATAGCCCCAGCGAAAAGGCCTACTTCAAATCCGTTTTTACCAGGATGGTGGAGCTGCTGGCCAAGCCTTTTGCCCATGAGGAATTCGACTTTAGCGATAAGCAGTATTTTGCGGCCATCTACTCCCTCGGCGATGAGATCTCCAATGACAAACAGTTTCGCCGCAGCAATGCCGCAAGGGGTTCTGAACACGGCATCTACATCAATCGAACTTATTTCGGCCTCTTCAACCTTTTGCACATGATTGGCGCCAAGGTGAAAACCCTTCACCTCAAGAAGGCCGCCTGAAAGAAACATTTAGCCCCCCCTTTCCTGACTGGCCTTGAAGGGATAGCCCTTCATGCTGATTGATAATGCTTTCGGGGCTCAGTAAATGAAAATGGTCTCGCGACTTCCGTCGGAAAAATGCAGGGCATACATGCCTTTTTCGAGCCCATGGCCCGACTGCAGAAAATCTACCAGTCCGTAGCCCATTCTGCTCAAGCCGCTGCGCATGGGCCTGCCCATCATATCGTACACTTCGATAAGCACCCGCTGCGGCGCGTCATACACTTTTGCGGAAAGCACAGCATCAGCCTCGGCATCGGCGCATTCCTGCCCACTATCCAGAAAAATATTCAGTGAAGGGTAGCGCTGATCGTCGCCATGGGATGTCCTGAAATAGGGAAGGTGTAGGATGTCGATCGCATCGGGATTGCCAGCATCGCAGGAAGGGCAGTACAGCAGCTCCTCGGGCCATGCCTCCCCATGATTTTGCACCACCGTGCAGTTGTTCTCATGGTTGTCCACCATGTTTGGGTGGCGTTCCTTTAGCCTGTGATTCAGGTCAAATCGGAAATTTTCCTTGTTCGTGTTGTTCAAGATATTGGCAAAGAAACGGGCTGTCTCAAATTGGATCATTCCGATCTCGTAAGAGGTGGGGCCATCCCCAAAGTTCACTCCGTATAAGCCCCTGAGGGCGTGCGGTGCCCCGCAAATTGAGAACATCCCCACGTACATGTCGTCCAATTCGCCCGCATCCAGTCTTTGCTGGTACCAGCGCTGAGATCCATACACGGGAAAATCAGGAGAATCAGCATCCTGACAGGGAATGGCGGGTTCAGGCGCATTGGGGTTAATCCCCAAAATACTCCTGCGGACAAAATCTTTCTGATTGCATTCCCAATAGGGCGCTCTAGAATCGCAGGAGCCGTGAAAAATCAAGACCCCCGCATCGCTGGTAGCAGGGCGCAAAGCATCCAAATCCAGCACTATGGGCGATACCAGGGAGACTCCAAGGATGGAGCTGCGCAGGTCATAGCCCGGCCCCGGAGAGAAGCCTTCACAGGAAGCATCACCTTGTGGGCATATGCGCTGATCGTCCAGATCGTTTGAGAAAGTATAATCTTCGCCATTGATACTCACTTCCCCAGTGGGAAAATCACTTGCCTCCATGCCGGCGAGATGATAAGCCGTATAGGCTCCATGGCTGTTGCCAATTACGAAGATTCTACCCTTGTCGATGGGAAAGGGAAAGCTGCCTTCCTCTGCTTCCAGAAACAGAAGCCTGCGGATAGAAGCGCGAATGTCGCGAACCGATTGCTGCACAGTATACCACAATTCGTCGGCATCGAGGCAGCTCTCCTCATCAAAACCCACATTGCCCCACTTGCTGTCGGCGATGGTGATGTAATCGGGAACCACAGCGATGTAGCCTCTGCTGGCCATTTCCACTGCCGAAATGGCCAGTGGTGCTGCCCCCCGATTGCCACTTGCCCCGTGCAGCACCACCACGATGGGCTTGCCCGCAGGCGACACAAAATTCTCCCAATCATCTGTGTAATAGACATCCATATCCGAATTGCCATCGCCGGACTCCCGCCCTTCATCGAATACATACTGTGTAGAAAAACGCAAGCATTCCACATTGCCCTCTTCATTGAAGCTACAGTCAGTGTATGTGTACATGGGAAAGAAGTAGGGGTAGGCATTGCTTACCAGATCGGGAACATCGGTAAAAGGCGTGTACTGCGGAAAGGGATCGTCATTTACAGGCAACTGGGCTGAAAGATCCGCTGATGCAAAGTGGAATACAGCAATAACTGCACTCCATACGAAAAAGCCCACCCTTCTGAAAAGACCTGACTTCGAGCTATAAAGAATTCCGTCTGCAAATAAGCTTCTAAAGCCATCACCAAGGGATAGGTGGCGCCGTTTTGGTTGGCTAAACATAACTAAATGGAAATCTAACGTTTAAGCCGCAAGGTACGCAATGCTATGGCTATATGCAATAAGGCTACGGTAGAGAGTGGACTATCGCGCAGGGCAAAGCTTGTAGTGAACTGTTCATTAACCTCCTGTGGTAATGTATATTTTGTGTTATCAATACCAGATAAGCGCTCCCTCCTCGCCGCAGGCATTGGCCTCTCCCCGATCGGCCCTGCAGGCGCTCAGGAAGGCCAGCAAGGCGTCCAGTTGGTGCCAAGTGCCCGGAATCTCCTGCATTTCGGGCAAGAACTCATTCCTCTCCCTGAGCCGCTCCAGGCATTGAGCAATGCCTTCTCTGGACTTCTTGTAGCCCAGCTCTTGCAGCCCACACATCCGCGCCAGAGCACCGGGATATGTTTCATGTACCTCCCATCCCTGCTTCCGCAAATGAAAAGCCAGGCGCATGGCCCGTGCCGTGAGCCCGCCGAGAAACATGGGCGACATGGCCCCCAGCTCCCGGTCGCAGGCGCGGTAGTGGAAGTCGGGGATTTTGCCTTCCTGCAAATTTTCGGTGCCCGTGCAGTACACTTCGGGAAGGCTGAGGGGCGCATCAATAAAGATTTTTCCGGGAGGGCGATGAGCGAAAAACTCGAGCAAAAAACGATCGGCATCTTGTTTTTTTGCAGAAGCGCAAAACCTCACCCCACTGCCCTCCGAATAAGCCACCACCGTGGTTCCGGCGAGCTTGGCCCCGTAGTCGATGCCGTAGAGGTTTTTCACGGATTATGAACGCAGAAGGCCAAGCATTGTTGGTGGATAAGCCATTTCTAGTCTCCATTCTTCCCAGCGCATTTCGAGATAAAAAGTTCCCGGATAGCCCCCAGCCTCTACTTGCTTAAATTCTGAATAAATGATGACAGACGATAGTTACTCAATAAAAACCGCCTTGCGCTTGCCAGATGGTAGGTGCATTATATAGAAGCCCCGCGATAAACCATGCGGCGATTTCAAGAAGCCAGCGATACTTTGCCCCTCCCGCTTCATCAGGTGATTCCCGGTAAGGTCATAAACCTCTATGAAGTCCAAGGTCTTTTCTGCCTCTGACTCTTCCAGAATTAAAGCTGGGGTTTCCTCATTACATGGTTCGCAGTACTCACTTAATAGCAGTGCTATTGGGTTTTCAGGATCGAGGTCTAATAATGCCGGTTGCACGCAGCTACACATTTGTGCTCGTGTAAAATATCTATCTGTTTGCTGAAATGAGATGCTCAATTCTGGATTGAATAGTGGAAAGAAATCATCATCCGTGCAAGTCTCATCGCACAAGAGACTTTCCGGTGGTGAGGGCAAGCGGGTGTTTACTTGATGGCATTGAGCCAGGTTTTTTTTATTCTCCAATTGCTGGAAACGAATCTTCTCTGAAACCCAATCGCCCTCATCATTCAAAATGATTGAGAACATTCGGAACATCTCGTAATCCAAAATGCCCAATCGTTCTGTCAACAAAACCGGTGTGGCAGGCTCATCGCCTTCGAAGCTGCAGGAGTGTGTTCCGGCCTCCTGCACCTCTTGCTCTATACCATATGAAAGTCCATGCCCGCCCTCACAGAACTCCAGCAAAACTTGATAGCCAGCCTGTCCAGTTTTTGATTTAAAGTGATCGTGCAGTTCCAAGGGGCCGGTATAGTTAAATACTTCTATATCTTCTTCGGGGCCACAGCCCGCGTTAACGATTTGTTGAAGCTCTAGGTTGGTTATTTGATCGTATGGCGCAAGGCGGTCACAAGTGCCGTGGCTAAAGAGTGTAGGAACAATTCTATTCGGATCCAAATCACTAAAGAACTCGTCAAAAAAAGGCGTAACTCCCCCTCCGGAGCAATAAATGGCTTTAATATTCTCGGATATTTCGAATCCGTTATTAACTAGGTTACTGAGCCAAGTGGTGCATGCCGGCGTGCCGGGAGGACAAATCTCCAATGAATCAATCTCATTGAGATCATCAAAGGTATAGGTCGTACCGTTTACCACAATTATAGGGTCAACTAAAGACTCAATATTCTGGTTACCGAAAAGGAAATCTATTGCTAGATCCTTAAAATCTGTAGCATTGAAGTGGGCCAAATGAAGTGCCGTAATTGCTCCATGGCTATTGCCTTGCACAAAAATATTGGAGTGATCGATGGAAAGATCAGGAGACAATGAAGCGATACGCAAAGCCCTCAAAATCGCTGATCGCACATCCCTAACGGCATAGTACTGGGAAAAGAGGTTTTGTAAGTTATCATTGCACCAGCCCAACTCCCCTCCCCACTCGGAATCCCTCGGAGTGGTATAATCAGGTATAATGGCTACATAACCTCTTCTGGCTGCTGCCACTGCCCTGCGCTTCAGACTACACGCCCCGCGCGTGCCCCTACCCCCATGTAATAGCACCAGCAATGGCCTTGGCCCAGATATACCATCCAGTTCATCATCCGTCATGAAGTATGCATCGAAGTAGCTATTTTTTTGACAATCCACCCGCCCGGGATCCCATGAGTATCTGAATTCCATCGTAGGCGAAAAGGGGCATCCCGCACACAACTCCAATCCCGAAATATTGTCAGCTTCATCATAACACTCCGGGCAATCATTTTGAGATGCTCCCTTCAAAGTTCCCGCATCAAAAAACGGTAGATCTATTTCGGCAGGTGGCTCAGAATCCTCATCTGGAAGATCAATCCAACAAGAAGGAAAAGGTGCGAGGGCCTTGAAGTAGAGATATTCCTCATCCCCAAAACAAAAGGGGTTGTTTTGGGGCACCTCAAGATAGTACTTATTGCCCATTTGATTAAACTTTTGAAACGTGCAAAAATTGGGGACGAGGCAATCTCCCTCATCCGGTGGCCCTTGCGCAAAGGAAAGGTTGCTGATAAAAAGGAGGCTAAGACTGAAGAAAGAGGCAAAATAAGTTTTCATAATATCACGGGTTTTTGGTCACTCTAAAAATAGTTTTTTATTTATAAAGACAAAGAATTACGGCAAAAATTAAAATGCTTATATACACATTGCGGCTCGATCCTACTTGCTGGGGTAATCTGAGTGATTCACAAAATTGAATAGAGAAGCAACCCGAGCAGACGCAACTGTGTTATAATCCCATGCCCACAAAAACCCTCCGACTCATTCTCGGCGATCAGCTCAACCACAAGCATTCTTGGTGGGAGGACGATCCCTCCACTTTTGAGGTGCTGATGTGCGAGTGCCGCTCCGAAACCGACTACGCCCGCCACCACATCCAAAAGGTGACGGCCTTCTTCCTGGCCATGCGCCACTTTGCCGATTGGCTGCGCGGGGAGAAGGGCATCACGGTGCACTACCTCCGCCTCGATGATGCGGATAATAAGCAGAGCATCACCGCCAATGTGGAAGTGCAATTGCGCCGGGGCTCCTACCACGCTTGGGCCTATCAGCTGCCCGATGAATACAGGCTGGACCGCGCCCTGGCTGAATTTGCCGTGAAGGCCAACCATTCCCACAGTACCGCCGATACGGAGCACTTCCTGGCGAAGCGCTATGCCCTGCGCGACTTTTTCAAAGGCAAGAAGACCTACCTCATGGAGGCCTTTTACCGCCACATGCGCAAGGAGTACGGCATCCTGATGGCCGGCAGCGAACCCGTGCAGGGCAAGTGGAACTTTGACCACCAAAACCGCAAAAGCCTCCCTGAGGGCGAGCGCGTGCCCAGGCCCATGGGCTTCGAGCGCAATGTGGAGGGAGTGGTGGCCATGATCGAAAAGGCGGGCGTGAAAACCATGGGCAGCATCGATGCCAGCCGTTTTATATGGCCGGTGACGCGCGAGGAAGGCCTGGCGCTTTTAGACCATTTTGCGGAAGCGCACCTGCAAAAATTCGGGCCCTACCAAGATGCCATGAAGCGCAATGAGTGGAGCATGTGGCACAGCCGCCTGAGCTTCGCCATCAACGCCAAGCTACTGGATCCCCTGGAGGTTATCAAGCGGGTGGAGCATGCCTGGCAGGAGCATCCCGATGCCGCCCCCATCGCCTCGGTGGAGGGCTTTATCAGGCAAATACTGGGCTGGCGGGAGTACATGCGCGGGGTGTACTGGGCCAAAATGCCCGAATATGCCGGGATGAATTACTTCGGGCATGAGCGCAAGCTGCCGGAGTGGTACTGGACGGGCGATACCAAGATGGAGTGCATGAAGCAGGCCGTGGGCCAATCGCTGGAGCACGCATATGCCCATCATATACAGCGGCTCATGGTCACGGGCAATTTTGCCCTGCTGGCCGGCATACACCCCGATGAGGTGGACGCTTGGTACCTCGGCGTGTACATCGACGCGATAGAGTGGGTGGAAATCACCAACACCCGCGGCATGAGCCAATACGCCGACGGCGGCATCGTGGGCACCAAGCCCTACGTGTCGAGCGCCAACTACATCGACAAGATGAGCGATTATTGCGGGAGCTGCTTTTACAGCAAAAGCAAGAAAACCGGCGACAAAGCCTGCCCCTTCAACTCACTTTACTGGCACTTCTACGAGCGCCACCGCGACAAATTGGAGAAAAACCCCCGCATCGGCTTTGTGTACCCGACGCTGAACAAGATGAAACCCGATGCCCGCGAGGAGCTGATGGCACAGGCGGAGAAGTACTTGGGTGATTTGGATGGCTTGTAATGAAAAAGTGGGCCGCAGCCTCTATTGTATGCTTGGTCAGGCGATATGATCCGGACACAGCCTCGCCATTGGAGTAGATTTAAGTCAGGAAATTCTCCTCGTCCATGCTTTCTTGGGCCATCTCCTCATCTGGAGAGATCAAGCGAATCACAAGCCTGCGATTTTGGGCGTGCGCCTCTTCACTACACTCAATCCCATCCGCACAGTGATTGCTCAGCTGATGCTCACCATGGGCCAATGTTGTGACCCGAGATGCTGAGATACCAGCTTGAAGCAAATGGGCCTCAACATTGCTGGCCCTGCGTTGGGAGAGGCC
>SLDS01000188.1 GCA_007125175.1 Flavobacteriales bacterium
CGGGACGACCTCCTGCACCGCACGATGGTAGCGGGGCGCTATAACAAACCGTACCATCCAATAAGCCAAAAAAAACGCCCCATTCATCGAATGAGGCGGTTCATTTTCAGTGTCGGGGTGGCAGGATTCGAACCTGCGACCTCCTGCTCCCAAAGCAGGCGCGATGACCGGGCTACGCTACACCCCGAATTTTCCCTCAACCGGGCGGAGTTTATCCCACATGAGCGGGACTACACCCCGAAATTTGCCTCCGATTTCGGAGGCGCAAATATAGGCAATTCTACAACGCTTGTGCAAACAAAATGCTCCTTCGATTTTTTGGACTCAATAAGTGCCCACCGCTAGCATCACAAGGGTGCAGCTTTCCTGACAGGAAATGCCTTTGTCGAGCAGGTAATCCTTCAAGTCATCGTTTTCAGCTCCGGGATTGAAAACGACACGCTTGGGGCTCAATGATACGATGTAGTCCTTCCAATATTCCTGATGCTTGGGGTGAACATACAGGGTGGCGGTATGCACATCCTCAACGGCAACAAAGTCGGTATGGATCTCCAGATCATCTATTCTGCCGGATTGAAGCCCTACCGGAACTACCTCATGACCTGCCTTGAGCAAGGAGAGCACAGCCCTATGTGAGTAGCGCTGAGGCTCAGGGCTGGCACCAATTACAACGGTCTTCTTCTTCGACATTTTTGATGGTGTAAGATTTCCCTGCAAAGGAAAGAAAAAGGACTGTCTAAGCGCAATTCCGCTTCAAGCTGCTCCGTAGATGCAGAACCTTCCAATGGGCCCCATGGATTTTGCGGAAAGCGCCACAAAGCCTTTCAGAACCATTTTACTCAAAACTCGAAGTTCGAACCGTCCAGTTTGGTTCCCGGACTAAAAAAGCTTCCGCCTGTTTCGGGGATTTCAGAATGCTTTTCAAAATCGCCAGTGATATCGGGATTGCGTGTATAGGCCTGTCCGGCCCGGTTGTCGTACAAGCCAATGTCGAATACATCAAGCTCATTGCCATCTGCATCGCGCAGTGTGCATATGTTGCCATCGCGGCTCAGATTGAGCCTGCCGCTCGAGGCCGTCTGCACTATAGCGCCTCCGAAGGTGCCCGTTGGGTCGCCACCTCCGAATACGACCACAATACCTCTGGAAGGAACTATGGTGCCGGGAGGGAAGGTATGGCGCACCGATTGTGACTTTCCTCGAGGAGCAATTCGACTATCCGGCGGGCTCCATGATACGCGACTTTGGCTGGTTTTCTCATAGCAAGCCTGAGGTGAATCCGATTCTGGTCACTGATGGAGGTTTGGCACTGAGTCAGACACCTTATATCGGCAGCGGAGTCGGCAATGCTGCAGCTGTGGATTCGACCGGTAGCAATGAGAACCGCCCTTTCAATGAATCTGTAAGCTCCGGAAATGTATACCTCTCATTCCTGATGGAAGTGCCGGAAGAAGTGAACAGCGGCAATGCCGGATTCTTCATCCACCTGGGTGAATACGAAGATGTGCAAAACCCCGATTTTGAGGTCATCGCATCTGCCTTCAGGGCAAGAACCTTCGTGGCTCCCGGCGACAGCCCTGACAAATTTAGGCTTGGATTGAATTTCAATGCCGCTGCGGTGCCTACCTCTCCTTCCAATCTTACGGATGAACTCGATCTCAATGAGACCTATCTTGTAGTGGTGAAGTATGAGATCGTGCCCGGCGCCAACAATGACCTGGTGAGCTTATACGTCTTTGCCGATGGTGATGATATCTCTGCCGAGCCGGCCACGGCTGATATCGGCCCCATAGGAGGCAGCGCACGTGACCTGGAAGCCGTGCAATTGGTGGCTTTGCGCCAATACACTGCCGAGCAAAATATCATCGTCGACGGAATTTTTGCCAAGAATGCCTGGGATTTGGAAAGCGAAGAAGTGGTCTGCACGGCGAGTGGTGGTACCCTGGTAGCTGCAAGCCCTGTGCGCAGCTTTTGCGTGGGTACCGGTACGCCGGTTGGCCTTAGCGTAAGTGCTCAGGGAGCATCGGGCAGCAATCAGCTTTGGGCCCTCACTGACAATGCCAATGGAAATGTGATAGCCACCCGCACCACGAATTCCAACTTCAATCTGGATGTGCTAACTCCCGGTAATTACGCCTATCGCTACATCCGTTTTGAAGATGATGTGAGTCTTGCTGGAATTAGCAATGTATCGCAGGCAAGCAGTCTTACAGGTTGCTTTGGATTGGCTTCCAATGTGATCAATGTATTCTTGAGAAATGAACCTTCGGGTGGAACCCTGAGCGCTGTGACCTCCACCACGGTATGTGCAGGCGTTGGGCCCAGTGTGGGCATCGAGGTAGCCCACTCAGGAGCCGAGGGTGACAATAGTGTATTCGGTCTTGTGGAGGGAGCTCCAGGGACTTCTGTGCTGGCTACTTCCCAAAATCCGGTATTCAACCTCAATAATTTTGCTCCCGGCAACTACCGTGTTTTCCACCTGAGCTATCAGCAAGGAGTAAATCTCTCGGGAGTTACTCAGGCAAGCGATCTGCAAGGCTGCTTTGATCTCTCGAATTCCGTGAATGTTACTGTAACCTCTTGTCCCGGAGCAGCATTGAGCTCTTCGCCCAATCCAAGCTCAGGTCAGTCATTTGTAAGTTTCAGCAATCCGAAGGAAGAAATGTCGAGCCTGGAAGTTTATGACATGAGCGGAAAACTGGTGCGCAGTCTTTTCAGGCAAGTTACCAGTCCCGATCAGGAATACCGTCTGGAATTTGACGGAAGTGCCCTCCCCAATGGCGTATACATATACAGGCTCACCACGAGCAGCGAGGTGGTGATCGACAAGTTCGTGATCAGCCGATAGAATTTAGCCAAGCAGTTTGGAAAATGCCTTGCACGAATGCAGGGCATTTTCTTTTTGAGGCAATTCCCTTGGTCGGGAAAAATGGAGGATGTCTCAGTATTCTGAAAGAGATGTAAAGACAGATGCGCATAGACTGGGAAAGAGCCCATCGGATGGGACAATAATTGGAGTGCTGTTTTTTTTCAAAATGGTCTCCTCAAAGCCCCCGAATTACACTGAAATTAGCACTAAATCCCTAAACGAATGTTTCCATGAGAAAACTGTACCTAATAGTATTGCTTTGTTTTACGAGCTTATTCATTCACGCTCAGGAGCCATTGCTCGTTGAGCACTTTGACTATCCAGCCGGAGATCAAATTCGAGATTATGGTTGGACTCCCCATAGCGCCGGCAGCACAAATCCACTTCTTGTCACTGATGGCGGCCTCTCTTGGAGCCAGACTGCCTACCTCGGCAGCGGTGTGGGAAATGCTTGTGCCATTGATTACACCGGTAGTGATGAAAACAAGCCGTTCAGCTCTTGGGTCACTGAGGGCAGTGTGTATGCTTCCTTTTTGATGAGTGTACCCGAACCGGTTACTTCTGAGAATGCTGGATTTTTCTTTCATTTTGGTGAGTACTCCAATATCGATGATCCGGATTTTTCATCCATCAGCACAGCCTTTAGGGCGCGTACTTTCAAAGCACCCGGAAGCAGCGCAGATACCTACCGACTTGGATTGAATTTCAATGCAGCGGCCGTACCCACCGATCCGGACAATTTGACCGCAGAGCTCAATATCAATGAGACTTACCTCGTAGTAGTAAAATACGAAGTGGTAGAAGGTCCGGGCAATGACCTCGTGAGTCTCTATGTTTTTGCCGATGGCGACGATATTGAAAATGAACCAGCCACTGCCGACATAGGTCCCATAGGCGGCACAGCCGGCGACCTCTCTGCAGTGCAGTTGGTCGCGCTCCGACAATACACCCCTGAGCAACATGTAATCGTGGACGGAATTGTAGTCCGAGAGTCTTGGGATTTGCTTCAGGAGCCGGGGCCACCGTTCACCGGGCCTGAATTGCTCGCCCCGGCTGATGGTGCCCTCCTTGAGGTGATGGGTAGCTTCCAGCAAGAGGTGGAGATATCCTGGACTGAGGCCCTCAATGCGCCCGGCGAGGTGAGCTATGAGTGGCAACTGGCATCCCGCGAAGCTGGCAACTTCGACGCTCCTTTGGCAGCGCTTGCCAGTGGCAGTGGAGGATCCGCTACAAGTCTTAGCTTGAACTTTGGTGCCTTGGAAGACCTACTCACTTCCTTGGGAGTGAATGAAGGCGAAACCGTTGAAGGAATCTGGCGCGTGGTAGCCAGCTCAGGTGGTGAAACAGTTTTTTCAGTCGACACCTTTGATATTGACATATTCCTCGGAGAAGTGCTTTCGGTTTCCGACCACGTTTTGAGCGGTGAGATGTCGCTCTATCCCAACCCCGCGACTGGCTTTGTAAATGTGCAGCTCGGTGATGTTCCCAGTGGCCTGATGGAGTTTCGCATTGTGAATCTCCTGGGTCAAAGCATTCGCTCAAATACTATGGCCGTACAAAGCAATCAGCAAGTAGGGCTCAAGCTCGAGGGAATACCCTCGGGAGTTTACATGATTGTGATGCAAAATGGTGATGCGAGTGGAGTTAAAAAACTTGTAGTCAGATAGTAGAATCTGAGTTTTTGTTCAGTGTAAGTAGTAGTAGTTTAGGGGGGCTTGCTTCTTCGGGAGTAGGCCCTTCTTTATGGCTTTAGGCATCATTGCCAAGCGCGGTACTGCCGACTCCTACTAAGACTGTCTATTCCGTAAGTGCTTGATGGACATATCCTAACTTAATTCGCGAAAGCACTGATATGCTATATTTCCAATCGATAGAAAAATACTTGCTTGCCATTTTCTCGCTGCCCAGCACGCGTCATAATGGCGCGATCTGTAGATTTCAGGGGAGCATGTAGCAAAGCATTGTGGTAGCGCTAAAAAAGGCTCTATGAGCCGTATGGGCATTCGAAAATCTCCAAAAGGCGGCAAAGAGCTTGATCCCTTCGCCCATGAAAAGGTGTCTTTGGAGCGGCTTCAGGCCATCATCTTTTCGACGCGGCGCAATTCCAGAACCTTGCCTTTGGAAAGCCTCAGTGCTCCGATTTTTCTGGCTACTTCGGCGCATTTTTCATTCAGGCAGGCATCGCGGGCACAAATGCTTTTGATGGCCCAGTGCATGCTTTCCTTCACAAAATCGCTTTCCTGATGGACATTGTCTGAAATGTCGTCGAGGTAATTGGCAAAAAAGTCGTCGCTCAGCCTTTTATTCAATTTGGCCACTTCGCCAAGGGTGTAGTAGGCAAAAGCTTTTTCCGCATCGTTGCCCTCTGCAATCCATTCGTTGATGAAATGCACGGCATGATCACTTTGGGCCAGCACCTGTCGGCAAAACTTTTCTGCGAAAGGAGAGGGGTAGAGCTGTTCGGTACGCTTGTAAAGCTCATCGAGGGTATAGCTTTTGGGATCGTCTATGACGGTTGCCAATACCTTCATGTCGTGGTTGGTGCTGGCATAGAGCTCATCGGCCAGCACGGCATCTGTTTTCATGCCACGTGCTACTTCTAAAATTCGGGTGAAATTGAGTCCGTAAGTCTCATCGCCATGTGTATCATCAGGCGTCCAGCCTCTGGCAGTTTTCGAAGACTTATCCTTGAGTTTTTCGGCAACTTCCTCTAGCGTCATAGGCTCAGCATCTTTGTGGTTAATGTCATTCGAAGTTAAGGGAAAGCTTGAGGTTTTGCCAAAAATTTTTCCACTTTTTTTAAGTAGGATAGGTTAATTTCGTCTTTGCGGGAGAGGCTGTCCGTCCTGCTCTACCTTGGTTTTCAGGAGGGGCTCATGGATTGGCTACAGAAATGGGCAGCATATCGTACCCGTGAGTCAGCCCTTGATCGCAATGCACCGTAGCCTCTGGGATACCATGATACCCATGCTGTGTTCATCGACTTTTTCTGTACTTTTGAGTGCGCTTGAATATTCAGTGACTACACCTCTGATCTTAAATCCCATGCCCTCATACTTTGATGCTGATTTCAACAAGTTTTTCAAGGAGCTCGCTGCCAACAACTCAAAAGATTGGTTTGATGAAAACCGCAAGCGCTACTTCAAATCGGTAAAGGAGCCTTTTGAAGCATTTTGCTACCAGCTTATCCTGGCCCTAAAGCCCCACATGCCCGATCTTGATCCCGATCCCCGCCGTGCCATTTTTCGCATCAATCGCGATATAAGGTTTGCCAGAGACAAGAGCCCATACAAGCTCAATCGTTCGGCACATTTCTCCAACTACGAACGCAAGGATACCGCCCACCCGGGCTTTTACCTCGAGTTAGGCCCTGAGCGCATTTATTTTGCAGGGGGCACTTACATGGCCGACAAGGATCAGGTAATGCAGATACGTCGCGCCATTGTGCAGGATTCCAAAGGCTGGTACGAGGCTGTCAACTCGCCCGATTTTGTGGCCACCTATGGAGAGGTGAAAGGAGAGGAGAACAAGCGCATTCCCGATAAGGAGCTGATGCAAGCCGCTGAAGAACACCCTGTCCTGCTCAAGAAACAATTTTACTACGAGTGCTCCCTCCCTCCCGAAAATGTCACTTCACCCGACTTGCTCGATAAGTGTATGGCGCGTTATGAAGCCTCGCTGCCTGTGGCTGCATTCTTGAGCAAGGCCCTGGAAGATTGATGGCCTCCGATCACCTATCTTCACCTAAGACCATGGCCATTGTCCTGAGATTTCCATATTTGAACTTTCTTTTTCGAGAGGCCTTGGGGCAGTGGACGGCTTCTCCCTTTGGCGAAGACCGCCTTAAATTTTTCTGTTTGCAAATTATACTATTGTATATCAGCTTATAAAGCTCTTTTTCCAAAGAGATAGAAAAATTTATTTTAAAAAACCTTGCTTTTCATCAAATTTCCCTTCTACCTTTGTGTCATTCGCACACTAGTGAAAACCACCCATAACAATATCGCCCATCTCCGCGCCTGCATCTGTTGTTGCATGATGTGTATGTGCTTCTGCACCTGCTAAGGCCCCGCGATATTCCGATACTTTCCTGTCGATAATTGTACCGCCGAAGCACCAACCTTCGAGCGGCATAGCTCTTTGCACCCCAACCCAAAATTTTCTCAAACCAACAAACACCCAATACCCATGAGCACACCCAAAAATCAACTCCGTTTTGAAACCCTGCAACTGCATGCAGGCCAAGAAGTAGGTCAGGACACCAAGTCCCGGGCTGTCCCCATTTATCAGACCACTTCCTACGTATTCGACAGCAGCGAGCATGCTGCCAAACTCTTTGGTCTTAAGGATTTTGGCAATATCTACAGCCGCATCATGAACCCTACCAACGATGTGTTTGAGAAGCGAATCGCAGCTTTAGAGGGAGGTACCAATGCCCTTGCCACAGCTTCCGGGCAATCTGCGCAGTTCTTGGCCATCAACAATATCGCATCGGCAGGTGACTCCATAGTGAGCAGCTCCAGTATTTATGGCGGAACCTACAATCAGTTCAAGGTGAGCTTCAAGCGTATTGGTATCGACGTGCGCTTTGCCGATGTGGACGATCCCGCCTCCTTCGAGCGCATGATCGGTGAAAATACCAAAGCCCTATACCTCGAGAGCATCGGCAATCCCGGCTACAATATTCCCGATTTCGAGGCTTTCGCCAAATTGGCTGAGCGCTACAATATTCCCCTCATTGTAGACAATACCTTCGGCGCGGGCGGATACCTCATACGCCCCATCGACTACGGTGCCAATGTGGTTGTGGCTTCGGCTACCAAATGGATTGGCGGTCACGGCACGAGCATCGGCGGGGTGATTGTAGATGCCGGTAATTTCAATTGGGCCAATGGCAAGTTTCCCCAATTTTCTGAGCCCTCAGAGGGCTATCACGGATTGGTGTTTTGGGAAGCCTTTGGAGAAGGCAATGCACTGGGCCTGCCCAATGTGGCTTTTGGAATTCGCGCCAGGGTGGAAGGGCTACGCGATTTTGGTCCGGCCCCGAGCCCATTCAATAGCTTCTTGCTGCTGCAGGGATTGGAAACCCTCAGCCTGCGCGTGCAGCGCACGGTCGACAATGCCCTGGAGCTCGCCTCTTGGTTGGAGCAACATCCCGAAGTAGAGGCAGTCAATTACACAGGTTTGCCTTCTAGCAAGTACCATAAGCTTGCGCAAAAATACCTGCGCAATGGCTTTGGAGGGGTGCTCAGCTTCAAGGTGCGGGGCGACAAGGAGCGTGCCGATGCCGTAGTCGATCAGCTGGAGCTGGTGAGCCACCTCGCCAATGTGGGCGATGCCAAGACCTTGATCATCCATCCCGCCACCACCACCCACGAGCAGCTCAGCGAAGAGGAGCAGAAGAAGGCCGGTGTGCTGCCCGGATGGCTTCGCGTGTCGGTGGGCATTGAGCACATCGAGGATATCAAAGCCGATTTTGAACAGGCTTTCGCCAAAACCAAAACACCCAAACCCGTACTCAATTGACCCGATACGATGCGATACTAAGCCTCGACGATGGGCTTGCACTGGAGCGCGGCGGGCGACTGGATTCGCCCGCCATCGCATACCGCATGTGGGGGCGACCCCTTGAGGATGGCAGCAACGTGGTATGGGTATGTCACGCCCTCACTGCTAATGCGGATGTATGCGATTGGTGGCCGGGGCTCTTTGGCTCCGGCTGCCTTTTTGATCCTGGGGATTGGTGCATCATTTGTGCCAATGTGCTCGGGTCTTGCTACGGCAGCACGGGGCCTTTGAGCATCAACCCGCGCAGCTCAAAGCCTTATTATTCCGACTTTCCCGAGCTCGCGGTACGCGATATGGTCGAGGCCCACAAAGCCCTTGCCCGGCATCTGGGCCTTGGCGATATTGCGCTGCTCATCGGTGGAAGTCTGGGCGGGCAGCAGGCCCTGGAGTGGGCGGTGCAGGAGCCTGAGCGCTTCGATAGGCTTGTGGTATTGGCGAGCAATGCGCGCCACTCGCCTTGGGGTGCGGCATTCAATGAGACCCAAAGAATGGCCATAGAGGCCGATAGCACCTGGGGAGCCCCGCGACCTGATGCGGCTTATGAGGGCCTTAAGGCTGCTCGGGCCATTGCGCTGCTCAGCTACCGCCATTATGAGGCTTACGCCAAAACGCAGTCGCCAAAAGCAGAAGACGAGGTCTTTCGCCAGCCCGCGCTCAGTTATCAGCGCTATCAAGGTGATAAGCTGGCACGCCGCTTCAATGCCTACAGCTACCATGTGCTGAGCCGCGCCATGGACAGCCATGACCTGGGTCGCGGGCGCGGGAGCGCTGAGACCGCCCTGCAAAGGATACAAGCCGAAACCTTGGTGCTGAGCATGTCCAGTGATTTGCTCTTTCCCCCTGCTGAGCAAGCCTTCATTGCCAGCCACATTCCACGGGCCTGCCATAAATGCATAGAATCTGCCTTTGGCCACGACGGCTTTTTGGTCGAAACCAAGACCCTGGCCGCGATCATTGAGGGCTTTATGAGCGGACTTGAACTGGAAGGGATCGAAGTGGATAAGCGAGCAAAGCAATAGGAGAGCCCGGATTAGTGAGCAGAAAGCAAGCCATAAAGAGTAAAAGACCAGTAGATATGAAAATTGGAATCGCCCTGATCGGATACGGAAATGTAGGCCGGGCCCTGCACAGCCAAATTCAAGGCCTGAATGCCTATCAGCTTCACGGCATCGCTGTAAAGAATGCCGGGAAGCATCCTGAGCTCAAAGACAAAGGCCTTTTGGCCAAATCGGCGCTGCAAGTCATCGAGCAGCCCGAGGTGCAAGTGGTGCTCGAGGCGATCAATGAGGCTGAGGCTTCCTTCACCTTTGCCGAAAGGAGCCTGCAAATGGGTAAAGTCTACATCAGTGCGAGCAAGAAGATGCTCGCTACCAAGCTTCCGTACCTCCATTTGCTGGAAGCAAAGCACGGCGGAAAACTGTTCTACGAAGCCTCGGTGGCCGCAGCCATTCCCGTATTGCGCACCCTGCGCGAGCACTTGCGCGGGGAATCCATCGACCGTGTCCGAGGCATCCTCAACGGCACTTGCAATTACATACTGAGCCGCATGCATCAGGATCAATTGGACTTTGACGCCGCCCTGGAGGAGGCCCAGCGCATGGGATTTGCCGAGAGCGATCCCTCTAGCGATATCGATGCAGAAGATGCTTACTGCAAATCATTGATTCTTGCATACACCCTCGAAGGGGGGCGCTTTGAGGTGTCACGCGCCATCTGTGAAGGCATTCGATCGGTGAGCGCTGAGCAGGTGAGGCAGGCCAAGCGCGCCGGTGAGAAGATCAAGTTGATCGCCGATATCGAGCGCAAGGCCGGCAAATTTCGCATAGACATCCGCCCCCAGCGCATCGGACCCGATGATGTGCTCTACCATGTGGAGCGCGAAAGCAATGCCGTCTGCATTCGCGGCAGCGCCTGTGGAGAGCTACTCCTTCAGGGGCCGGGAGCCGGAGGGGCAGCTACGGCAAGCGCCATGCGCGCTGATTTGCTCAACTTGCCTCCGGAGTCTATTCGCAATCTGAGGAGGATTCTCCACGCAGTCGGAGTGCATTGATATGAATCAGCGGACGAATCCAGGTCAAAGCGGGAAATTCCTCGAATCCGGAGTCTGTCATCGATATTCCGCAGCTCAGCTGAACCCGCGAATGAGCTCGCCATGCTGACTCCTGTCCAATCCGGCTTCTTCCTGCTCCTTTGAGACGCGCATGGGGGCAATCTTGTCGGTGATGAGGTATACCAGCCATGAGCCGAGAAGGATCAGTGGCACCAGCACAACCAGCACGAGCAGGTGGGTGAAAAAAAGTGCCGTGCTACCAGTGGTGACAAGTCCACCTTCAAGGGCAAATACTGCTGTGAGTACCATACCCGTGATACCGCCCAAACCGTGGCAAGCAAATACATCGAGGGTATCGTCGAGCTTAGCGCTTCTCTTCATTTTGCGTACAGCAGCATTGCTCACCACTGCCGCAGCTACTCCGATAAAGAGCGCCGGGCCGCCCGACACAAAGCCCGCAGCCGGGGTGATGGCTACCAAACCCACCACAGCACCTATGCAGGCGCCGAGCGCACCGGGGCGCTTGCCGAATGCAGCATCGTATACGATCCAGGCTATCATGGCAGCTGCCGAAGCCAGGTGGGTATTCCAGAGTGCGCTCACTGCCTCAGCATCGGCGGCAAGGGCCGAACCGGCGTTGAAACCAAACCAGCCAAACCACAGCAAGCCGGTACCGAGAATCACATAGGGAATGTGCACCGGCTCTTCGGCTTCCTCACCTTTTGCCGAACGGCGACCCAAAAAGAGCGCACCTGCCAGCGCGGCGAGGCCTGCAGAAATGTGCACCACCGTACCGCCCGCAAAATCCAGTACGCCCATTTGCATCAGAATGCCATCGGGATGCCAGGTCATATGAGCCAGAGGGCAATAGATCACAAGACTGAAGAGGCAGATGAAAATCACATAGGACCAGAAGCGCACCCGCTCGGCAAATGAGCCTGTGATAAGGGCGGGTGTGATGATGGCAAATTTGAGTTGGAAGGCCGCAAAGAGAATGAATGGCAATCCGGTAGCGATGTTTTCATGGGCTGCAGTACCCACATTGTGGAAAAAAGGAAAGCTGCGCGGATCGCCGATGATGCCGCCGATGCTGTCGCCAAATGCCAGGCTAAATCCCACTACATACCAAAAGACAGAAATCACACCCAGAGCGATAAAGCTCTGTAGCAGGGTGGAGATGATGTTTTTGGCGCGAACCATGCCCCCGTAAAAAAAGCTCAAACCGGGAGTCATAAGCAGTACGAGTGCCGTGGCGGTGAGCATCCAGGCAATATTTCCGGGAGCAAAGTCTTCTTGAGCTTCAGGGTGATGGGGCTCGAGTATCACCGCCAGTGCACTCAGGGATACGAGGGTGATCAGGGCGATCATTCCGAAATGTTTGTTTCTGCGCATGGGTCTGTTTATTTGAATTGCACGGGCCGAAATAAATCCATGCCGCGCCAATCAAAACTGGATATTCGAAAAATTGCCTTAAAAAAGAAAACCCTTCAAAAAATAGGGGGTCTTGCTGAAAAAATGATCAATTTCAATAAGCACACCCTAGTTTTGGAGGGGTCTGATTCTGCTTTTCGCAAAAAATCATTGAAGCAGGGCCTTCCTGTATGATCTATGCCGGTGATGAGGCTCCTCGGAGCGGATTTGACGGATTTTGTGATCAGTGGTGGAAGAAGCGCTTGGATTCGGAGTGCACGTTGTCGCTGATCCTGAGCACGTATACACCCTGTGCATGGGCGAATGGGATATCGAGGTGGCTGCCATTGTTTTCGATCAGGTCGCCGAAGAGTCTTCTTCCCTGCAAGTCGTACACCTCCACTATCAGATAAGGAGCTTGTGCCGTGTAAACACAGCGCAATACGTCTTGGCTTTGGTAGACTTGGTGCAGGGCAAATCGCTCTGAGTGCGGAATGATATGCACGGCTTTGGGATCGAATACTTCAGTGGTACCGTCGAAGTCAGTTTGGCGCAAGCGGTAGTAGGAGACTCCGGGGTAGGGCTTGTCGTCGGTAAACTTGTAGTGCAGTGGTGCATTGCTATTGCCCGCACCCCTTACCGTTCCGATATTTTCCCAAGTGGAAGCATCTACAGAGCGCTCCAGGGTGAAAAAATCATTGTTGATTTCGGAGGCGGTTACCCATGTGAGATCCACCACTTCATTGTCGATTGCTTGAGCATCAAAGCCAATCAGGGTAATAGGTAGGATATTGGGATCTGCTCCTGCGGTACCGATGGCAAATGGGCTGAATGTTTCGATTACTCCTGAGGTAACAGAACCAAATGAAAACGGTGCATCGCTGACACCGGTCTGCGCCTGGTTATCCCACTCTTCGCCATTCCAACGGGCAACAGTGAGGAAGGTATTGTCTTGGATATCCAAACAATCTGAGTTTCCCCAGGTTAATACCACCTTGGCAGGAAATTCGGGGCTTTCGTCAGGGTGTTCGATCAGCCAGTAATTGCAAGTGGATACGGTACCCGATTGTAAGCTACCGTCGCGAGGAGGTCTTCTATTTGGATTTTCAAAGCTCGGAGTGAGGTTATCGTGAACATACAGCGCGCGGAATACGCCGTTGATTGGGTCTTCGTCTGGTATAACGGATGCAGGCTGAAATACATTTAGTGATTCTTCAGGCCTGTAATCTCCTACGGGAAAGCTGAACTCGACATCTTCACCGAAGCCGGTTTTACGGACCCAGCCGCTTACATAGCTGTCGACGGATGCGCCGCTGTGGCTTGCACCATTTTCGAATTGCACTTCATTGCCTTGCGTGCGAATGATTCCATTTTGGAAGCTGAGTGCTCCGTTTTCCCTGAGGATGAGATGGTCGTTGAGTAAAATTCCATTTCCTGTATTGACCACTTCGACATTGTAGAATTCCGCTCCTCCCGGGCTACTCACTTCTTGCTCAGTGGAACCTTCAAATCTGAGTGTACTTGTGATCGGTTCAAAGGCCGCAGAACCTTCTTCATTCACCCAATTGCCACTGAGATTGATCTGGGAGCTACCGGCATCAACGGTTCCACTTCCTGATCGAATGAAAAGATCAGCGCCCACCGTGAGATCGGCATCAATGCTCTTCGGGCCACCTTCAGTAAATTCCAGCTGATTAAAGGATTGAAAGCCCGTACCCGAAATTGACTGAGCTGAGCTGCCTTTGAATATCACCGTACTTTCGTCCTCCATGAAGGCTGAGGGCCCGTATGTAGTCCAGTCTCCACTTACGAGGAGGGTATTGCCCTGTGCATTCAAGCTCCCGCTTACAACCTCGATGTTTCCTTTGAAAACAGTCTCAAGGCCCCCTTCAATGGGATCCACAACTACATTTGGATTGGTGCCAATAACTAAAAGGTTATTAAGTTCTGCTACGGGAGCCGTGTTGCCTTCGCTTTGAATGTTGTTAGTTCCACCGTTTTCGCCGGTCATGATGAAGGTGCCAGTTAGGTCGAATCGTTCGGGATCATTGGCTCTCAAACGCAGGTCGTCGCCCAGGGTGATGGTATTGCCGTTATCGGCAAAAAGTGAATTACCAAGCATTTCGAGATCCACATTGTTTTTGGCATCTACATCGGTGTTTTCAGCCAGACTGAAATCACCACCTTCCTTTTCAGCTTTGAAATTAAAAGAGCGAATTGGGTTGTCATTGGCGCTGAAGATTTGGTCTTGATCGCCCATGGCGATGATGTCGAGTAAGTCATAGGCCCCGCTTCCCCACAGTGAGCTACCAAACATGTTGAGGTCGCCATAAATCTCAAGATCGCACTCCTGGGAGGCTTGCACCACGGCATTTTCATCCAAAAGGAGGTCTCCTGCTACGATGTAGTTTCCCTCCGAGTTGAAGATTTTGTTTTCATTACCATTTAAGGTAAGGTTATAGAATTGCTCTCCTCCCGGGCAGGTGATGAGTTGGGTGCCCGGCCCGTTGAATACGACGGTTCCTTCGCGCTCTCTGAAGCCGGATTCGTCAAAATTGATCCAGTTGCCACCTACTTGTATAGTGTTGTCCCGGCAATCGAGCAGTCCCGGCAGTCCGGGCGTTCCATCTTCGATGGTCACATCGCCTTTGATCACCAGGGTATGGCCGCCGTTGGGTCGCACGCGGGTATTGTTGTTGGTGCCTGATCCTTTGATGCGCAGATGATTGAGCTCAGCCAGGCAGCCGTTGTCATCTTCATCACCGATGTCATTGGAGGGGCCGTTTTCACCTGTCATGACTATCGTTCCCGTAAAGTTGAATCGAGATGCAGCTCCCGTGAGTACGAGGTCGTCGCCGAGGCTGATTTCGTTTCCGCCGTCGCTGAAGGTGCTGCTTCCCGTGCGCTTTACGCGAAAATTATTCTTCGCATCGATCGGTGTATTCGCGCCCAATGTGAGGCTTCCACCCGATTTATCGGAGCGAAAGTTAAAGCAGC
>SLDS01000152.1 GCA_007125175.1 Flavobacteriales bacterium
AGGTACGCAGCGATATCAGAGATTACCGTCTGCAGCCGGACATTACTTTCTACCTCGGCGGGCATAGGATCAATACTGGGCTGCTATACGTATTTCACGACATCAGCCCCAACAACAGCAGTGCCGTACAAGCCGAAACAGTCTTTGACCTCGGTCAGCAGCAGCAGTTTTACAGCCACGAGAAGGCCATTTGGATCTCCGATGAATACGATTTGAATGAGCGCTGGCGCGTCGAGGCAGGCATCCGCTTTTCGGGTTTTACCCATGCAGGGCCATTCGATCGCTTCTTGCTCGATTCAGAAGGACGCACGCGCGATACCGTGAGCTATGGCGGTGGTGAGCGTGTAGCTCAGTATTTTGGGTGGGAACCCCGCCTGCAGGTACGCTACAAACTAAACCCCCAGAGCGCTCTCAAAGCCTCTTTCACCCAAAATTACCAATACATTCACCTCGCCAATCTATCGCCACTGGCCTTGCCCACCGATGTATGGCTCCCGAGTACCGACATCGTTGCACCTCAATTGGGGAAGCAGTGGTCGGCGGGTTACTTTCGCGAATTTCTGGAGGGCGATCTTGAAGCTTCGGCCGAAGTGTATTACAAGGACATGCGCAACCTTGTGGAATACAAAGAAAACACCCAGCCGCAAGACGGGGTGGGCAACAATGAAGACAACTTTCTCACCTTTGGCAGGGCCTATGCGGCAGGGCTCGAGCTGTACCTCCGCAAGGTAAAGGGGCGCACCACAGGCTGGGTGGCCTACACCTTGAGCCGAACTGAGCGGCAATTTGACGAAATCAATCAAGGACGTTGGTATCCAGCCCCCTTCGACCGCAGGCATGACCTTGCCGTGGTGGCTGCACACGAGTTCAATGATCGATGGACCGTGGGGGCCAATTTCGTATACGGCACAGGGCGCCCCATCACCCTCCCGGAGAGTGGATATTTCATAGAGAACAGGCTCACCCTCGAATACGCAGATCGCAATAGCTTTCGCATGATCGATTACCACCGCCTCGATCTGTCGGCTACCTACCATACCAAATCGAGCCGGGAGCTGAGAAGCGTTGCCGATCCGGATGCCCCCACACCCAAACGAAAACTCCGCAGCAAATGGGTTTTTAGCATTTACAATGTCTACAGCCGCCTCAATCCATATTTCTACTATTTCGACAATGCAGGCAGGCCGGAAGAAAACAGCTTCCAGATCACTGCGAGGCAGGTCTCCCTATTTCCCATCCTGCCCTCTGTCACTTGGAATTTTGAATTTTGATGATATCATGATAAGCAAGACTCCTTCCATAGCTCTGATTGCTGGCCTGGCCTTTTTCTTGCTTTTGCTATTCGCCTCTTGCGAGCGGGAAGTCGAGCTGGAATTGCCCGAAGCTGAGGCCCAGCTTGTGGTAGAAGGGCGTATCGAGCTAGGCAGCCCACCCATTGTACTCCTGAGCCGCAGCAGGGGCTTCTTTGAGCCGACCAGTCTGGAAGACTTTGCGGCCTCCTATATCGATGATGCCGAAGTAAGCATCAATGGCATTCCCCTCGCGCGCATTTGCAGCGATGAATTGCCTCCCGGCCTTAGCGGACTTTTTGAAGAAGCTACAGGTTTTGCAATAGAGCAACTGGGCAATTTGCGCATCTGCGCCTATGTGGGTACCCACCCCGATTTGCAGGGAACTGAAAACACCACTTACCACCTCAAGGTGGAGGCCATGGATCGCTTTGCAGAGTCCATCGCCCACCTTCCACGGGCCCACCCCCCGGACTCTGTGTGGTTTCGGCTTTGGGCCAATAGCCCGGATTTTGGCTTGGCTTTCGTCAAAATCAGTGACCCCGATACGGCAGGAAATGCCTACAGAGTCTTCACGCGGCGCATAGCCCGCCCCGGGCCGAGTTTGAATAGCAATCCCATAGACAATAGCTTTTATCCTCCACTGGGCGCAGCCTTTATCGACGACTTCTTCAATGGCGAAACAGTGGAACTCATTTTTCTACGAGGGCAACCCCCTAACTCCTCCAGACCTACAGACCAGAATGAAGGTGCCCGCTTTTTCGAAATTGGAGACCTCTTTGTATTCAAGCTTTGCAGCACCACGAGGCCTGTGTACAATTTTTTCAATACTTACGAAGCCCAGATCGGCTCCACGGGAAGTCCCTTCGCAGCGCCCAACAATGTGGAGTCGAATGTGGAAGGAGCCCTGGGCGTATGGGCCGCCTATGCCTGCACATGCGATACCGTAGATACAGCACCCTGACCCGGCTTCCGAGAATGAAAGGTTCAAATAAGTCGCACATGCGCAATGATAACTAATCATGCTTAATGCTGATTTCATTCGTAACTTTGCGCCCGTTTAATCTCAGAATGCTACCCATATCATGGAAGAAATGGAACACGTGAAGTGCCTGATCATTGGCTCGGGCCCGGCGGGCTATACAGCTGCAGTGTATGCAGCCCGTGCAGATATGAAACCTGTACTTTATCAGGGACTTCAGCCCGGAGGACAACTCACCATCACAACTGATGTAGAAAATTATCCAGGCTACCCGGATGGGGTGAAGGGCCCGGATATGATGATCGATTTTCAGAAACAAGCCGAGCGCTTTGGCACCGACGTGCGCTATGGCATTGTCACGGCTGTCGATTTTAGCGGAGACAAGCACCTGGTCACCGTCGACAATAAGAAGAAATTGAGCGCTGACTCTGTGATTATCTCTACCGGTGCTTCCGCAAAATGGCTCGGCCTGGAGAGCGAGCAGCGCCTAAACGGATTTGGAGTGAGTGCCTGCGCTGTATGCGATGGCTTCTTTTACAAAGGCCAGGAAGTGGTGATAGTGGGTGGCGGCGATACTGCTGCCGAGGAGGCCAGCTATCTGTCCAAGCTCTGCACCAAAGTAACCATGCTCGTACGAAGCGATACCATGCGCGCATCCAAAGCGATGCAGCACAGGGTAATGAATGCTGCCAATATCGAGATCCTGTGGAATACTGAGACCGTAGAGGTAATGGGAGAAAAAGCTGTAGAAGGGGTGAAGGTGAGAAACAGAAAAAGTGGTGAGGAGCACGTGATTCCAGCCAGTGGTTTCTTCGTTGCCATTGGTCACAAGCCAAATACCGATATCTTCAAGGGCCAGCTCGATATGGATGAGGTAGGCTACCTCAAGATAAAGCCCGGTAGCACCAAAACCAACATCCCGGGAGTTTTTGCCAGTGGCGATGCCGCCGACAAGATCTACCGGCAAGCCGTTACTGCGGCAGGCACGGGTTGCATGGCTGCTCTAGATGCAGAGCGCTATCTAGCCGATAAAGGATTGCACTGATCATTTTCCGTGAAGGATATATCCAATAAGCAAAGCCTCCCCATAGCAAGGGAGGCTTTTTTGCTCATAGCCCGTCGGCAATTCCGACAAGTATTGAGATCTTCGGAAGAATATAGTCGATTACAGCGCCACGAATTCTACACCCACCACATAAGGTTTGATCCGCTCCACCTGGGCTACACGGTCTGAGTGGAATAGGCGGTTGCGCTGGTTGATATCGATGGCCCAATTCTTCTCGGCCATCACATCCTTAAGCCATCGCTGTATGAATTCAGAGTCAATCAAGGTGGCTTCACTTCCATTCTCGGAACTTTGTGTAACCACCAATCCGGCTACCTGACCGAAGGCATCAAAAACAGGTGCACCCGGCGAAGCTGCTTGCAAGATTGCTTGTACCTTGTGCTGCGTGCTCGAACTGCTCACGCTGCCATTGGTGTAAACACTTAGCTGCCTTGGAAATCCCACCGAGTAAATGTTCTCGCCGGCTGCCAGCTCATTTTGCTTGAAGCGGTACGGAAAATATTTTGGAAGCGTAGGGCTGTATTCCGTTTTGAGTAAAGCCAGTCCGGTTTCCGGGTCTACAGCCAGCACCTGTGCCGGATGCGGAGGACCAATGGGCTCAAAACGCAGGCCCAGTGTACTCATCTCCTCGATTCCCTCTATGGCGCAAAGAAAATAGCCTTGCTCAGACAAGGCAAAAGCACTGTGGCCAATTGCCGCTGTCGCAGCTGAAGCTTTTATCTTCACATCAGCACTCTCACCTTGTTCTGCAAGGCTGGCCGCTTCTGTATTCGACTCATTTGCCTTTTGCACCTTGCCTTTTTCGACACTTGCAATGGGGCTTGCCACCGCCACCGTCGATTGAGTCACTACCTCCACATGGGGCTTTCGCATGCTCTCAGTAAGGCCAAAGGCTGTGATCACTGAAGCCCCTACCGCTGCGAGCACGGCAAGGG
>SLDS01000064.1 GCA_007125175.1 Flavobacteriales bacterium
GCTTCCGAAGGATTTGTCCGAGCACGTCAAGGAGAACCTTATTGCGGTCTTGGGCTTGGATTTGTAATAGTGGCTGCTTAGCTCATTGATCGGACTATAAGCTGTGTTTTGCGATCTAATGCGGCATAATTTTTTCATTCTAGGTTACCTTTTTCCAAATTCGACATTCACTTGGTAAAGGCCCAACGATGAAGGACGAAGAAATCATAGATCATATACGCCGAGGCAAGACCGAAGGTGCAATCAGACAGCTCTATAAGGAGTTTCCCAAAGTACGTGCACGGATTGTGTCCTCGGGAGGCCGGAAGGATGAAGCCAGAGAAACCTTTCACGATGCGCTCATTTTACTGATCGAGAAAGTGCAAAATCCGCAATTTGAAAGCACCTCCAAGCTTTCGACTTTTCTCTTCGGCATCTGCCGTTTCCTCTGGCTCAATAAGGCTCGCAAAAAGCAAGGCTCAGTAGAAATAGCATGGCCGGAAGCCATGGATATATCGTCCGCTGACTTGGATTGGGATCCCGCCCGTGAGGACAAACTGAATATACTTGAAAAGGTGCTACAAGAAATTTCAGTACGCTGCCGAGAAATCTTTTCGAGGTTCTACACCCAAAAACAATCAATGGCTGAGATCGCCAGCGAAATGGGCTTTTCAGGCATGGCTTCCGCCAAAACACAGAAGTACAAGTGTATCGAGCATGCCATGAAGCTGGCCGCCAATTATGAACCTGAAAAAGCCTGAGCCATGAGAACGGAATTACAACAAATAGAAGAAGCAGTGCTTTACCTCCGCGGAGAGCTCAACACCGCAGACCGAAAAATCTACGAAAAGCGGATGGCAGAAAATCCCGCGCTTGCTGCACTCACAGACGAGATCAGTTTACTCGAGCGTGCCGTGAAGCGAAATGTATTGCGCTCACAGATCGAATCAGCGGCATCAGGAGGAATTGGAAAATGGCTGTGGACAATGGGTTCAATTCTGCTCACCGCTGGCGTCATCCTGCTTTGGATGCAACTAAACCCGGATAGCGAGAGCCTAAAGCATCCTGCATCACAAGGCTCTGAAGTGATTGAGGAAACAGAATCTCTCATGCCCGAACAAACGAATGAGAATCTACGAGCGCATGAGGAAGAGAAAGTCTTTTCAGAGGGAGGAAGAGAGGTTCATGCCCCAAACCTCGGAGGGCACGAACTATGGGCTCAGCCCGACATTCAAACTTTCCATTTCGACAGCCGCCACGGGGCAAGGATAGTCGGCAAGCAAGGGATGCTCATGATCGTACCGCCCATGGCCTTTACGGATACCGGGCAAAAGGTAGTCAGTGGAAAGGTAGAATTCAATCTTGTGGAGGCTTTTGATATCGAAGACATGGTACTCTATAAGCTGCAAACACTTGCCGACGGCGCGACCCTCGAATCAGGGGGCATGTTCTTCATGGAAGCGAAGGTGAATGGTGTGCATGTCGAAATCAATCCGGAAAGGCCTTTGTACATCGAAATCCCTGTCCCCGCAGTGCAAGAGGGGATGATGGCCTTCACCGGCGAAGTGCTTGATGACGGAATAAACTGGAAGCCGGCCCATTCCCTCCAGAAGTTTTTGGTGCATATTCCCTTGGACTCCCTTGACTTCCTTCCCCCGGGATTTGCCCGGGAGGTGGAGAACCACATGCCCTTCAAAAGCTATACAAGGGCGACAAACAGCCTTGTGGACAGCCTGTACTATTCGTTGTCGTCGAGCTCCGAACAAATCTCAGATCGTGATTCGGATGTCGCTGATTCAGTGAATTGTCGGATAAATCCGCAAACCGTCGAAACAATAAAAGGATCCGATTTCAATGAATCCTTCATCGCCACACATGAATTTGAGGAACGAATTCGGTTCCTGCATGCTTCTGATCAGGGCGAAGAGCTCCTGCAGATTTACATCCGCAACCTGGACAAAAACCTGTGGGAAGCCGATTCGCTCGTCGCCTCCGCAGCGCTGGGAGAGGAAAAGCAGCAGTTTCGCGCATTTGCCGCACAAGGCCTTACCCGCCTTGAGGATGGTCAGCTCTATGCAGATCAGCTCAGCAAGCACTATTTGCAGAAGCGCACTGAAATCGCCGATCATCGAAATCGCCTTGCAGCTCAATATGCAGAAAAGAGCACAGCCGATTTGAATGCGATGAAGGCAGACTTGGAAGCCTTTGACAGGCAAAACAACATTAGCCCAAGCCCAGGTACCGAGGCTTTTCAAGGCAATCAAGTATATGCCACGCCTTGGCTTACCATGGGCTGGGGCAATATAGACCGCTATTTGAAACTCCTCGATGGCAAGACCAAAACTGTGGAAATCCGGGTTCAAAACCGGGCCCAAAATACCGAAGTGAGCCAATGGCTCGGAGCAGTGAATACCTACACCAATCTTGCAGAGAATGATGGGGTGTATCAGGCTACATTTCCCACGATCCGGGGCAGGGTGAAGGAATCTTGGGCCTTCGCATTGGCAGAGGATAGCACCGGTTTTCAATGGGCTTTTCGCAAATACAACCCCTATCGCACAGAAATGGTCGAGCTGAGTATGGCTTCAGCCACGGAAGCTGAGATCAGACAAGACTTGCGGGCCGTCGGTGAGAATTTCGGCCGTATAAAAGCCGAGCGAAAAGCACAAAAGAGGTGGGCCGAGAAAATCATACAGGAGGAAATCAAGGCGCGGGAAAGGAGAGAAAACCTAAACCTACAAAGAGCCGCCCTGCTCGAAAACCTGAACGAAGAGCATCAGCGACAGCAGAAGGAATTGTTGATGATGCGAAAGTTGATGGCAATCGGATATCCCTGCGGCACCATACGACTCCCCGAAATATCTGTTGACTCGGGTGCTAAAGTTGAAAGGCAGATATTCACTATTGTGGAACAGATGCCTCAATTTCCGGGAGGTCAGCTTGCATTACAAAGATATCTTGCAAGCAATATCAGATACCCGGAATCTGCCCGGAAAGAAGGCATTCAAGGCATAGTATTCTTGACTTTCGTGGTTGACCCGGACGGACAGATTGCAGATGCGAGAGTGCTTCGCAGCCTCCATCCTGAGTGTGATCAAATGGCCCTTGATGCCATAGAGAAAATGCCAAAATGGGTTCCCGGCAGACAGCGCAACCGTGTTGTAGCGGTGCAGTATAATCTTCCCGTGAAGTTTAGTCAATAGAGATTCATGCGATCAGGCATCCTCAGCCTTTCACGCCACGCTTCGCATACCTCCTGATTCCAATTGCAATAAGCGGTGAACCCACCACCGTAGGCAGCAGCCAAGCCGCAATGGTCCACTCCACATTCACCACCAGAAAGGCGGTAGTGGCGGCAATGTAGGCCCCGCCCATGCGCCCGCCGTGCAGGGCAATAGGGTTTTTTGGCGGCTTGCGCCTTAAGGCATCAGCCCCGGCCATGAATAACAGGATGCCCCCGAATACGAGAAGCACGACACTCATCACCGGATAGGAAAGGGCTACATAAAACATGCCCGCAGCCGTGAGCACCCCCGCCATACCGATGTAGCGCCCCATACGGTAGCGCCGCTGCAAGGGCATGCGTTGCGCCCAGAGGTAGCCACTGCCTACGAGGTAGGCTGTGAAGAAGCCGATGCTAAGCAGAAAAGGATTGTAATTCATAATGCTGAGTGCGATGGCGCTCACTGCGGTGAGGGCCATGCTCATGGCAAAAAAGCGTCCGCTGCGCTTGTGGAGGGAGCTGCCCTTTACGGCAAATGCGGCGATGCCACCGGCGAGGAGTGCTATGCTGCCGACTGCGATGTGAATCCAGAGAAAAATGGTCTGTGTCATGGATGTATGTGTTTGAGTTTGGCAATGCGTTCGGGATAAATCACCATTTGGATAAAATTGACCTCAAGGTGGCGGTTACGCAGGTCAAAGGCTTGCACTCCGCTGCCGCCTGTCCAAAACAGGCGGAGGTTGGTGCGCAGGTAAAACCAATCGCTGGCGGAGGGCCTGATATCCCAGCCGAACACAAGGCCGAAAGCAGGGCTCCATGCACTTTCGCCGACCGTACCATGTTCGCCCGAAGCTTCCGAATCCCGGGCTTCGAAGCGCTGATGGGCCGTCCCCAGCGAGAGTCCGATGAAGGGCATGAATCCATTGTAGTCGAAGAGGAACTTAAAGACCTCCAGACCGATGCGCTGCTCGCCCAGCTGCCAGCGGTAGCCATGCCCCTCCTGCCCGATACCGTAGCTGCGGTAGGAGGCGGCTATGGCCACATCGGCGCGGTGGAAGTGGTA
>SLDS01000239.1 GCA_007125175.1 Flavobacteriales bacterium
AGCTCCCCCTATCCTATCAGGCTCGAACCATCCCGCACGTGCGGGGCTGATTACAGTCAGATGCCGGGAATTCAGTGCGGTTAGGCCGAAGACCCTTCCGGAAAAAACTGATCAAGGAGTATTTCTCAACACCGCTACCCACCAAAAACAAAAGCCGCCTCGCGGTAAACGAAGCGGCTTTTGAAGCTCCCCCTCTTGGGCTCGAACCAAGGACCCTCTGATTAACAGTCAGATGCTCTAACCAACTGAGCTAAGGAGGAGTGTATTAGAGAAATTTCGGGCTGCAATATTACTGCAAAATCGGGAAATAGCAATATCTTTGCGCAAAATTTTTGGTATGAGTTTGGTAGTTGTTGGCACCGTAGCATTCGATAAAATAAGCACCCCATTTGGCCAATCGGAGAAAATAGTAGGTGGTGCAGCCAGCTATATCAGCCTTTCAGCCAGTCAGTTTTACAAAGACATCAAACTCGTATCGGTCATAGGCGACGATTTCCCAAAGGATTTTCTCGACACCATGGCCGCGCAAGGGGTGGATCTGGCGGGCCTGCAAATCAAAGAGGGCGAAAAAAGCTTCTTCTGGGAAGGCAAGTACCACTACGACCTCAACACCCGCGACACCCTCGACACACAGCTGAATGTCTTGGCCGATTTTGTGCCCGCATTACCGGATTCATACCGCAACTGTGATTTTCTCATGTTGGGAAATCTCGCACCCTCCGTGCAGCTCTCAGTGCTGCAACAACTGGAGAAAAGACCCAAGCTCGTGGTGCTCGACACCATGAACTTTTGGATGGACTGCGCCCTCGAGGAGCTGAAGGAGGTCATATCCCAAGTGGATGTGATCACCATCAATGACGAGGAAGCACGACAGCTCTCAGGCCAATACAGCCTGGTGAAAGCCGCGAGAATCATCCTCGACATGGGCCCAAAGGCCATTGTGATCAAAAAAGGTGAAAATGGCGCCCTGCTTATCGACAGCGAAAACATGTTCTTCGCACCGGCCATGCCCCTCGAAGAAGTGATGGATCCCACCGGCGCGGGAGACACCTTTGCCGGAGGCTTCATCGGTTATCTGGCGCACAGCCGCGACATTTCTTTCGAAAACATGAAAAGAGCTGTGGTACTCGGCTCGGCCATGGCTAGCTTTTCCGTGGAGCGCTTTGGTACAGAGCGACTCATTGGGCTCAAAGAAAGCGAGATTGACCACCGCATACAACTCTTTGTCGATCTAGTGGACTTTGACATCCTCCTTGTGGACGAGTAATTTGCCACCGAGCAAAGGTCTCAGTCAGGCTGCCGGGTCGATAAATCTTTCCATTTTGGTCTATCGCTTTCGGCATAAAAGCCCCTAAGATCAACTGAGCGCCAACAAGGGAGCCCGGCAATTGTTAACTTCGCATAGCAAAGAAAAAGCCATGGCCACCAGCACCCTAGAAAAAAACCTCTACTGCAATAGCCTAACCCAATACAAGCGATTGGAAACAAGAGAGGTGCGCATTGGAAAACTGCTTATGGGCAGGAAGAACCCGATCCGGATACAAAGCATGACCACTGCCGGCACCATGGACACTGAGGCCACAGTAGCGGAAAGTATCCGAATGATAGAGGCCGGATGTGAATTGGTTCGCATCACCGCTCCCAGCAAAAAGGATGCTGAAAACCTCCAAAATATCAAGGAACAATTGGCCAAAGCGGCTTATGATACGCCCTTGGTAGCAGATATTCACTTCACGCCCAATGCCGCCGAAATCGCTGCCCGAATCGTTGAGAAGGTCAGGGTGAATCCGGGAAACTACGCCGACAAGAAGAAATTTGACCACATCGAGTACACCGACGAAAGCTACGCCGCCGAGCTTCAGCGCATCCGGGAACGCTTCGAGCCCCTGGTGAAAATCTGCAAGGAGCAAGGCACAGCGATGCGCATTGGCACGAATCATGGCTCCCTGAGCGATCGCATCATGAGCCGATATGGCGACACCCCGCTGGGCATGGTCGAGAGCGCGATGGAGTTTCTGCGCATATGTCGCGAGATGGATTATCACGAGATCGTCCTGAGCATGAAGGCCTCCAATCCCCAGGTAATGGTGCAAGCCTACCGCATGCTGTCCATGTACATGCTTCGTGAAGGGATGAATTACCCACTACACCTCGGCGTTACAGAAGCCGGAGAGGGTGAAGATGGACGCATCAAGAGCGCAGTAGGCATAGGCGCCCTGCTCGAAGACGGGCTCGGCGATACCATTCGCGTATCCCTCACAGAAGCCCCAGAAGCCGAAATACCGGTGGCTCGGATGCTAGCAGAAAGGTACAGCAACAGAGAGGGCCACCAAGCCATCCCGGACTTGGAGCATCCCCCCTTTGATCCCTTTGCCTACCAAAGGCGGGAATCGGCCACGGTGCTCAATTTTGGCGCCGGACAGGTGCCCTGTGTCATTGGCGACCTCTCATCGAGGAAATCCTTAAAGCCCGCTTCGCTTTTCGCATATGGCTACAATTACAGCGTGCCGCTCGACAAATGGCATATTGGCGATCAAGCCGCCGACTACATCTTTGCAGGCAGCAATGTCATCGATTTCGAAATCCCCGGCACCCTTGGCATTATTTACGATCTTGAAACCTGGAAGGCCCACAGCTCGCAGCAGCGCAGCTTCCCTTCCTACAGTCTCTCAGAGCTGATGCATCTCGGAGAGATCCACCCCAAGCTCAACTTCATATCAGCCAAAGCGGAGGAAGTGTGGCAGGTGGAAAAGGCCGCTGCCCTCGCTCAATGTCATTCCAGTGTATTGATACTCTCCACCGACAATCTGCATGCGGTAGCCGCCCTCAGGCGCGCGTTTGCATCCCTGCAGGCAGCAGGCGCCCATCTCCCGGTCATCATCTACCGCGACTACGGCGATCTCGACAAGGAGCGCAGCGCGCTTTACGCCTCTACCGATGTAGGCGCACTGATGATCGATGGCATGGGTGATGGCATATGGCTGCGCAGCAAAACCCTGGAAGCAAAGGCGATAAACTCACTTTGCTTCGGCATCTTGCAAGCCACCCGAACCCGCATTAGCAAGACCGAATACATCTCCTGCCCCTCTTGTGGCAGAACCCTTTTTGACCTGCAGGAGACCACAGCCAAAATTCGCGCCCGCACCAATCACCTGAAAGGTGTGAAAATCGGCATCATGGGCTGCATCGTAAATGGGCCTGGCGAAATGGCCGATGCCGACTACGGCTATGTGGGCACCGGGCCTGGCAAGATCACCCTCTACAAGGAAAAGGAAGTGGTAAAGCGAAATGTGCCTTCTGAACATGCTGTGGATGAGCTCATCAACTTGATCCGCACCCACGGCGACTGGATTGATCCCCAATCCGAAAGCACATGAAAGTAGTGGTAGCCGGAGCCACAGGACTTGTGGGTACATATTTGCTGAAAAGCCTCGCAGAAGAAGCGGGCATCTCCCATATCACTGCCCTGAGCCGGCGATCCGAATCGGCAGAGCACAGCAAAGTGGCTTGGCAAGTAGTGGATTATGAAAATGTCGACTCCTTGAATAAAGCCTGTAAAGGAGCTGAGGCAGCATTCTGCTGTCTGGGCACAACCATGGCCAAGGCCGGCAGTCAAGAGGCCTTTCGCAAGATCGACCACGATTACGTCCTCACTTTTGCGGAAGCAAGCTTAAAAGCCGGAGCCAAGCAATTCCACATGGTCAGCGCCATTGGCGCCTCGGCCCAATCCTCCATTTTCTACAACCGGGTAAAAGGTGAGACCGAAGAGGCGCTCAGCAAGCTGAACTTCAGCCACTACTGCATCTACCGCCCGGGTTTTCTGCGCGGCGACCGCCGGGAAGTGCGCCGGGCCGAGCAAGTAGGCGGCTGGCTCATGCAGCTGTTCTCACCGCTTATGGCGGGTCGCCTCTCCAAGTATAAGACCATTCATGGCGAGCAAGTTGCAGCTGCCATGACCCGGGAGGCGCTTTCGCCAAAAAAGAAATTGCGGGTACTGCAATACCGCGAAATGACAGGCTCCGAGACAAATTGATTTTCCGAGCGATTCATCATTTATCCTTTACACAGCCCTAGATGGCCGGGCAGAGAAATGAGCAGGCATTACCCGCTTTTTGTTTAGAAATGAACTGTACCAAATTCCCTAGGATCGTCAGCTCGAGTGTTTTTCAGCCCTTGCATTAATTTCGTCATTCCTCTGACTTCTCGGGCTGAAAAATGTATCGAGA
>SLDS01000160.1 GCA_007125175.1 Flavobacteriales bacterium
AAGCTTGCCAATCCCGATGCCACAAAAGAAGAGCTCCAAAAAATGCACATCATGGCCCATGCAGCCGTGCTCTGTTCGCAAGGCCAGAGCTTTCTCCATGCGGGATCAGAATTCATGCGCAGCAAGCAAGGGGTAGAGAATTCCTACAAATCACCGGACTCTATCAATCAGATCGATTGGACGAGTAAGGCAGAGGCCCAGGAAGTGCTCGAAGCCTTCAAGCAATTGATAGCCATGCGCAAGGAGCAGCCTCTTTTCCGCTTGCCGGATGCCGGCTCCATTGCCAAGTCCATTCAATTTACCCATGGGGAGGATGGCATTTTGGCCTATACGATAGAGGCAGCTAATGAGGGTAGATGGAATGCCTGCTGGATTGTGTTGAATTCTGCTGCCAAGTCACAGAAAATCAATACTCCTGAGGGCCCTTGGAGGTTGTACTGGCAAGATGGTCTGACTGATACAAAGGATGAGTTGGGTAAGGTCTTCATAGCACCGGCACGATCAGTGAGCATAGCGTATCGCTAAAGGGGATATTACCAATTAGTTGTTGAAAACTAAGGTGAAAAAAAAAGACTTAGAGCAGTGATCAAGTCGCAATTCTTACGTTCTTTTGCGACCTTAATCTACGCTTAACAAAAACCTGATGTCATGAAGAAAAACAAGCTTTTTTCCATTCTTTGCGTGTCCTTGGGACTTATGTTGGTTTACTCTTGCGAAAAAGAAGAGCCCACCGAAGTTACCGTAAACACACGTGCAACCATTACGGGAATCGTTGAAGGTAATATAGATCTTACCAATGATTTCCGAATTGAAGAAACCGAAATAGGAGGCGAGGTGATCGTGGATACCATCCCGGAAATCACCAACGAGCGCCTAGAGGGTGTGCGCATTTTTGCCCGCTACAATACCTCGCAACTCACCACTGTGGTAGATCCCAATCACACCTACACCGATCGCGTGGCTGAGGCTGTAACCAATGAGGAAGGCCGATATACCATTCAGATTCCTGCCGGAGTCCGCAACGTAACCGTTGTAATGAGTGGCAATGATTTGGAAATTGACCGCATCATCGAGCCAGGTGTTACTGAGCGCACGACATTTACCACTGCCGATCAAAGCATTTCTGTAACGCAGAATGTAAATCGCTTTGTTGATTTCACCTATTTTCCCAATTGATCATTCGCCTGATAGGCAAATGAAAATCAGAACGAAATGACAATGGATATGAAAAAAATATTGCTTGGCTGTGCAGCTGTGCTTTTGTGCACAGCGCTCTCCGCGCAGCAATTAGACGATCCGGCTAAAACCAACAAAAGGGGTGTGCCCATTTTGCCAGAAGCCGGTGATTATGGATTGGGGCTCAACGCTGCTCCTTTTCTGAACTACCTCGGTAGTTTCTTCAATTTCAATACAGGTTTTAGTCCCGCCAATGGGGGCGCACTTGCTGTTGACTTCATCAATACCGATCAGACCATTTTCGGTAAATACTTTCTCACAGACACCAAGGTGATCCGAGGTTCTGTGCGTTTGGGCTACTCTACCATGACCATGAACAATGAAGTACTCAGCATGGAGCCAGGACTCTACAATTTTGTTGAGGATCGCCGCACATCGATCAATTCCAATTTTGTGGTTTCAGGAGGTCTGGAATGGCGTCGTGGTCGCGGTCGTGTTCAAGGCTATTATGGAGCGGAGGCTTTTGTAGGAATGAGCAGCTCAGCAGTAGAGTTTGAGTACGGCAATGCCCTCACAATTGATAACCCTTCCGTAAACTACACCACCAATTTCAATACAGGTGCACAGACCCGAGGTGGCGATCGCATTGTCGAGGAGCGTTCAGGTACCGGATGGGCCTTTGGCGCCAGAGCCTTTGTAGGTGTTGAATATTTCTTTGCGCCAACAATCTCCATCGCCGGCGAATTCGGCTGGGGACCTGCTTTCTTCATACAAGGTGAAGGCAGTGTGCTTCGCGAGCGCATCGTCAACAATGAGCTTGAAGTGCGTGAGTTGCCCGGACGCAGCCGCAGCGAGTTTAGCCTGGACAATGACAACCTAAATGGAAGTATTGCCCTGTTGTTCTACTTCTAATCTGATTTTTTCTTGGCCCGAATCTCCTCATGTTTTTCATGAGTGCTATTAAGGCTGTGAAATGACTTAAAAGGCCCCGCTTGCGGGGCCTTTTTGTGCATGTGGAAAAGTCAATAATCTCAATCAGAGGAATATATAGCTCCAATTTTGGCTGAGCAGAAAAAGCAGCGGAAGCAGGAGTAGCATCGTAAGGCCCAGGGAGATCACCAAGATGAGTAAAGCTTTCACCGCGGGCAGTTTGAGCAGAACCTGCAGGCCACGCACCAGGATCAGCGCCGACCAGATAAACAAAACGAACTCCATAGCATACACCGATAATTCGAGCCAGGGAATGTCTCCCCGCGTAAGTTCTTTCTCTGGCGTAAAGAGGCTTGCGCCAAACAAGAATAGCTTAGGCAGCAAGAGCAGCAATGCGACAATGGTGGGGAGCAAGGCATACGCCAATAAGAGCTTGAAATGTGCAATCTCAAAGCGCTTTCCGAACAGAGTGGAGCAGCGCTTGAGTAGCCAACAGAACAAGAGGTAGCTGGCGAAAATTCCAATCGCTAGCAAGACATATTTCAGCAGGTTTTCGAGTACTGATCCGCTAAGGTTAACAAAGGTCCATCCAGCCATACGCTTGAGGGCGGAGCAACAGGCACCCAGAATGAGCAAAGCTTGCACCCGGCCCCATAGCGGGTGCTTGAGTAGAAAGCGAAAGGTAGCCGCAGGATAAAACCAAAGGTAGACAAAGGCTTTGTTATGGCTAAGATCCGGACCGGGCTCTTCAATAATTTCCAATATTTGGCTCATGAGGCGACAAAAGGTAGATGGATAATCTTGATTTGAATAAGTTTCTGTCCTTGGGTGTGTGGTGCATCATCCAGGATGAAAGTATTATTTTTCCATAGAATTCCCTGCCTTTAGCTTGAGTTTCTCTTGTGGTTTCGTGTTAATTTGTTTGTGAATTAATTTTTTCAAACGATTCTTACAACTGTTCGATAGTTGATACCTTTTCACTTCTCTAAGGTCTCCACATGAATCATCAGCTCTGGGTCAAGTCTCTCTTCATCGCTATTTTCGGGCTTGCCTGTATCGGGATAAAAAGCGCTAATTCACAAGCTGTTAATTCTTTGGGGCAGGCAGATTCTCTTCTGCACGCCTTGGAAGTACATATTGACAAAGGTGAGTTTATTCGCGCTGATTCTATTGCTGATTTCTTTGTCGATTCCAAGGTATTCGTGCTTCCTGACAGCATGCGATTGAGGTTCTTTCGGCTAAATACGCGCTTGCACTTAAACACCAATCGCTTGATTGAAGCAAGGGCAAGTGGTGAACAGACGCTCAGTATCGCTCACGCACAAAATGATACTGCCTTTCTGCTCAGTAGCCATGCTGATCTGGCCAGTATTTATGATCAGATGGGGGATGGGAAAATGGCGCTAAGACACCATCGGAGCAGCTTGCAGTATGTGGGTGATTGTGACACCCTCGCTTATTACAGTATTTTGAGCAATATGTCTACTTCGTATATGAATTTGGGCATACTTGACTCGGCCATCATGAACTTAACTGCGGCCATTGAATATTTCGAGAGAGTAGGTGACGAATACAATCAAGCCATTCTAATAAGCAATCTTGGTGAATTCTACCGGGATTCTTTCGAGGATGCCCCAAAAGCCTTGCGTCACTATCAGCGCGCAATAGCCATTCACAAGCGCATTGGCTTACCTAAGGATCTTGCCAGAAACTACCACAACTACGCGCTCGCCAAGCTTCTGCTCGCTGAGCGAGATAGTGCTCTGCACTACATTAAACTTGAGATGAAGCTCCGAGAAGAACTTGGAGATGAAGCCGGGATGGCCATGTCCTACTACAGCCTCGGCCTTTGGCATATGGAGAATGAAGAATACCGACAAGGCCTTTCTTATTTTGAAAATAGCTTGGAGCTCAGCCAGGATTATGGTTTGTCTTTGGGACTCATTTATTCAGCCTTGGGCATTGCAAGGGCTCATGAAAAAATGAACAATTACAAGGTGGCTCTGAAATACTACGGACAGGCAGCAGATCAGGCTGGTGAATTTGTTCTGGTCGAACTTGAGTTGGAAGCGCTAATAGCTATCTATGGAATCAATAAAGACTATGGTCAGTGGCAAGAAGCTCTTTCCGCTTTAGAACAGATTAGAAACCTTGAAGATTCCCTACACCAAGCGAGTAGGAGTGAGGCCCTGGACGAAATCAAAACCCGCTATGAAACCCAATTAATCGAAGCAGAGAATCAGCAATTGTTCGCGGAAAACGAAATGAGGGCAGCCAAGCTTCAGAGAAAAAATTGGTTGTTGGCAGGTCTTGGCATTTTATTGGTCTTGGGTCTTGTGGTGGTTCTCATTATCTCCCGCATCCTCAAGCAGCGCAATGCAGCTTACAAGGAGGCCACTGAAGCCCGTATTTCACTGCAAGAGCAGCTGGAAGTCATCAAAAATCATGAGTCGAAGCTGGCCAATGCCAATGAATTCAAAAACCGCATTATCACCATTATGGGGCATGATCTTAAAGCCCCGCTAAACAGCATCTTGTCCTTATTACACCTCTTCGAGCAAGACCAGCTGGAAGACGAGATTAGAACTGACCTAGTCGGTAGGCTTCAGAAAGAGGTTTCTTACAACCTCAGCTCTCTGCGCAATCTACTTGAGTGGTCTAAAAGAGAGACTGATGGAAATGAACCCGATAAGAAAATTCTCAAGGCTGAAGCCATTATACAGGAGTGTATCGATAGCCTCAAGTCACAGATAGTAGCAAAGAACCTTTCCTTAGAAGTAAATACCATGGAGACGGTATGTGCCGATCCCAACCAATTTCGCAGCATGGTGAACAACCTCTTAAGCAATGCCGTGAAATACAGTCCTGAGGAGGGTACAATACGACTTAGCCTCCTGAATCAGGACAAGTACGATGTACTGCAGGTAGAAGATGATGGTGAGGGTGTGAGCGAGGAGGTGGCCACTGCCATACGCGGTGATGTCGAGGTAAAAAGCGCAGTTGGTACCCATGGCGAGAGAGGTACGGGTCTGGGTTTGAGAATGGTGAAGGATTTTGCGGAAGCCCATAATGGCTATCTCGACTTGAAGAAGCGCAATGGTAGAGGTACCATTGCTACCATAGCACTGCCCGCTGCTGAAAAGCAAAAGGCCTGATGGCTGTAAGGAATGATGGATGCAGGAGAAAGCCTCTACAGTGAGCGATCGACACGCGTATCAGCCATAGCTTTTAAGCTGAGGCACCGTGAAGCTTTTGCTATCCAACATGGAAGCAGAAGCCATACCGATGTACTTTTTCTCAAGCTCGAGTCAGAGGGTATAGCGACTTTTGGAGAAGCCTCTCTACCGCCTTATCTCAAATGGGATGCCCCTCAAGTGATGCGGCAATGGCGCGAAGTACACTGGCAAAAATTGCTGCGAATGGATATGGAAGAAGCACTCCAATACCTGCGCTTTGCGATGCCAGCGGGGCCGGCACGTGCAGCTCTTGATATCGCCTTGCACGATTTGTACGCCCGCAGGAAGCAGCTCCCTCTTTCGGCTCTACTAGGCGTGGCGAGACCCGAAAGGCTGGCCACGTCTTTTACCATCGGCATTTGCGAAAGCGAGGCCGAACTTGCCCTCAAAATCAATAAGGGCCGGGCTTTCCAGTCGGCCAAATTAAAGCTGGGCTCAGATCGTGACGCCGCCAGCATCGCACAGTTTTGCAAGGGCTGGAAAGGGGCTTTTGGGGTGGATGTGAATCAGGGCTGGAAGGACAGAGATAAGGCTGCATTCTTTTGCGAACAGCTGCCCCGCGATCGTGTGCTGTATGTGGAGCAGCCAATGCCCGAGGAGAGGGATGAGGATATGATGTGGTTGAGAGAACGTTTTGAGCTTCCTTTCGTAGCCGATGAATCGGTGGCTGAGCTCTCGGATTTGCAGAAGCGCTTAGCACTCTTTGATGGCTTCAATATCAAGTTGATGAAATGCGGAGGCTTTTCAGAGGCCATGGATATGATGAAATTCTGTCGAGATCAGAATAAAAGAATCCTTGTGGGCTCCATGGTTGAGAGCAGCTGTGGCATTGCAGCCGGCGCCCATTTGGCTACTGGCAGCGATTGGGCCGATCTCGATGCTACATTGATGCTGGCCGAAGATCCTTTTGAGGGCCTTGTCGTCGATCGCGGCTGCCTGAGCATTAAGGGCAGACTGGGAATGGGGGTGAAGCCCAGGGCTTAAAAGCTATTCGTAAAGCTTATCACAAAGCTGAAATTGTCGATAGTGGAAGGCCGACTGTAGTGCCCGTGCAGCCAGTAGACCCCGGCACCAAATCCGCTGTAGGTTACCGAGGTTCTTGTGGTATAGCGCAGTATATCGTCGATGATCAATCCCGATTCGAGATAGGCTTTGTTCATTTGGCGAAAGCCGACAAAGTCAGCTACCTGATGCGAACCGCTGAGATTGCCTATTCCCGCAGTGTAAGAAACTTTGAGTCTTGGCTTTGACCACTGGTTTTCAATGCCAAATATGGTTCCAAAATCGTGGCGCAGGCCTGCGTAAGCAAATTCATCCATCAGAAAATCATAGAGGGGCATGGTTTGAAAATAGCCTGGCGCCTCAAGTCCCAAGCCATCAAAGCCGTCGATTCCCCTGCCGAAGTGCAAAAAAGGAAGGGCCACATCACTGCCCCACACCCTGCCTGCCCCGCCGAATAGACTCAGTACGCCCAGCCTCCTGATGTTGACCTGATGGCTGATATCCCACTCGAGGCGGGTGAAGGATTGATTGGTCTCAAGGATCTCAGGTACGGCGCTTTCTACACTGAGGCGCAGTCGGGGATAGCTGAGCTGCATGGGCACAAAGCTGCGGCCCACCTGCATGAGCGACTGCCCCGGCACCCAATCTATCTGAGCCCGAAGCACGCTGGCCGTGACCATATCAGGAGGCAATAGGAGCTCATCGGCGAAGAAGTGCGGAAAAAGCTGCCTTTGCTCATAGCGGAAGCCCAAATCCGTGCGTAAGCTTCTGCCGGGTCGGGAGCTCAATACCGCCTCATACACTTCGTTGCGGTCCATCACTTCCGTAAAAAGGTTGCGAATGGAAAAGGCCGTTTGTGTAAAGGCCAGATCACGCCCCAATTGGCTGCGGCCAGGTTCTACAACATCGTTTCTGTAGGCCAGGCGCAGATTGGTGCTGTAAGCCTCAGAAAGGTGAAACACAAGCGCTCCGCCATACTTGCTGCGCATGTCCCTGAACCCATATGCGAAGTAGCCTTCCATACTCATCCATTTGATGAGGTCGCGGTTGCTGCTCAAGCCAAGGCCAAGGCGCAGGCCTTCGAAACGGTTGATTCGCAGCAGGTGATTCATCATGAGGTCTATCTTCCCCAATTTGAGTCTGCCATTGGCCAGCGAGCTAGACTGGTTCATGGACCAATTGAGCAAATTGATGATGCCCTCCGAAAGGGTATCGTACACCAGATAAGTATTCTCTTCTGTCGATTCGAGCGCAAAAGGCCTCATTTGCGCCCATTCCTCCTCACTTTTCTCACCTGCATTTGCGCGCATGCGAACGCTGGCAGGCCCTCGGAGCCTCTGATGCTCTCCGCCCTCAAGTACGATATCGCTCAGATATGTGGTGCTGTATATCATTGTGGCCACCGAAGCGCTATCCCGCCCGCGTGTGTCGGGATCAATCCTGTAAAAGGCCCTGGATTCCTTTGGGAACCAGCGCTTGCTGATCTTTTCGTATTTCTGCCGAATTTCGAATTGCATTTTTGCAAGGCTGCTGCTATTGGAAGCGCGCAGGTTTACAATGGCCAGACTGCTATCGGCGATGCTGAGCAGCCCCTCTAGCAAGTGACCCCTCTCGCCCTTGCGCGGCCTGAAGGAGATGAGGTAGACTTTTTCTCCCTGTACTTCTACACTGTCCATCAGCACAAAGCGATAGACCCGCTCACTGCCCGGGCTCAATGGGTTGAGGTAATCTGTTTCCAGCAAATTGAGATGATCGCGGTAGGTACTGAATGGCTGAAAGGAATTGGAAATGATCGCAAACTCCGGCCTCTTCACGCCCGAAATGCGGGTGCCAATGATCTCCTCAGTCCAGCGGGGCTTGCGATAGCTCAGTTCAGTCGTGCTCTCCAGCATGAAGAAGCGTGCTTCTGCAAATCCGGTGCTATCCAGTTCTGCCTGAATCAACGGGCTGCGCTCCACATCGATGGAAGCTTTGTTATAGCTTGTGCAGCTAAAGCTCTCCAGGTTTTCGGGATCATTGGCAGCCCTCCGCTCGATGGCCCTTCTCATGATGTCATAAGCCGGATCTCTTCCGGCGCGGATGCTTACTTCCTCAATTTGTGTAATCTTGCGGTTCAGTCTGAGTTCGTTGAGTTTTGCAAAGTCCGATATGGGCATACTGCGACTTTCGTATCCCAGGCAGCTAACCACCACCATAGGGTTGTCGCTCAGCATGTTTTCGCTAATCTTGAACCTGTAATAACCCTCGATACCACTCACGGCACCGACGGTCTGTTCTCCTTCCATCACAATATGGGCAAAGGGTATACCCTCGCCTTTGATATCGTCAAGCACCCGGCCTTTAATCAAGAGCTTGTCCTGTGCCTGAACGTGCTGGCCTGCTATGCTTAGCGCAAATGTAATGAGCGCAGAGAGCGGCCATTTCCAGCATTGAAGCTTCTGGAGCCCCTGAGCTATAGCTATCTGCAGGCTTAGAGCGCGCATGGATTATAGCTTGATGGTTTTTTCGCTTTTCGTAAAATGCCCGCTACCGTATGCCAGCTCCCGACCCTTTTGATCGAGCAATACGGCATCGGCGATCCACAGATGCTTGCTCTTCATCCGAAGGCTGCCCTCGGCTCGGAGCACACCCTGCACGGCAGGCCGCATCATATGCAGCTGAAAGTGGGTGGTGTAGAGAAAGAAATCCCGGGTCACAGATTGCGCGGCAAAATAGGCGGCATCATCGAGGAGCTTGAAATAAACCGATCCGTGCACACTGCCAAGGGCCTGATGGTAGGAGCTCTCCAGTGTGAGGTCTATTTGGCAGCTGCCATGAGAGAGCTGAATACGGGCTGAGGGATAATGCTCCGAGTTAATCGCTGCGGCCTCGTAGATACGTTTGAGATTCTCATAGTGTTGATCACTGCCTTTCACTTCGACCTCTCCATCAGAAATCTCCTTTCTTACCATGTCGCCAAAGATCGAAAAAAGCATCAAACCTTGCCCTTCATGGCTTGCCTACCCGCAAAACAAATGCATGCTTTTTGCGTTATTGATGACGGAACGCAAAACTGATAATCTAAATGAAATCCGCGCAGCGGGCACATACTGGTGTTTGAAGAATTTAGCGTTGGCCCTGAGGATCATGGTTGATTAGGTTTTGGTTTAAGTTCCGCCCGGCGTCCTGCCGGAATTGGGCCAAACGCAAAGAAAGCGTCTCCACTTGGAGGCGCTTTCGCCTTTCATGCACTTTTTGGCGAAAGCCGGATAGCGAAGAGAACCTTCTCAAAAATCACATGCTGGCCCGTGAATAAATTCGCTCAAATGTTGATAATTCTGGAAAGCAGAAAAACTGGAAAATGACTATCTTGTGGCTGAAACCGGCCCGGGATTTCCGGGCCTTCTCAATTCGCATATGGCAGAAAATCAAGAGGTAGAATACAACGAAGAGCATATACGCTCACTGGATTGGAAAGAGCACATACGGCTGAGGCCCGGTATGTATATCGGAAAGCTCGGCAATGGTACTACCTATGATGATGGCATCTACATCCTCATCAAGGAGGTACTGGACAATTGCATCGATGAGTATGTGATGGGCTATGGTAAAAAGATTGAAGTGACTGTAAAAGAAGGTCATGTGAGCGTTCGCGATTATGGGCGTGGCATCCCTCTCGGCAAGCTCGTCGATGTAGTGAGCAAGATCAATACCGGAGCCAAGTACGACAGCAAAGCCTTCAAAAAGTCTGTGGGCCTTAATGGTGTAGGTACAAAGGCTGTGAATGCCCTTGCAGAGCGCTTCGAGATCAGTAGCTACCGTGATGGAAAGGGGCGCAAGGCTGTATTCGAGCGGGGTGAGTTGGTGAAGGAAGAGGAAATTGCATCTACTGAAGAGCGCAATGGTACTTATGTCTACTTCACACCAGATGCGGAGATTTTCAAAAACTACCGCTTCAAGAGCGAGTTTATCGAAAGATTGATCCGCAATTATTGCTACCTCAATACCGGTTTGAGCATTTGGTTCAACGGGGTGCGTTTCCACTCCAAGAATGGACTGAAAGACCTGCTGGAAGAGAAAATGAGCGATGAGCCGATCTATCCCATCATACACCTGATAGGTGAGGATATCGAGGTGGCAATCACCCACACAGCCTCTTATGGAGAAGAGTATTACAGCTTTGTGAATGGGCAGCACACCACCCAGGGCGGAACCCATCAGGGAGCCTTCCGCGAGGCTTATGCGCGGGTAGTAAAGGAGTTTTTTGGAAAAAATTACGAGCCCACCGATGTGCGGGGATCCTTGATAGCTGCAGTGAGCGTCAAGGTGATCGAACCTGTATTCGAATCGCAAACGAAGACGAAATTGGGCTCCACCGAAATTGAGCCAGGTGGAAAAAGCATGCGTGCCTTTGTAGGAGATTTTCTCAAGGAGAAGCTGGACAATTTTCTTCACAAGAACCCGGATGTAGCGGAGGCACTTGAGCAAAAAATAAAGCTCAATGAAAAGGAGCGCAAAGATTTGGCCGGTATCCGCAAGCTGGCACGTGAGCGTGCCAAGAAGGCCAATCTCCACAACAAAAAATTGCGCGATTGCAGGGTGCATTACAATGACCCGAAGGCCAGCGATCGTGCCGGTGAAACCATGATATTCATCACCGAGGGAGACTCTGCTGCAGGCTCCATCACCAAATCGCGCGATGTGAATACGCAGGCCGTTTTTTCCCTCAAGGGAAAACCGCTCAATAGTTATGGACTCACCAAAAAAATAGTCTACGAAAACGAAGAATTCAATCTCATACAGGCGGCGCTCAATATCGAAGATGGACTGGAAGGACTGCGCTACAGCAAAATCATCATCGCCACCGATGCCGATGTAGATGGCATGCACATCCGCCTGCTCCTGCTCACCTTCTTCTTGCAATTTTTTCCGGACCTCATCCGCAATAACCACCTTTACATCCTGCAAACACCCCTCTTTAGGGTCAGAAATAAGAAGCAAACCTTCTATTGCTACTCCGAGCAGGAGCGGAGAGAGGCCATCCTAAAGTTGGGTAAAAATCCTGAAATTACACGCTTTAAGGGTCTTGGCGAGATATCCCCGGATGAGTTCAAGAATTTTATTGGCGACGACATCCGGCTGGAACCTGTTGTCATTTCCAAGGACAGCACCATCGCCGATTTGCTCTCCTTCTACATGGGCAAAAATACCCCCGAGCGCCAGGATTTTATCATCGACAATCTGCGCGTAGAAAAAGATCCTCTGGACACCAAGGAGGAGGAGGCGCCGATTGGCGATACCGACAACAGCGCCGCCACTGCCGAAAATGAAGAATTGGTACTCGAAAGCAAAGACTAGCAAATGAGTGATGAAAACAGCACGGAACCAATGCCATCGATGAATGGATCAGAGGAATCAAATGAAAAGGTGATTCCTGTTGCCGGCCTTTATCAGGATTGGTTTTTGGATTATGCCTCCTATGTGATCCTCGAGCGGGCGGTTCCCGCCATCAACGATGGCCTCAAGCCTGTGCAAAGGCGCATCCTGCATGCCATGAAGGAGCTCGATGACGGTCGCTACAACAAGGTGGCCAACATCATCGGGCATACCATGAAGTACCATCCCCATGGGGATGCGAGCATCGGTGATGCCCTTGTACAACTGGGACAAAAAGACCTGCTGATAGATACACAGGGAAACTGGGGCAATACCCTCACCGGCGATGGTGCGGCTGCAGCCCGATACATCGAAGCGCGCTTATCCAAATTTGCACTTGAGGTAGCCTTCAATGCCAAAACCACAGAGTGGGGTCTATCCTACGATGGACGTAATAAGGAGCCGCTCTTTTTGCCGCTTAAGTTTCCTTTGCTGCTTGCACAGGGTGCAGAGGGCATTGCTGTGGGTATGGCTTGTAAAATTCTGCCCCACAATTTCAATGAACTTATCGATGCATCGATTGCGGTGCTCAAGGGCAAAAAGACCAATATCCTGCCCGACTTTCCCAATGGGGGCATGGCGGATTTCACCCATTACAATGACGGCCTTCGTGGTGGGCGTATACGCCTCAGGGCCAAAATACGACAGGCCGACAAGAAGACCCTCGTTATCGACGAGATACCCCATGGCACCAATACCACCTCCCTGATCGATAGCATCGTAAAGGCCAATGACAAGGGCAAGATCAAGGTGCGCAAGATCGAGGACAATACCGCCGAAAAGGCCGAAATCATCATTCACCTTCCCGCCGGCCTCTCGCCCGATAAGAGTATCGATGCCCTCTATGCCTTTACGGATTGCGAGATCAGTATTTCTCCCAATGCGGCCATTATCGAAAACGATAAACCCCGCTTCGTAGGGGTGAATGAGATGCTCCGCCTTTCCACTGAACAGACAAAAGAGCTTCTCAAACTCGAACTGGAAATAAGACGAAATGAGCTCCTGGAACAATGGCATTTTGCTTCGCTCGAGAAGATTTTCATCGAAAACAGGATCTACCGCGACATAGAGGAAGCCGAAACCTGGGAGGAGGTAATGGCCAATATCCACAAAGGCCTCAAGCCCCATGTGAAACACCTGAAGAGAGCGGTGAGCGATGAAGATGTCATTCGCCTTACGGAAATCAAAATCAAGCGGATATCAAAGTTTGACAGCTTCAAGGCCGACGAGCACATTGCGCGCATTGAAGAGGAGCTCAAGGAGGTGGAGCACCACCTTGCCCACCTTGTAGAATTTGCCATCGCATATTTTAAGCGCCTCAAGAAGAAGTATGGAGCCGGTCGGGAACGTCGCACAGAGATAAAAACCTTCGACACCATCGAAGCTACCAAAGTGGTAGTGGCAAACAAGAAGCTCTACGTGAACCGCGCGGAAGGTTTTGTGGGCTTTGGCCTTAAGAAGGATGAGTATATATGCGATTGCTCTGATATTGACGATATCATCGTGTTCAGAGAAAACGGAAGCATGCTCGTTACCAAAATCGACAGCAAAAAGTTTGTCGGTAAGGGCATTATCCACGCCGGTGTATGGAAGAAAGGCGACAAGCGCACCATCTACAATATGGTGTACCAAGATGGCACCTCCGGTTCCGCGATGATGAAGCGATTCGCTGTCACCTCCATCACCCGCGATACAGAGTACGATCTTACCGCCGGCAAGCCCCGATCCAAGATGCTCTATTTCACTGCCAATCCCAACGGTGAGGCTGAGGTGGTGCAGGTAAAGCTGCGCCCCAGAGATAAATTGAAAAAGCTGCGCTTTGATCTGGATTTTTCAGATCTCGCCATCAGAGGGCGAAACGCCAAGGGAAACATTCTCACCAAAAATATGGTGAGCAAAATCGAACTCAAAGAAAAAGGAACGAGCACCCTCGCTCCCCGCAAGATTTGGTTTGACGATGTGGTGCAGCGGCTTAATGCCGATGGCAGGGGAACTTACCTCGGAAGTTTTAAAGGAGGAGATAAGATCCTCAGCATCTACCAAGGAGGCTACTACCGTGTCACAGGTTTTGACCTTAGCACCCGTTTCGATGAGGAGCTCGTTGCCATCGAGAAGTTCGACCCGGACAAAGTTCTCACGGTGGTGTATTGGGATGGAGATAAGGAACGCTACAATGTGAAGCGCTTCAAAGCCGAGGAGGCCCAAAAGCCGGTGCCCTTCATCACTGAGCATGATAAGTCCTTCCTTGAGTTTGCCACCACCCACCCCAAACCCAAAGCTGTACTCCAGTTTGACCGCCGAAGCGACGATAGAGATGACGAGGAGATCGACCTGGAGGCATTTATCAGCGTGAAAGGTGTGAGTGCCATGGGCAATAGGCTGAGTCCTTACAAGGTGAAGGCCATAGATCGGGTGGAAGAAGAACTGCCCGAAGCCGAGCCCGATTCTGAATCGGAAAGCGCAGCAGAAAGCCCTGCACCCGAGGAGACAAAAGCTGTGGCCGAAAGCGGGGATGAGCCAAGCGGCGAGAACAAAGCAGACAAACCCAAAGGCCCCGGAATACAGTCCAGCTTGTTCTAAATTCGCTTAAAGAAAGAATAGCTTCTTTGTTGTTGATTAAGTGCCCTTTGCTCTTGCTTATGTAGTAAGCCTTGGAAATGCAGGCCCATCGGCAAAAACAGACGTACTCTCAGAGTGAGGGCCCGCTCAATTGGGACAGTGTTTTGAAATGATCTCCTCCAGATCCACTCCAAAGGCTTCGCTGTAGCCGTATTTCTCGGCTTGCTTATAGTGCTTGCAGGCCTTGTCATCGTCCTTTTTCAAGGCGTAGATATCTCCGGCGTAGCGGTAGGTGAGGGGGTTGGTGCCATCATTTGCCAGGGAGCGCTTGATGTCCGATAGCGCCTCCTCCAGCATTTCCAATTCTTTGTGGGCAAAAGC
>SLDS01000208.1 GCA_007125175.1 Flavobacteriales bacterium
AGTCCAGCGTCTGATTCTCATTTGGATTCAGGTCAGCATAGTTGCCGGTGTCATACATATCCTCCACGCCCGATTGGTTCTCATACTCAGGTGCCATGCGCAAGGGCCAGTGCAAAGAGCCCGGGCTGCGCGGCCCGAGGAACTCCTCGGCTAGTAGGCCCTTGTCCATCAGCATATCGTAGCTTTTCTGTAGATTGGCTTGCAAATCCCGACGGTAGATGTCTTCGTTCAATCCACAGACATGCATTTTCTCCTGGGGTTCGAAGCCAAATTGCTTATGTTTTTGAGCATACATACCAAGATTGCTCATACATACAATTATTGCCAGGCTTAATGCCCTGATATGGTCAGTCGTTTTCATAGCCTTTATTTTTCAAGTGCTTCAATACGTGTTAGGAGGCGCTCATTTTCAGCACTTAGGGCATCACTTCTGGCGCTGAGCACATCATTGTTCTTCTTGAGTTCAATGATGTAGAGGCTGAGCTCTTCAAGTTTTTCGATGGTCAGCCTTTGCATTTCTCCCAGATCCACACCACCTTGTGTTTCGATTTCTGCTGCCGAAGGAATATTAGGCAAGTGCTTATTGTGTGTGATGAAATCTTCAAGATCATTCAAGCTCAGCTTTTCATAACTTTCGTCAAATACGTAGTCCGGCCAGTTAGATTGGAGTTGCACGCGCATTTCCGTACAAATGGCTTTTCCGTTTACGGAAAGTTTGTAGCCATTTGCTCCGGTAAGGGTACCCACACGCAAGTCACCGCTCACATATTCATTTCCTAGAAAGTAGCTGGCCCAGTTTGTGGTACCACCTGTAGCGACCCCCAGCACTCCAACGCGTGTTCCACCGCTTCCATCAGCACGCCCGTAGACACCGTAGGCCGTGCTACTTGTGGATTCTGCGAGGGACCGTCCATAGACACCGATTCCGGATTTGCTTTCTCCATATACACCATAGCCGCCTCCGTCGTGAATCCCCCTGACTCCTGTACCATGGATTCCCGTGCCAAAGTTGTGACCGTACACTCCTGCAGACCAATTGCCCGGACTTTCATTGTTCACGTGTCCGCGCACTCCTGATGCCTCGTTTGATGAGGACTCTGTTTCGCCCCACACGCCGGGGAAGGTTCCACTTCCGGTTTTTGTGCCCCTTATGGCATAAGAGCCGGATGTTGCGCGGATGACACCATTCACATGCAGGCGGTGTTCGGGATTTGTCAATCCAATTCCTACATTGCCGTTAGGCAGCAAGGTCATGTGGTCACTTCCCCCGGCTCGCAAAGCGATATTGCCGTCGTTTGTAGATTCAAAGAGCATGTGATTGGCAGTCGTTGCTAATCGCCCTGTGATTGTACCATCTTTTGAAAATGCGAGACTTGATTCACTGGTATTTGCTCCAAAAGGAGGCGCCCCCGGGTTTTCCAAAACGAGCAAATTACCGGCGGGCGCACCGGTGGTCGTGAAGCTGCTCGGCGTGCCGGTGATTCTAGCTTCGGAACCTGTCGCCGTGATGGCTGAGGCGGCCAGCTGACTTCCATTCCAGCGGGGTACTTCCGAGACGGCCAGATCATTCGCTATTTTCGGATCGCTCTCCACATTGAGGTAGCCGGCCGTGGCGTGGTCGCCCCAGGCATGGGCCTGGTTCCATTGGGCGCTATTGCCACCTGATGCAGTGACTGTTCCATCTGTTTGGATATCGCCGCTACTTACGTTTATGCGAAGAGCTGATCCACCCGAAAGGTTTCTAAACTCGTATTCCGCGCTGCCGAAGTATAGCCCTGCATTGGCATTAACAGCTGACCTGATGGCAAACTTGCCGGGGGCCACCTTGTAGGTCTTGTTGTTCATAAACTCAAGGTCTGTATCAAAGCGTCCATCTGCCACATTGATGGAAAAAATGGGAGAAGCGGCACTGTTGAGGAACTGTATCCGGTTGTTGGTCGAATACAAACCTATATTCGGAGCCACTGACGATCGAAAAGCATAGCGGTTCGGCCCTACAAGAAAATCACTGCTACTTGCAAACTGCAAGTTACTTTTCATAAGGCCATTGCTGGCATCGAAAGCAAAGATTGGGGCTGCACTTCCGTTTCGGAACTCGTACTGCAATGCAGATGAGTTAAAAAACAATCCGTAATTCGGATTTTGGGTGAACTGGAATGCGTATTGATTCGGCCCAATATCGATGGTTTGGGCATTTACTTTGGCAGTAAAAGCCAACAGAATTGCTACCACAAGGACTAAGCCTGGCTGGGTACACTTCGTGTAAAGGTTGATTTTTTTCATGGTTATTTGGTTTGTGCGGCGATGCCATGAATTTGGCTTAGACAGCCACCGCGGTTTATGTGTGCATTATTGGTTGGAGAATGCAATTGAAACCACTACGTGATTTTTACAAAACTCTGAAGCAAAAGTATCTGTGGCTTATTGTTCACGCTAATAGAATAGTGTCATATCTTGACACTACAATCTCAAACAAGGATTTTACTGGAAATACCAGTCCCGCAGTGCAGGACAATTCAGCGCGTGCTGTCTTTTTTGATATACGCGGAAGGAGTAACTCCAAAAAGCGCTTTGAAGCATTTGGCGAAGTAGGAAAGGTTATTGAACCCGACAGCAAAGGCGACCTGGGTGACACTCTCGCCTTTTTGTTCCAGGATTTGGGCAGCCCGTCTCAACCTGAAGTTGCGGAGGAGCTCACCTGGAGTTTGAGAGGTGATTGCTTTGAACTTTCTGTGCAATTGCGCCCTACTCATTGATAAGGATTCTTGCATTTCGGCAATTCCGAATTCGGGATCAACGTACTTTTCTTCGAAGAGCACGAGTGTTTTTTGGAGAAATTGCTCATCCATGGAATTCACTGTAACTTCTTTGGGGTGTATATAGTTGCTTTTGCTGAACAGCTCTTTTAAGTTTTCGCGCTGATCAATGAGGTTCCTAACCCTCACCTGCATTTCCAAAGTATGAAATGGCTTGGTCAAGTATTCGTCAGCTCCTGTTTCGAGGCCTACTAACTTGTTTTCAATACCAGCTTTTGCCGTGAGCATAATTACGGGGATATGGCTTGTGTGGATGTTTTTCTTCAACGATTTACAGAGGGTTATCCCATCTATTTGCGGCATCATCAAGTCTGTAATGATGAGGTCGGGGCTGTACTTCATGGCTTTTTCGAGACCATCCTGACCATCAAACGCTTCTATTGTACGGTATTGATCTGTGAGTTGCTGATTGATAAAGTCACGCATGTCATGATGGTCTTCAATGATAAGAATGGTTTTTTTATCCTGAATGTCATCCACTGAAGCCGTAATTGTCGGAACATCAGCGTCGTATTCTCTAAAGGGAAAATCTGTTTCAATTTCGCGATTTGCCGGAACAATCTCCTCCAAGGGAATGAAGACCCTGAACAGCGTTCCTTTTCCATATTCACTTTCGACAAATATTTCACCTTGCATCAGATCAAGCAGTTCTTTGGTTAGCGCAAGCCCAATTCCGGTTCCTTCCTTTTCTTTGGTAAAACTATCATCCACCTGATAGAAACGGTCAAATATCTTGGGCAGGCGCTCAGCCCTTATTCCATAGCCGGTATCCTTCACTTCAATGCGCAATTGATTGTTGTAGTGTGCTGTCGTGAAAATGATCGTTTCTGAATCGGAAGTAAACTTGAACGCATTGCTGAGCAGGTTGTAAACGATTTTCTCCAATTTGTCTCTGTCAAATGATGTCCACAAGGTGGTAGATGGAATTTTAATCTGGTAGTCCATATTTCGCTGGGCGGCGTGTGAACTGAACGATGAAGCAGCCGCCCGCAAACATTTATAAGTATTGCCCTCTGTAGGCTCTAATTTTAAATTGCCGCTATCTATTTTGGACAAATCCAGAAGTTGGTTCACCAATTTTAACAACCGATCGGCATTGCGCCGCACCATTTTGATGTTGTTCAATGACATTGGGTTTTCCGGCGATTTTTCAGCGATCTCAATGGGGCCTTTGATCAATGTAAGGGGTGTTCTGAACTCATGCGAGATGTTGGCAAAAAGACGCGTTTTCATCTGGTCGAGCTCCTTGAGTTGCTCAGTTTGTTGTTGGAGTTGTTGGGTCTTGTTTTCCAGCTGCGAATTTTTGGCGGCTATTTCCTCCGTGCGCTCCCTCACCAACGTCTCCAATGCAATGTTCTTTTTTCGCAACTGGGTCGACCTCCAGCGACTAAGTCTTGCAAAAATTAACACGGCGATCAATGTATAAGTGATGTAAGCCCACCATGTGCGGTACCACGGCGGAAGGATTTCAAAGGCAAAGCTGCTTTCAGGGCTAATTTGTCCGAAAATATTCTTTGATCGCACTCTAAATGCATAATGGCCTTCAGGTATATTCGTGTAGTCTTTCTTGGTTTCTGAAGTCCAGTTAGACCATTTGTTCTCAAAGCCTTCCAGGTAGTATTGATAGAGGTGGGCATTTTCGTCATAATATCCCGTACTGCTGTATTCCACCCTGAGGACATTGCTTGAAAATGGCAGTTTAATAGCTGCACTATGATATGGCCCGGCCACCAGGAGGGAATCCTGGCCGTAAATCACTTTATTGACCAAAGCGTGGTTTACAGTATTCTCGATTGGCTTTTGATTGAGGTCATGCCGGTATACTCCGTAGTTTCCTGCATACCATATCACCTTTTCTTCAGTATCTATGTATGCAGAATTTGATGCTTGCTTTATAATCCGGCTCTCATTCAATTCCTCGATGGTATAGCCTCCATTTGGTTCTTTCCATGCGATATAATTCCGCGCAAATCCATTTTTATCAAATGCGGTAAACAATGCATTCTCATAAGGATCAACGTGACTGAGCCCAATGCTTTCATGCTGTGTCCCGAATAGGGTATTCAATGTGGTGTCTACTGAGAAGCTGTTGTTCTCTCGATTGTAGCTGTAAGTTGAGCCACCTTCTTGATATTGGACGCAGTACACGCCTTCATTCAATTGCAGGAGCTTCACCCTTTCACCGGGTAAACCATCATCAACACCAAATTTTTCAAGTGTTGGGCCCTCCAGATGCTTTGCCTTATCCTGGTTTTCGAAACTTATTCGCCATATCCAGTCTTCGCTTGTTTCTAACCAGATGTTACCTGAAGACTCTACCAGGATAGAGTATGTATCGCCATCAATATCAGCTACAGGGCCTTCTGGAATCCATGCTCCGTCATTGAAATATACGGATTGGAACCCCCGAGCCATCGAGATGAAGACCCTGTTGCTATCCAGCAGGCATCTTTTAAATTGAGAAATATTCTCTGAAGGAGTGCTTCTCCTTTCGTTGTTATAGATTTCATAAAGACCACCAGACCAAGCAACCAACAAACGGTCATCATATACAAGCAAATCCCAAATCCGGTCTGTTTTTTCATGGACATGTTGAAATTGCACTTTACCTGAATCATGCTGTCGTAGTACGAAAAGTCCGTTGTCAGTTCCTACGTGAAGCTCTTCTTTGTAGCGCGTTATGGCAAAAGCCCTGAAATCGCCATTCAAATAGCCGTAGGTGGTAAATGGTGAAGGGTACTCAATCTTTGCAATACCGTTGCCCAAAGATGCCCACAGTATTCCTGATTTATCCTGGAATAAGTGGTACACCTCGAGGGAGCCCAAATATTCGATTTCATTCAATAGCAGTTTTTGTTTGCCACTCTTGTCGATAACGACCAGGCCCGCATTCAGTGTAGCAATTGCGAAAGATCCGTCATTGAGTAAAATGCCGCTGTAGGGATAACTCTGTTTTAAGTAGTCTTCAGCTTCATTCGAAAAGGGGACGATTTCGGAATCGCTATGTATGAAAAAGCCTTTCAATGTGCCAATGAGCAATTTGTGTTCGTCGTATGGCAGCATTACAGTAACACCCATCTTCTTGAAGAACTCGCCATTTGGAATCAATTGGAAGCTGTTATTTTCCAGACACAACAAGCCTTGCGTGTCGTCCATAACATAGAATTTGTTCCTGACCAGGAAAGGAAATCGAAACTCGTGATTTTCCGATTTCCAAACTTTTAACTGTTTATTCTCCCATTTGAAGATGGCCTCTCTGCTTCTAAAATAAACACCGTCATCAGCGGCAAGCACATTCCAAATGGTCGAAAAATCCTGATCAGATTCGGGCAACATGGACGAAAGTGATACATACTTGAACAGGCCCTTGTCATCGGGTGCTATGTATCCAAATTCACCTGAAGCCCCTACATAAATCCGGTTCTCCTTGTCTATGGCTATGCATTTTGTATGGCTCTTCTTGGGTAATTCTACAAGGTTCCAATTCACTCCATTGTATACCAACACGCCCGCACCATTGGCAAAATACATCAGCCCAAGGCTGTCTTGAACTGCTCCCCAATTTTGGGTGTAGGCATTGTATTCTTCGGCAGAATAATGTTGTATAAAGGGCAAGCCAAGCTCCGCTGCCTGATGTAAAGATCTGCCATCTTGGTTTCCTTGCGCGGAAGTAGAAAGGTTGACTGCAAGAATGAAATAACCGATGCAGTAGAGATGTATGGCTTTCATTTTCAAGATACCAGATTTTAAATAGAGTCTGTCAATAAAGTCAAGTGGCTGGATCAGTCTCGTCACAAGTGACGAGACGAGACGCACGCAGTTCTACAAATCAAGGAGTCCCGTACGTACGGGATGACTGTTTTTAGAACGAGTGCAAGGCCGCTAGCGGACAGTATGGACAGACACTAAATAGGTAAATCAATACACAAGCACCTGCTGCTTCAGAATGAATGAATCATCTGAAGTAAATGAAGCGGTAAATTAAACCAATAGTGCAGGCTGAAACTAACAGAAAAATCTCAAATACTACCATATTTGAAAAGCAATTGAAGAATTAAGATGGAGATATCTACTTAAACTGGTGCGGCCAATGCGTGTCATCTTGCAAATTGCCTCCCTAGCATATATTCAGTAATGTTGCCTCTTCAGTACTGCGTTCATGCAGGATGAATTCTTGGTGTTCGGGTAGCATTTAACCTGAATTATGCATTTGGATATTACAAAGTTGCATTGACCGCATCAATTTTGGCAAATAGGCCATCCATGGTCTCCCTTTGGCAGGCAGGGTTATTTAAAGCACTCAAACAAGAGGCAAACTCGAAGGCGAAATCCTTATGCGCAAAAGTACCCCCGTTTCGGCCTTGTTTGGAAACAATACAACCTCATGCAGCCCCTTGCTCAAACCTTTATTTGGATCGCTGGCTAGCGCGCTTAAGGGATTGGAAGGCGTGGGGCATAAGCGGTGTAAATTTCAGAAAGTTCTGCTTAACGAATTTGAAGCGAGCAAAATATGGATGATGCATCAGTTCAAGCCCATCGTCTTAAAAGTAGTTCTTTGCACAGCCTGCTGAGCTCGGTTTTATACTTTTCTATCAGTGAGAGCATAATAGCGTAAAGGCATAATAGCGTAAAGGTAAGGAAGAGCTGCTATCACCTGAAATGTTCCACCTGATTGCTGGTTTTGTCAATTCCATACGGACTTCCTTCGGTCTACAGTCAAGTGGCTGGATCATCCCGCACTTACGGGATGGACAGACACTAAGCAATATCACCGCTTACAGCCCTATATTGCCGTCCGTACCCTTGTGCTGGCCAATTGCTTTCGGCTGCTTACCTTTGGGCCTTTCAAATCTACAGCCACCATGAAAATATCACTCGCACTTATCTGTTTGCCACTATTGGTATTGGCAATGTTTTTCAAGCACGACTCTATGGCACAAAACACCCCCTTGATCGACAGGGATTTATTTTTTGGAAATCCTGAAATATCCAGCGGGCAGCTCAGCCCCGATGGCAAGTACATCTCCTTCATGAAGCAGTACGATGGCATCATGAACATCTGGGTAAAAGGCTTCGATGAAGACTTTGAAGATGCACGTCCCCTCACAGACAGCAAGCGACCGCTCTACGGCTACTTCTGGACCCGCGATGGCAAGTATATCCTCTACGTGAAGGACAAAGACGGAGATGAAAATATCAATGTATTTGCCGTAGATCCCTCCCAAACGGGTGAACCTGTGCCCGAATCGCGTAACCTCACTCCCCTGGAAGAGGTTACAGCACAGATCTACCAAGTGAGCCAAAACGATCCCGACTTGTTGATGATCGGCCTCAATGACCGCGACAAGGCCTGGCACGACCTCTACAGCCTGCGCATCTCCAGCGGTAAGCTCGACCTGATCTACGAAAACAATGACCGCATCACAGGCTACAATTTTGACTGGGATGATAAGCTGCGTTTGCTCTACCGCACCGACGAGAAGGGCAATACCGTCATTCTCCGAAAGGATGGCGATAAGCTTGAGCCCATCTACGAAACCAGTGTCACCGAAGGAGCCGGCGTGGTAGGTTGGGATAAGAAAAACAAGGAATTCTACCTTGTGACCAACAAGGGAGACCTTGACCTGTCTACCCTTTTTATCATGAACCCCAAGAACAAGAAACTCACCAAGGTGGAGAGCGATCCCGAAAATAGGGTGGACTTTGGCAACCTACGCATCGATCGCAATACGCGTGAGCCCATCTCCACCTCCTACACCGACGACCGCACACGCATCTACTGGAAAAACAAGGACTGGGAAGCCAATTACAATTTCCTCAAAGAGCAATTTCCCGGAAGGGAGATCAGCTTTCAGAGCTCCACAACGGACTACTCTCAGTTTCTCATCTCTGTATGGGGCGATCGCTATGCCTCGGAGTCCTGGTACTTCGACACCCGCGATAAAAGTCTGATACACCAGTACACACCGCGCCCCCAGCTCAAAGAGGTGGAGGAACACCTATCGCCCATGGAGGCCATACGCTACAAGAGCAGCGATGGACTGGAGATTCCGGCCTATCTCACCCTTCCTCAAGGGGTGGAAGGCAAGAACCTGCCCATGGTGGTAGTGGTACACGGTGGCCCCAAAGGTCCTCGTGATTACTGGGGCTACGATGCCGAGGCTCAGTTTCTCGCCAACCGCGGCTATGCCGTACTCCAACCCAATTTCCGCGCAAGCGGTGGCTATGGCAAGGCCTTCCTCAATGCCGGTGACCTGGAGTGGGGCAAACTCATGCAAGACGATGTCACCTGGGGAGTGAAACACCTTATCGCTGAGGGCATCGCCGACCCCGAGCGCGTGGCCATCATGGGCGGCAGCTACGGTGGCTATGCTACCCTCGCCGGACTGGCTTTTACCCCAGAGCTTTATGCCTGCGGTGTGGACATTGTGGGGCCGAGCAATATCTTCACCCTCCTGGAGTCGGTGCCGGCCTACTGGGAGGCGGGTAAGGCCTTCCTGTACGGCATGGTAGGCGACCCCAATACCGAAGAGGGTCAGGCACGCATTCGCGAGGCAAGCCCCCTCTTCAGCGCCGAAAAGATTGTGAAGCCACTGCTCATCATACAGGGAGCCAATGATCCAAGGGTGAAAAAGGCCGAGGCCGATCAGATCGTGATTGCCCTGCGCGACCGCGGGCACGACGTGAGCTACCTGCTCGCTGAGGATGAGGGCCACGGCTTTGCCAAGCCCACCAACCGCATGGCCATGTATGCCGAGGTGGAGCAGTTCCTTTCGGAAAAAATCGGTGGGCGGTACCAGAAAGAAATGCCCGATGATGTGGCCCAGCGCCTCGAGGAGCTGCGCGTCGACATCAGCAGCGTGAGCTATACACCGGCCGATGCAGTGAGCACTGCCAGCGCCTTGCCGCCCATCGAAAACAAATTTGCAGAGGGCGTGCAGACCTGGAAGGTCAACATCGCCGTGCAGGGCCAAAACATCCCCATGACCTCCAAACGCACCGTGAAGAAGGATGCCGACACTTGGGTGATCACCGATGAGTCGCAGGGGCCCATGGGCAATGTGGTCGACAAGATGGTATACAATGCCAGTCTCCAGCCCATGAGCAGGGAGGTGCAGCAGCAGGGACAGACCATCCGCATGAACTACGAGGCCGAAAAGGTGAGTGTAGATGCCATGGGCAATTCCATGGAGATCGCTTACGAAGGTGCCATGATCAGCGATGGTGCGGGTATGGAAACCCTTCTATGCGGTATGCCCCTCAAGCCCGGTTTTGAGATTGTGGTCGTAATGCCCGATCTGGCTACTATGAAAACCAAGCAAGTGCGCATCGCCATGGATGGACAGGAAGAGCTAGATGGTGTGAATTATACCCGTCTTGTGCTCACTTCCGTGGAAAATGAAAACGACCGCACCACGCTCTGGATCAATCCTCGGAGCGGCCTCGCCGACAAGGTGGAGCAGATAATGCCTCAAATGGGCAATGCTGTTATGACCTCCAGCCGCGAGGGTTAAACTGCAAGCTTGCAAATATTCAGCCCCCTTTGTAGGGGCTGTTGAAAAAATCAGATGTGTGTCGGCTGTGACCCGTCAAAACGCAGCTGTATTGATATACTGCAAATTGCAGACGGGGAAACAGACAGTGCGCAGCTGATTAGACGGCGGGAGCTTCGCATAAAGCACGGTTTTCTGCAATAAGCACTGAAAAGGCATGCACTTTTATTCCGAGAGTAGGGTTTAAATCATTTTTAATCAATATTTTCTTCGCTTTTCAGCAGGCCCTATGTACCTGATCGCAAGTGTACATGGAGGCTTTTTATTTCATACATGGAGGGATATGCTTCCCCAAAATGATACTGCGCATTTCCATTTTTGCGGAAAGCGAAAAGAGCCGATACCCCATCGAGGTCTTGTGTTCAAAGTCGACCTCCCCGGCGCATTTTCCTTTCGGCAATGGGGTTCAGCAGGCGAATGCTTAATTTTGCAGCGCAAAATACAGACCTGCCATGGCCAAAGAAGAGCTCAGAAAATTTACGCAAGAGGATAGGAGGGACTTTCAAAGCGAGCCCCTGGAAAGGACGGATGTGGCCGAAAACCCCATCGATCAGTTTACCAAGTGGTATGGGCAGGCTGTGCAGAGTGACTTGCTCGATCCCTATGCCTTTACCCTGGCCACAGTGGATGCCGGGGGCCGCCCCTCGATACGCACACTTTACATGCGCGATTTTACCGAGCGGGGTCTCGTGTTTTTCACCAATTACGAGAGCCGCAAGGGCCGCGATCTGGCTCAGAATCCCTTGTGCGCAGCCAATTATTTGTGGCTGGAGCTCAATCGACAGGTTCGGGTGATCGGCAAGGCCGAAAAAGTGTCGCTGGAAGAGTCGGATGAGTACTTCATGTCGCGGCCCAGAGAGAGCCGCATCGGCGCCTGGGCCAGCAAGCAGAGCAGGGCAGTGGAAGGGGTGAGCATAGAGGAAGCTTACAAAAGCTGCGAGCAGCAGTTTGAGGGCATGGAGGTGGAGCGACCACCTTATTGGGGGGGCTACCGCATCCTGCCCCTGGAAATCGAATTTTGGCAGGGACGCCCCAGCCGCCTGCACGATAGGATCGTGTACCGCCGCGAGAGCCTCGATGCCCCATGGCGCATTGAGCGCATCTTTCCTTGAGCCCCTGAGCCTTGAATCCCTATCTCCACAAATACGCCAAGCGCCTCCGCCTTATCCGCGAGAGGCCCCATCCTGATCTGGGCCTTGTGGTGGTGATTCCGAGCGCCTGCGAAGCCCATCTGGACAGTGCCCTCAATGCGTTGTACAGCTGCGAGCTGCCCGATTGTGCCGTGGAGATTATCATTGTGGTCAATGGCGCCGAAAACACTGGCCCCGAATGCAGTGCCCGGAATAAAAAATCGCTGGAACTCTGCGAGCGCTGGAAGCAGCAGCACGACAGGCCGGAGTTTAAGGTCTTTGCCATAGCCGAGCTAGAGCTGCCGCCCCGCAGGGCAGGGGTGGGCCTGGCGCGCAAGATCGGTATGGACGAGGCTGTGAGGCGCTTCGAAGACCTGAACCGCCACGAGGGCATCATCGCCTGTTTCGACGCCGATAGCACCTGTGCCCCAAATTACCTCAGGGCCTTGCACTGGCATTTTCATGAGCATCCCAAAACGCCCGGCTGCTCCATACGCTTTGCGCATCCCACCTTCGGAACCGAATATTCCCCACATCACTACCTGGGCATCAGCTACTACGAGCTACACCTGCGCTACTACAACCAAGCCCTGCGCGCTTGCGGATTTCCGCATGCCTATCACACTGTGGGCTCTTCCATGGCGGTGCGGAGCTCAGCCTATCAGAAGCAAGGCGGTATGAATACCCGCAAGGCCGGGGAGGATTTTTACTTCCTGCACAAAATCATTGCCCTGGGCCATTTCACAGAACTCAATGATACCCTTATCATTCCCTCGGCGCGCAGCTCCGATCGGGTTCCCTTCGGCACCGGCCGCTCTATAGGCGATTTTATCAAAAAAGGGCAGAGCAGTTTCTTCACTTACAATCTGCAAGCTTTCAAGTACCTGCACCTCTTTTTCAAGCAGCTGCCCGAATTCTACATTCTGGAGGAAGCCAAGCTGGAAAAGCTCGGTGGGGTATTGCCCTATATCTTGCTCGACTTTCTGAGCGCTTATTTTTTCGAAGAGCGCATCGCTGAGATCAAGGCCAATAGCCGCGGCTTCCACTCTTTCGAAAAGCGATTCTACCGCTGGTTCAATGCCTTCATGGTGCTCAAGTTCGTACACTTTGTGCGCGACAATGCCCACCCCAATACCCGGGTAGAACTCGCCGCACTCGACTTTTTGAGGCAGACCGGCTATCCGGATACGGACAAAATACGCTCACTCAGCGAGCTGCTCAGCACCTTACGCATGATAGACCAATGGCCTGCGGAGCGGCAATTGCGCTTCGTTCATTGAGTCAGGCTTTGACTACCTCCGGTTCAGTCTGTTTCGGACTTGGTCTTTGTGTCGCCCTTTGATTCAGCTTCAGGCTTGGCCTTTGCCTCTGCCTTTTCTTCCTTCTTTGCTTCGGGCTTGGCTTTGGCTCCTTCCTTTACTTCTGCTTCGGGCTTAGCCTTGGGCTCAGGCTTGGCCTTTGCTTCGGGCTTGGCTGCAGTCTTGGCTTTGGCTTCGGTTTTCGCCTTGGCTGCTGTACTTTTCTTCTTGGGCTCAGCTTTGCTGGCGGCCTTAGCCGGGCTTGCCTTGGCTGCGGCAGGGGCTGCTTTTGGCTTTGGACTTATCGGCACCACGGCACCTGATTTTCGGCGGCTTCGGGTTTTACCATATGAGCCTCTGAAACGTTTTCCTCTGGTGGTTTTTGGATCTCCTTTTCCCATATGCGTTATTTTGGTTTCCCCCAAAGGTAGCAATCCCATTTTATTGCCCATAGGCCCGCAGGGATTCCTTTTGTGATGAGCCATTGCTCCCCTCATGCACCTGCTTCTTTGTAAAAGTCGCTTAAAGCGAATTTTCTAAAATAGCTGCTCCAGGAAGTGCTCAATCTTTTTCACCGCATGGTGGTAGGAGGCCTTCAGAGCGCCCTTGCTCTTGCCGGTAATTCGCGCAATCTCCTGGTAGGGCATTTCTTCGAAGTAGCGCAGGTCAAATACCTGTCGCTGTCGCGGAGGCAAGGTTTGCAAGGCAGCTTGCAGATGCCCGAGTATGAAGTCGGCGTCCGCTTCCAGTCCGGGAGCACTTGCAGGGAGGGACTCTTCCTCAGATTCGACTTGGAGCTGTATGCGCCTACCCGATTGCCTCAGCATGCCCAGAGCCTCATTGCTCGCAATGCGGTACAGCCATGTGTAAATGCTGCTATCACCGCGGAATTGTTCCAGATTCTTCCAGGCTTTCAGGAAGGTGTTTTGAAGGGCATCGTCGGCGTCGGCATGGCTGGAGAGCATGTGCCGCAGGTGGCGGTAGAGCGGCTGCTGATAGGCCCTTACGAGCTCTTCAAAAGCCTGCCGCCGGGCCTCAGCCCTGCGCAGCTTTTCCAGCAAATGCTTTTCTTCATCCTTGTTCATCTCCATTGGCTCTTAGCGCGATGGGCTCCTGCCCAAAGGCAGCACAATCACAGATTTCTTCCAAAATCAGGCGGCAAGGAGATGTCCAGAAAGCCTCAGCAGCTCATCCCTGCTTGCGCTGCAATGCCTTTCGGGCAGCAGCCACCACATCGGCGGTGTCGATGCCGTACTTGCTCATCAGCTCTTCGGGGGTTCCGCTTTCTCCAAAGCTGTCTTCAACGGCTACCATCTCCAAAATTCCCGGCTGCTTGCGGCTGAGAAGCTGGGCTATGCTGTCGCCCAGACCGCCGTTCATTTGATGCTCTTCAGCACTCACCCCGCAGCCGGTCTTGGCCATCGATTGTAAGATGCAGTTTTCGTCCAGAGGTTTAATCGTGTGGATATTGATCACCTCTACCGAGATGCCCTCATCGGCCAGAATATGCCCTGCCTCAATGGCCTTCCACACGAGATGACCTGTGGCAAAAATGCTCACATCGCTGCCCTCGCTCAGCACTATGCCCTTGCCGATCTCAAAAGCCTGATCGGCGGGGGTGAAGTTGGGCACCTTCGGGCGACCGAATCGCAGGTATACAGGACCCTCATGATCGGCGATGGCAAGTGTGGCCGCCTTGGTCTGATTGTAGTCGCAGGGATTGATCACAGTCATATGGGGCAGCATTTTCATCATACCCACATCTTCCAATATCTGATGGGTAGCGCCATCCTCTCCGAGGGTCAGGCCGGCAT
>SLDS01000217.1 GCA_007125175.1 Flavobacteriales bacterium
GCAGCCGAAGAGCCCAAAGCTGAGGCAGCTGAAGCCAAAGCAGAAGAGGCACCAGCCGAAGAAGCCAAAGCTGAAGAGGCCAAGCCAGAAGAAGCTAAAGCCGAAGAAGCTCCAGCTGAAGAAGCCAAAGTAGAAGCTAAGCCTGAGGAGGCAAAGGCAGAAGCAGAGGCCGAAAAAGCAGAGGCAGCGGAGAGTACCGCTGAAGAAGCTGACAAGAAGAAAGAAGACTAAGACGAAGGGCCGCGCTCCGCGCGAAGCCCTGTCAATGAAGCAATCAGAAGACCCCAAGGCGAGAGCAATGGGGTCTTTTGGGCTAAGTAGTGTCTGTCCATAATGTCCGCTATCTGCGTTGCACTTGGTCTGAAAACAGACATCCCGTACGTACGGGACTCCTTGCTTTTCAGACCTGCGTGCGCCTCGTCTCGTCAAGATTGACGAGACGAGACTATCGAACATTATGATCCAGCCACTTGACGAAATGGACAGACTCTAAGTAGGGCCCGCCGAGTAGCGCCTAAATTGCGGGCTATTGATGCCACATAATATCTGCAAGGATTCACAAGGAGGTGTTTTGTACAACTTTTTCTCTAATGCTTCGTGTAGCTCTATCTTCGCCCAATCAGCTGTTCTAGGCATGCTTCGCCGTTTGCAGCTTACAGGATATCAGCGCATCCACGTTTTGGCAACTCATCCTCGCCACAGATCTGATTTTTTCAGCCAGCCCTGCCCACCTTTCCACAATTCAACAAACATCGATCATGAGCCTGAGTATTGAAGAGTGTTTCTATCTGGGATATGTGTCCAAAACACGTGGCTTCAAGGGAGAACTCGTCTTCTTTCTAGATGTAGACCAAGCTTCGGATTACGCGAAGCTCGATCACGTACTAATCCTCATCAACCAGCAGCTCCACCCCTACTTCATCAGCAGCATTCAAATCGACCCAAAAAGCTTCGCACGCGTGCGGCTGAGCGGAATTGACAGCCGGGAACAAGCTGCTGCCCTGAGCGGAAAAGAGCTCTACCTACCGCTGAAAATGCTGCCCGAACTGCCAGATGACCAATATTACCTGCATGAATTGAAGGGTATGAAGGTCATCGACAAAAAGTGGGGAGAGCTGGGCCCGGTAGAGAGTGTGATGGATCACAGCCACAACACATTACTACAGGTTTTCAGAAATGGCTTCGAAGTGCTCATACCACTTCAAGAGGGCTTTGTGAAAAGGGTCGATAAAAAGGCAGGGATTATAGAAGTCGAAGTGCCCGAGGAATTGCTTGAAATGAACAAAATTTGAGCAGACCCTTCCACTTCAAGCAGTTCAGCGTTAGACAGCAGAACAGTCCCATGAAGGTCGGTACCGATGGGGCGCTATTGGGAGCATGGGCACCTTGCAGTGAAAATACCCAGCGGGTATTGGACATTGGAACGGGGACGGGATTGATTGCCCTGATGATCGCTCAAAGGGCCCCAAATGCCCACATCACTGCCATCGAGCCCAATCCCGATGCCTTGAAAGATGCCCAAGCCAACTTCGAGGAGAGTCCATTTGCCGAAAGGCTGCATCTGATGCCTTGCAGGCTACAGGACTTCTCGTCTGCAGAAGATTTCGACCTCATTGTGAGTAATCCCCCATTCTACACCCAGGGGACTCGTCCTGAGCATCATGGACGGGCCCATGCGCGACACAATATGGATCTCAGCGCCCATCAACTGCTCAGCTCCGCAGGCATGCTGGCCCAAGGGGGCCGTATCGCCGCCATCTATCCACCCGAAATCTTCGGGGATCTAATAAGCCTTGCTCCCAAGCTCGGCCTACAACTCAGCCACCGCTGTGATGTGCGGCCCCTAGCCGGGAAAAATGTACATCGGGTTTTATTTTCTTTCGAAAAAAATAGCGGCAAATCAATTGATCCTAAAAGAAAAGAGCTCATCATCGAAGCTGATACCAGACACTCTTACAGCCATGAATTCAAGCACTTACTTAAGGATTATTACCTGCATTTGTGATAAGCAATACGAGGGGCACATTAGGATATTCACAGGCAAATGGTGAAATACGCTCTTGAGAAGAGATGCGTGAAAATTAATATCTGTATCTTGCACTTTTATTTTTGAGTCTTTTTATGGAGATGAAACCGCAGTTATCCGCACTCCTTTGGGCTTTGCTCCCTCTGTTCATGCTCACTTCTTGCAATGACGATGACGATTTCCCGCCTGCTTCTGAAGTGGGTATCGAAGGAAGGGTATTCGTGCAAAATGAATTCGGACAACCACTCTACGACCAGAGATCGGGCATCCAAGTATTTCTAGAGGTTGGCTTCCGCAATTTTAACCTCGGAGCAGACAATGTAGGCAGGTATCGCCTCAGTGGCGCCCCTACAGGCTCTTATACAGCCACCTACAGCAAGAACAGCAATTACAGCGTGGTGATGCGCAAGAATCTTGTAGTAAACAATGTGAGTCCAAATTTTGAGGTGCTCAACGGCTTTCAACAGTTTCCCTCCGTTACGCTCACCCTACTGCCCATCACCACCTTTGGCAATGTGAGCGCCGTGCTGCAGGGCAATGGAGACGATGAAGCCTTCCAACTCATGGTACAGAGCTCTTTGAGCCCACCTCCCCCGCCCACAGGGCAATCCAAGGGTTTTCGCGTTTTTGCAGCCGTGGGCGCCGAGGTCAACAAGGACAATTACGATTTTCAAAAACACATGACTACCTTGAGCTCTACATTTAGTATTACGCTTGAGGATGAGCTTTTCACGCAAATCTCTTCGAATCCCGGCACGGTGATATCCCTCCGGCTATACGGCGATGCCAATTTTGACGAAAGCTATGAAGACCCAACCGGAAAGGTCATCTTTCCCAACCTGAGCGCTGAGCCCAGTCAGATTGTGTCGGTGGTACTGCCCTAATACGGGTAGGGCTATGCATCTGAGCTTTTGTACAGTTCATTTAGTTGATAATAAGTCTACTTAAATTTTCCGATGCATCACTTTTCACCTGCTTTTTCGCGCTTTGGCTTTTTGCTTGCAGCGGTTTTTATTGCCTTGAGCTGCCTTTCGGCAAATCCATGTGCCGCGCATTCTTCGGAAAACAGAGCCTCACTCAGCTTGGGCAAGGAAGACAGTATACCCCATGCCATTCGCCTGAGAAGCAGTCACAGTGCTGTGATTGCCGGACAAATGCTGCGCTACCAAGCCGAAGTAGGACGCATGGAGGTGCGCGATGCTGAGGGATTTGTGACAGCACTATTTGGCTACACATCATACATGCTCGAAGACAAGAAAAAAGGCATTGATCACAAGCGCCCCATCGTTTTTGCTTTCAATGGAGGCCCGGGTTCATCTTCTATTTGGCTTCACATGGGTGCGCTTGGCCCCAAGCGCGTGGTGGTAAGGGACCCGGAGCCCACACCGAATGCTCCCTACCTTCTCGAAGACAATGATAGAAGCATCCTTGATGTAGCCGACCTGGTGATGATCGACCCCGTGGGTACCGGCATTAGTGTGCCTATGGGTGGTAAGGAGTTCAAAGACTTTTGGGGCGTCGATGAGGATATCGAGAGCATCTCTGCCTTTATCACGCAGTACCTCATTGATGTGGATCGCGTTAACGCCCCCAAATTCCTGCTCGGCGAGAGCTATGGCACCTTCCGCAATGCGGGCATTATGGACTATATGCGCGATGCCGGCCTGCCATTCAATGGGGTGATTATGGTCTCGGCTGTATTCGATTTGATCCCGCTTACTTTTCCGCCACACAGCGATCTCTCTTATGTGGTGCACCTCCCCACCTACGCGAGTACAGCCGCTTATCACGGCAAGATCAGCTGGAGTGAAGGGCAAGTCGAATCTCTGCTGGACGAAGTGCGCACTTTTACCGAAAAGGAATATGCACCAGCCCTCTACAAGGGAAGCCGACTCGGTAATGATGAGGCTGAGGCTCTTGCCAAAAAGCTGGAGCGCTATACCGGATTGAGCGCCGATTATTGGCTATCAGCCAATCTGCGTGTGAAGGCCAGCGAGTACTTTGCTGAACTCCTTCGCAATGAAGCGGCCTTTGTGGGCAGGCTCGACTCGCGCTACCGCGGCTTCAATCCCCGTACCATCAGCC
>SLDS01000180.1 GCA_007125175.1 Flavobacteriales bacterium
CGGGCCGTGCCCTTGATAGGCTGTGAGAGCAGCCGCCCGCCCACGTGGCGCAAGAATCGTTCGGGCGAGGCGCAGAGCAGATGGTGGCTGCCCATGCGGGCCATCACACTGAAGGGGGCTTCGGTACGGGCTTGCAGGGCCATGAAGGTCGCTGCCGGGTCGAAGTGGGGTGCCTTGCCAGTAAATTGCATGCAGTAGTTCACCTCGTAGATGTCGCCGCGCTGTATGTGCTCCATGAGTCGGCGGGCTCCGGCCAGGTAGTCTTCGCGGCTGCTGTGTGCCCTAAGCTCAATGGGCGCTGCTGATACCGTTCGCCCATCGTGGGTACTTTTCTTGAGCCTTTCGGCAAATTCGGTGAGGTGTGTAGCCTCTTTTCCAGTAAGGGTGATGCGGCCATGCTCGGCCTTGAGCCAGAGTCGGGGTTCGAAAAAGGTGCTCACCCGGAAGTCCAGCGGGTCCATATTTCCCGAAAGGGTGGGGTAGAGGTCGTCCTTGAGGTCGTAGGCGAGGTAGCCGGCGATAGGGCCGCTGCTCGCCGCGTGAAAAGCCTCCAATTTGGCGAAAGCCCCGGCAGCCTCGGTGATGATGAGCTTGCGGCTGGCACCGATGGCGCACTCGAAGCGGGCTCGGTCGGTGACGTAGCAAGCGTACCAATCCTCCGCCGCACAGGCCGTCAGCACAGCCCGCAAGGCGTGCTCGGGTGCCAGGTGGAGCTGCTGGGTGTGGAGGGCTTCCATGGCTTGAAAGTACACAAATATTGCCACCTCTGGCTCAGAGGCGCTCGCGTACCATGCGCTCCAGGCTGTTCACCCAGATGGGGTGGTCGTTGAGGCTGGGTACGAGCTCTACCTTTTCGCCGCCGTGCTCCTGGAGTATTTCGGTGTACTCATCACCTATCTCGATGGTGGTTTCCAGGCAGTCGGCCACGAAAGCGGGGGAGAAGGCGAGGAGCTTTTTGGCGCCTTTCTTGCCCCATTCCTCCACCACTTTGTCGCTGAAAGGTTCAAGCCACTTCTTGTCGAGGCGGGACTGGAAGCACACGGTATAGTCTTTTTCTTCAAGGCCCAGCCGCTCGGCAATGAGTCTTGTGGTGGCATAGCAAGTGGCCTTGTAGCACCAGCGGTTTTCGTCGTTGATTTCGCTCTCGCAGCTGTGGTTGGCGCAGCGGCGGTCTTCGTATATTTTGTCCACCTGGCGCACGGGCAGGCCGTGGTAGCTGAAGAGGATGTGGTCGTAGGCCTTGAGGTCAAAAGCCTTGGCTCGATCGACCACTGTGTCGATGTAGCCGGGGTCGTCCCAGTACTGGCTGATCACTTTCACTTCGGGAATGACGTACCACTTGCGGATGAGCCTCATGGCCTTCTCCAGTGCCGAGCCTGTGCTGGCCGAGGCGTACTGCGGAAACATGGGCAGCACGATTACCTGGTCGTAGCCGGCTTTTTCCATGCGGGCGCACACTTCGTTGAGGCTGGGATTGCCGTAGCGCATGGCCAGCTCTACATCCACATCGTGGCCCTCGATGCCGGTAAGTTGCCCACGCAGCATGTCGCGTACCTTGTAGCCATACACCAGCAGCGGCGATTTGCCATCGTACAGCTCGAAGAGCTCTTTGTACACCTTGGCCGACTTGGGCGCACGGAAGGGCACAATGATGAGATTGACCAGTATGGCCCGCAGGATGGGGTTGATGTCAATGACGCGAGGGTCGTTGAGAAACTCTGTGAGGTAGGGTCTTACGTCTTTCACCTTCGGGCTATCGGGAGTGCCCAGATTGATGAGGAGAAGGCCTGTTCTTTTGTTCATATGATCAGAAACAAATCTTTAATGTGAGGGTTCAGCAGAGCAGCATCAAATGTGCAATGCCCGATCTCGACTGATTCTATACCCGGTTTTTTTTGTTTTCGAATTCATTTTTCCAGAAATACTATCTGCAAGACGTTTGAAAAGCGATGAATTGCTACATGACATGTTATCCTTATTTTTCAATTGCTTGACAGATTTTCCAGCCTTTTTAGCCAGGCATCGAATCGAGGGCATTTGGTTCGGATTTCGTTAAGGCCAATTTGCTCTACGGATGCAACTCCCGCAGTTGTTTTCTGAGCAGCGTATGATGGTAGGTACTTGATAATCCTTTTAGAGGGTGCACCGTTTGGGGTGTTATTGATTTCCTCAGGAGGCTTCGCTCCGATTTCTGCTTTAAGTGCCTCTACTTCTGCCAAATTGTTGGTAAAATATGTCTGTAGTACATCTGGCTTGCAAAGAATCAGTGTCTCAAATTCGTGCACCTGAACGTAAGGAATAAAGAAGCGATTGTTGAAGCGGGCATACCATCTCATCTCAAGAGTGCCTGCCTTGTTTTCTCCATCTGGTAATTGGCTGATTTCGTCATTCCATATGGTATTGCCCTGACGAGGAAATCCGTAGAGGTCAATCATGGTAGTGACGTAAACATCATTTCGATATTGAAATTTGTTCAGTATCCGTAGAATGTGGTTTTCAACTTTATCAAAGTTACGACCTCCTCCACGATGACCAGACCTGCGATTGGTCAGCCACTGTTGTGCATCCAAGCGAACATTGTACTGCAAGAGATGCGGGGCGAGTACGCTCCTCATGAAGCGTTCCTCGGTTTCACCTTCTACTACGGCGTACAGATGTATCACGGCTTTCCTTTAAGTATATTCTTGTGCCATAGCTCTGACAAAGCATATTCCTCGAGCCAGTCGCTGAGGTCTTGCTCATTGAGTTGCTCGAAAGTGCTACCACGGCCTTGTCTATTCACCACCACAACTTCATCGGCGCTAAAGCAATTGAGCATGTCGGGGTTTTGCGTTGCCAGGAAGATTTGGCTTTGTTCGGCAGCTGCATGAATCAACTCAGAAATGGTCAATATAGCAGAGGGATGCAACCCTATTTCAGGTTCATCTAAAAAAATGACTGAAGGCTTACGGCCATGGGGCAAACAGAGCAGGGTGATAAGTGCCATGCAACGGAGCATGCCATCACTGGCTTGAGAGGCAGTGAATGTAGCAGTCGAATTCTTTTCCTTCCATTTGAGCAATACCATGCCATACTCTACTTCGAGGATAAAGTCATGGAAGAATGGGAGAACCTGTTGCAATATCCCTACAATTTTTAGGTAAATATCTCTCTGGTTCAGCGATAGCTCCAGCAGCACTGCGGCCATGTTTCGCCCATCTTCCTCCAGAAACCAGCCGTTGTCCTTGTCAGCTTTGGTATTTCGCATTGGAGCACCAAAAGTCGTGTTGTGAAAGTGGTAGGTGATGAGATTGCGAAACAGGGTGCTGATGGTCTGCGGCGTTTTACCTTCAGCTCTGATGAGGGCACTTTCCTTATGCCCGGCACCCAAAGAGTGCCATTGGGCTTCTTGAATATCAGTAGGGCAAAATCGGAATTCTTCGTTCGCAAAAATGAACGAATCACCGCTGGCGTGTACTAATTGGAAGCGGTACTCATTTAATCCAGCTGGTGTTCGAAGCGTAATCGAAGCTTTTAACCGCTCCGTGGTTTCGGGGCCGTCATGAAGCATTGCGCTCGCACCTCTTGTTATTGATACATATTGCTGTAGGTTGCCTGTGCCACCAAGCATATTTGCCAGCAGGCGGAAAAAGCTCAGGAAATTGGACTTACCAGCTCCGTTTTGACCAATGAAAAGGTTGATACGGCGTGGTTTGAAATCGCTTAGGGCAGCAATACTTTTAAAGCCGTGAATGCTGATTCGTTCAATTTGCAGTGAACTCATATCGTTTGTCAAATTTTGGTATGAGCTCAAATATGCAAAGCCCTATCCCCGGTAGCCGCCAGCGCCGCTTCTTTCACTGCTTCGGCGTAGGTAGGGTGGGCGTGGCTCATGCGGGCTATGTCTTCAGCGCTGGCGCGGTACTCCATGGCCACCACACCCTCGGCAATGAGGTCGGCGGCGCGGGCGCCGATTACGTGCATACCCAACATTTCGTCGGTCTTATTGTCGGCGAGTATTTTCACCAGGCCGTATATATCACCGCTGGCGCGGGCGCGGCCTAAGGCGCGCATGGGGAAGCTACCGACCTTGTACTCCGTTCCTTTTTCCTTGAGCTCCTCTTCGGTGTATCCCACGCCGGCCACTTCGGGCCAGGTGTACACCACATTGGGGATGAGGCGGTAGTTGATGTGTGGCTTTTCGCCATTGATGGTCTCGGCCACGAACACACCTTCTTCCTCGGCTTTGTGGGCCAGCATGGCACCCTTCACCACATCGCCTATGGCGTAGATGTGGTCGACAGAGGTGCGCAGGTGCTCGTCGGTTTCGATGCGGCCTTTGTCATCGGTTTTGATACCCACGTTTTCAAGCCCGAGTCCTTCGGTGTATGGCTTTCGGCCAACGGATACGAGGCAGTAATCTGCTTCGAAGCTCACTTCTTTTTCCTTGGAGTCGAGGGCAGTTACTTTCACGCCTTTGCCGGTGTTTTCCACCTTTTGCACCTTGTGCTTGAAGTGAAATTTCATTCCTTCCTTTTTCAGCACTTTGAGCATTTCCTTGCTCATGGCGCTGTCCATGGTGGGGATGATGCGGTCCATGAATTCTACTACTTCCACTTCGGTGCCGAGGCGTGCGTACACCGAGCCCAGCTCCAGACCGATGACTCCTCCGCCGATGACCACCATGCGCTTGGGCACTTCCTTGAGCTCGAGGGCTTGAGTGCTGGTGATGATACGGTCTTTGTCGGGTTCCATTCCTGGAAAATAGTTGGGCTTGGAGCCGGTGGCGATCACGATGTGCTTCCCGCTGATCTTCTCCTCGCCATCGCCGGACTTGATTTTCACAGTGTTTTTGTCCTCAAAGCTGCCGAGGCCGTGGTAGACCTTAATCTTGTTTTTATCCATCAGGAAGTCGATGCCCTTGGTGGTTTGTTCCACCACTTCATTTTTGCGTTTGATCATCTGGGGCATGTCCACCTTGAGCTTGTCGAGCTTGATGCCGTGCTCCTTGAAGTTGTGTGCGGCGTTGAAGTAGTGCTCCGAGCTGTCGAGGAGGGCCTTGGAGGGGATGCAGCCCACATTGAGGCAGGTACCGCCAAGGGTGCTGTATTTTTCGATAATCGCTGTCTTGAAGCCGAGTTGAGCCGCGCGAAGCGCGCAAACATAACCTCCGGGACCGGAGCCAATCACTACTACGTCGTATGATTCCATGGATGGGTTTTTCTTGTGCAAAGTTTAATCGGCGGCAAAGGTACGAAATAGGCAGTAGGCGATGAGCAATTGCCAATTGCTCCTTGCTAATTGCCTATTGCTTAACCCACTTCTCCCTCCACGTTTCACCCCGCGCATTGCGCAGCTCCACGATGTACATGCCTTTCGGCAAATGACCCACTGCGATGCTTCCTGTGACTGACGGACTCTGGGCATGGCACAGTTTGCCGTCAAGGCTGAAGAAGCGCGCGGAAACGAGCCCTTCCGGACCATGGTTGAAGTACAGCACATCGCTCCCCGGATTGGGGTACAAGAGGGGCTTGTTGCTCCCAGCATCATCCGTGGTATTCACGCTGATATCCGTGCTCCAAGTATCGCGGATGCGTTCCAGGTCGGGATTGAGGCCGCAGGTGTAGATGAGCTGGTTGCCCAGATGGGTCATCATACCGCCTCGTCTCGGGAAGTCGGGCAGGGGATTCTGTGCCTCCCACTGCAAGCCGCTCCAGTTCCAGCGCCAAAGGTCATTGAGTAGGTTGCCCTCTGCATCCTCACCAGCGAAGAGCACCGCGCTGCCCAGCCAGCGGCCCATGGAGGCATACATGCGTCCGCCGCCGGGCAAGTTTCCAAGGGAGTTGCTCCAACCGTCCGGGGCTTCGAGGTAGGCGTACACGTCGTCGTGAAAACTGCCATCTTCGCGCAGGCCGGTGCTTACAAAGGCAGCCTGATCGCCCGCTGTGCCGTCCAAGCCAGCCTGCATGCGCCATACGGATCCGCCCGGATAGTCGCCCACTTGTTCCCATTGGGCCAGTGCCGGATCGTAGCGCCAGGTTTCAGCGGTAAATTCATTTGCTGAAAAGCGACCGCCCACAAAGTAGAGCTTGCCGCCCATGGCAAAGCAGGCCATACCCGATCTGCCCGGGCCAGGCAGGGGCTCCATGGCTTCCCAGGTGTCTGCATCGGGCGTGTAGCGCCAGAGGTCGGTGAAGTAGGTATTGTTAAGCCCCACGCCGCCAAATACGTAGCCAAAGCCTTCGGCTGCGCAGCCGCAAGCGTACTGACGCTCCATGCCTTCTGGTAGGGAGGCCACAGACTGCCAGCCCTGGGCGAGGCTGTACGCGTAAAAGTCGCGGGTGGGCTGCCACCCCACCTCGAGGCCAGTGCCGAAGTAGGCCACTTGTCCGATGCCAAAGGCCGCTCCGTCGTCGCGGGCGGTGCCTGGGAAGTCGTCGGTTTGGGTCCATGATTGGGCATGTAGGGATTGAGTGAGCATCACAACGGTTATAAATAGTAGGAGTACTACGCGCTGTTGATGTGCCTTCAGGTTTTGGTTGTGTGGTGTAAGCATGAATACAAAACGCATTGGCTGTATGGTTGGTATGTTTGTCGATCGTTTCGTTGGTGATACACTCGTTTCGTTGGTGATACACTTTTCAGTTCAAATGGTATCACGGGTGAAACGTTTCAAAACTTTGCCTTGTTGCTGAGGGCAAAACAGAAAAACAAATCAAAGATGAACCCAGTGCTTTCTTGTTCATTGATGGCATTGAGTACGGTACTGCTCGCCGTAAACCACTTTGGCTGCTGGGTTTTCTCTATTGAAGATTTCGAAATTTTTCGCGCAGTGCCCATCCATGTGTAGGAGCGGGAAAGAGATTGGTTGAGAGTGCTAAGCATGCTTGACAAACGCTATCTACATGAACATGTTATGTTTGAGCCTGTCAATTATTTGACAAGATGTACTCCATCTAATTAATTGACACAGAATAAGGCCATCACGACCTAGACCGCCACTACCTTTGTCTTCTTGAAGCAGAGGGGCCAAATCCTTTCAATAAATAAAGCTTACAGGTCCGATTCCGGCCCAGAAGCACTCGGGAAAATGTTTCATGAGGCATTCTATCTAAAAGTGGCTTATTGGATTTAGGGATGTGCATGTCTCTAATGAAATATGAGCTATCCTATGAGGCGTGTTGCAGTTCGACTCTGCTAGTGGCTTGCATGCGTTGAGATTTGCTATATCTTTGGGTGCATTGCCCAAGGACATCAAGCTGTATGGATATATCCTTTTTGCGTTGCAAGCCTTAGTTCGGCGAACTATTACCAAGTAGAAGAAAAAATATTGCGCGTTTGAACTTGCTACTTTGGCGGTTCGGATGGGAAAAAAATTACATGTTTATCCCATGAATGCAGAGTCAGACATCAGCCCCTACATACGTTTTAACCCCTTTGCATCTTGGGTCGTTGAACGGGATAGCCTGAAATTTGTAGATGTCAATCTCAAAGCCCTTCAATACTACGGCTATTCTAGAGATGAATTCCTTTCGTTGAGCATTGAGGATATCCTGCCTGATATACAAGCAACTGAAAATGCTGACAGCATTTCAGAGCTCCTGCGAGGAAAGGATTTTGAATTTCCTGCTACTTGTTTATTCAAGAAAAAGAGCGGCGAGTGCACTCGGTTTGAGGTTCATACCCAAGTGCTGGATATGAACGGAAAGACCTGCTTGCTTGCGGTATGCAGGAAACTCGGCCAAATGGAAAATCAACTATGTGTTGAGAAAATACGTCTTGAGCAATTGGATGCAATCTCTTCAATCACTGGTATCGGTTATTGGAAGTTAAATCTGAAAGACAATAAGTTAACATGGTCAGATGAAATCTTTGATATTCTGGGTAGAGACAGCAGTACCTTCCATATGAGCCTCAAGCATTGGCAAGAAGTGGTTCACCCTGACGATAGGGAAAGTTTTTCCTCAGCGATTCATAACGCGATAAAAGGGCATGAAGCACACGACTTTGCGTATAGAGTCATTTGGCCCGATAAAAGCATTAAGTGGATACATCAAAAAGGTAGACTTCTCACCAATTCCCGGGGCGGGCTTCAGGCCCTCGAAGGCACTGCTCAGGATATCACCGAAATAAAGGAAAACGAGCTAAGGCTCAATGAACTCAATACCGCGCTTCGCATCAGCGAAGAACGCTTTCGCTTTGCCCAGGAGATTGCCCCGGATGGTTACACCATCCTTCATCCCGTGCGCGATGACAAAGGTGCAATTATCGATTTTTCTTGGGTGTATGAAAATCAAGCTATTGCAAACATAAATAAGACCGATCCCAAAGAGGTGATCGGCAAAAGACTGCTTGACCTGTTTCCATCACATCAAGGCACAGAGCTTTTTGATGCCTATGTTCAAGTGGCAGAAAGCGGGCAATCGAAGATATTTGATGATGTATATGTGGGGGAAATCCTTTCGGAGCCCACCTGGCTCCGCTTGACCCTTGTTTCCATTGGGGAGGATATTGCCATCCTTACCCACAACATTACCGAGCGAAAGCTCGCAGAAGAAGCTTTGCGCAAGAGTGAAGCGAACCTGCGAACCATTTTTGAGATTGCTTCATTGGGAATTGCCCAAGTGAATCCAGCCAATGGTAACATCCTTTTCATCAATAAGCATTACGAGTCGATAACTGGTTACTCTGTAGAGGAACTCTATAAAATGTCTTTTGTACAGCTTACCCATCCGGATGACCGCGAAAAAGACTGGGAGCTATTTAGCAAAGCGGCTCGGGGAGAACAGGAATACAAAAATGAGAAACGATACGTGCGAAAAGATGGTACGATCATCTGGGTGCGCATTCACCTTGCTTTCATCAGAGATGAAAATGGAAAAGCGATCCGCACTGTGGCGATTTGCGAGAATATTACAGAACGGAAAGAATCGGAATTGCGGCTTTCGGATTTGTCTGATAATTTGCCTGGAGTCATTTTCCAATACGTACTTAATCCGGACGGTTCGGATGCGCTCAAATCTGTAAGTAGGGGTTCGCATCGACTCTGGGCCCACAGTCCGGAGGAAGTCGAAAATGATATTGATCTGGTTTGGAATCAGATCAAAGCCGCTGGTGACTATGACAAGGTGAAGGCAGGTATCCTTGAGGCCGTCCGTACAAAATCAAAATGGTCTGCCAGATACAGGAGTGTGCTGCCCAGTGGAGAATTGCAATTCCATCTGGGAAGTGGCACACCCAATTACCTGATGGATGGAACCGTTGTCTTCAATTCTGTGATTCTCGATGTATCCAATGAAGCCAAAAATGAGGAAATCCTGTCACAAGCGTCAAGCATGGCCCGAATCGGCAGTTGGGAGGTAGACCCCATTAGAGGTGATGTTTTTTGGTCAGATATGACCCATCAACTTCACGAAACCGACCCCGCCACCTTCCAACCAAATCTGGAGGATGGCATTCTTTTTTACCGGGAGGATTTTCGTGAATTGGTGCGCTCGCATGTCAACTCAAGTATTGAAACTGAAATGAGTTTTGACTTTGAGGCGGTGATAGTCACAGCAAACAATCGGGAAAGATGGGTGCGGGCCATCGGCAGGTCTGAAATAATTGGCAAGCAAAGCAAACGCATCCTTGGTAGTCTTCAGGATATTCACACTCAAAAGACCAATGAAATTGCATTGGAGCAAAGTTTGAAGACCCTTCGGGAGTATCAGTTGGCGGTGGATCAAGCGGTAAGTTTGATTATGATCGACTCAGAGAGCATAATCATTGAAGTAAACGAAAATTTTTGCAGCCTTTCTCAATATGCGAGGTCAGAGCTCATCGGAGCGAAGCATGAAATCATCCCTCCAGAACTCAACGCTGAGCAAGTATTGACAAACTTCAGTCAAAGGTTTGTTGAAGGTAAAGTATGGCGTGGGGAGGTGTGTCTTAAAAAGAAAGATGGCTCAAAGTATTGGGTGAATACCACTGTTGTCCCTTTGTTGGATGCGCACAATTCCCCTTATCAGTATTTGGTGTTGCGGATTGACATTTCCTACCGCAAGCGGGCAGAAGAGCAAATCAACCAAGCGTATGAAAAACTTAAGAAAATCGCATGGACACAGTCCCATGTGGTACGGGCTCCGCTTGCACGTATGCTGGGCATTATGAACCTCATCGAGAAAGATTTTGCTAAAGATGAAGAAATATGCTTGTGGATTAGACATTTGAGGCATTCTGCCGATGAAATGGATCAGATTGTGAAGAGAATTGTTGAAGAGACTAAATCCATGATATAGAGAGTGATAGCAATAATGAGTGGAGTGCTCTGAATCGACAAATTAGTGCCCTCGAGTTGGGTTAAGGTTTTATAAGCGATGCAAGGGAATTTGAGTCGACTTTCGTCAAATTTGATGGTGCGCTGCCCTCCGCAGCTATTTTTTGAGTGCAATTTATTAAGTGGCTAAGGCTTGTGAGGGCTTCAACAGCTCGCTTAGTTCGGATTTGCTGAAAAGCGATTAAAGTGTTGATGTCAATCTCTTTATAACATCTGTTCAGTGTGCATTTGCAATGATTTTAACCCGGACAATGCGTTAGAAAATCAATTACGTCCTAAAACTGCTTCAAAATAAGGCGTTTCACTCCGTTTTACTACTTCGCCATAGCGATGCTATGCCTCAGTCCTTAAAACGGCTAATTTTATCGCAATTTAGCCTTCACTACGAAGTTCTAATGCATTATCTGGGTTAACAAAATTGATAGAGATTTAAGCTGCACAATACCAAACCTATGAAGGATCACCAATCACTGCAAAAAATGGTCGAAGCCATGGTCGATCATAAAAGCATTTACAGTGCTATGCTGAAAGTAGAAAGCGGTAGTGGAGACTTTTCCTGGAAGGGGGCAGCCGGTGAAGCAGGTGCAGAGGATAAGTATTTCATTGCGAGTGTTACCAAGCTCTTTATGACGGCAGTGGTCATGAAGCTTGTCGAAGAAGAGAAGCTCTCACTGGATGACCGCATTGAAAAGCATTTGCCCAAAGGCTATTGCGATGGCTTACACACACTCAAAGGCAAAGACTACTCCAAAGAAATTGTCGTGCGCCACCTGATTTCCAATACTTCGGGTATACCCGACTACTTTTTTCACAAGCAAAAAGACGGCAGAACGGTGGCCGATGAACTGATGGAAGGGAAGGACGAGGAGTGGCCCATCGAAAAGACCCTTGGACTCATCAAGCAGCTCAGACCCAACTTCAAACCAGGTGCAAGGGGCAAGGCCTCTTATTCGGATTCCAATTATCAATTGCTTGGAAAGTTATTGGAAAATATTGCTCAGATGCCCATTTCCGGGATTTTTCAGAAGCATGTTTTCGAAGAACTCGGCTTAAAAAATACCTATGTATACACTGACCCCGAGGATAGTGAGCCCCTGCCATTTTACTATGGTTCCAAGAAACTGTGGTTGCCGCGTTATATGACCTCCATTGCTCCCGAGGGCGGCATCGTTTCGACCCTCGACGAGATGATGGTATTCCTCAAAGCCTTTTTCGCGGGTCACTTTTTCCCAAAGGAAAAAATTGAATCGCTCAAGCAATGGAACATGATATGGCCGCCACCGGGCCTGTTCAAATATGGTATCGGCCTGGAAAATCTCTGGATTCCATGGATATTGTCACCCATCAAGCATCCCGGAGAAATTCTCGGCTTTTGGGGTCAAACGGCTTCCTTTGCTTTCTACAATCCGAAATCTGATCTCTACTTCTGTGGCACAGCTAATCAGGTGAATGGAAAAGGGCACAGGGCTGCCACGACGGCCATGATTAAGACAATCAAAAGTGCTTTGTAATGGACTTTCGGCAAAATGTATCAATCACCTGCATTGGGGCTAAGCTCTGGTATGTAATCGATTTACGCCTTGTATTTTTCTCCGCTTGTTGGCTTTGCAGCAGAAGGGATGTGAATAGACAGCTAGCCAGATCAGATCACAAATGAGCTATGCCAAATAGATGTAAATTTCGTATGACGAAATCTTCAAGACCCAAGCTTTCGACAGCTATGCTTATACTTGTCATCAAGCTAATCTGTATGAGTGAATCCTTATCCCAAGCGCCAGTCTCGGAGGACATAAGCGAGGCAATCTTTCCATTTAGTATAGCCGTGGATCCCATGGAGCGCTTGCTCCTCGTCAACTTTGAGCAAGACCCTGATTCCATCTACCTTGGCTTTGAGCCTCAGGTATTCGACGACCCAATTAATGGAAGTGGTCACTTGATCATCGGCTGGCGAAATGACAAAAAGGTCGATGTATACCATCAGAAAACCTTGAATCCCGATCCTGCCAAGTACAGCATTACTGGCGCCGGGCTGCATCAAATGATTCCTGTTGAGATGGATAAAGCTTTCTATGAGGTGAATGAGCAGGGGGTGCAGGCGCATTACCTCTTTGAGGACATGCAGCAGCGAAGGGTGGAGATTTTCATCGCTGAGCGTAATGAAGCTGAGCGAAAACCCTTTGGACTGCTCGCTCCCATGGGTGATGCGGCACTTAACCCGGCCTCCATGCCCCTGGTGCTTCTCCACGATTTTTATTTCGTCAGGAGCCAGCATAGCGATATCAAGTTGTCCATAGATGGGAGAGACCACAAGCTGGATGAGCTCCCCATGCGCATGGATGGGCAAAAAATGACCTTTGCGCGCTACAGCCCCAAGCCCCTCATTGCTGCACTGAATGCGGAATACAAAGGCCTGCTGGAGCCCATCTCCATGGCAGATAGAAAAAACACCATTAGCGCGGGAGATGCCGAATACAGATTGCAATGGAAGTCGAATGAACCTCAGCTCGAGGCTATGATCGTAGCCAATGATATTTACCCGATTACAATGGATTTCTCGCCTGCTTTTCCTTCTGTCAATGCCATTTCCCATGGCAAGCGCGTCAGAGGTCGCTTTGCGATATCAGGGCATGAATCTGTGGGGCGTATCCAAGGGAAGTATTTTGCTCAACAGCAAGGTGACTCCCTCCATGTGCGCCTGCAAGCCTCACAAGGCTGGAAGCCCAAAAGCACCAAATTCTCCACTTGGTTTTTGTTCACCTTCGCGAGGGTTTTTAAGAAGTGGCCCAGCACTTACCAATGGGACGCCCATTTGCGGCAGGATAAATCGGGAGATTGGCATATGGAATCCAAGTGGACGCGTACCGGTAAGATACTCAAGGATTGAATCACCGGGAATATCGCGCCTTGGTACTCTCTTCTGTGGGCAGCAGGGCCGCTCTTAGCAAAAGATTCGGTGAATTACAGCAGAATTTAGACCCTCCTCATTCTTTCAAATTCCGATAGCAGAGCCCTGTACCGGGTAAGAAGGATGGCCCGAAATACATACATTTACCCGAAGAAAACAGAAAAATAGACAGAATGGAGCGTTCTATGAGGATTTGGATTTTTGTATTGTCTCTTTGCTTGCCTTCTACTCTTTTCGCGCAGAGCGGCGCTGCCACCTCGGAGTGGAATGGAGAAGCCATCGATATTGCAGATGCCAGGGTAATCCAGACAGCTATGGATGTGCAAGGGCTTTATGTGGATAACTTGAATGGCTTGCTCTACGCCACTCTTGGGGAGGAAAAGCAAGGCAAATTGAAGAATCGCGGAGCCTTGCTACAAGTTGACCTTCATACGGCAGAGAAGAGATGGCAAATAGAAATGAAGCACAGTGAGCAGCACTTTATCCTGCACGACACCATACCCTTGATGGGGGGTAGCGGTAAGAAAAAATCCAACAGGTTAGATCGAAATTCAGGTGCCACACTTTGGACTTCACGAGATGGCAAAATCTTCTATTGTCAACCCGGCGCAAATATCGGGATTGGAGTGTCGGGTCCAGGTTCCTATAATTTGAGTGGATTTGACCTCGCTACCGGAGAAGCCATCTGGAGCACGAAGGTGCCGACGAAAGAAGTTGTGCAAACAAAGTTCATGGGCGATTCCGCCTTTGTAATGTTCGCGGGCCACATTTACTACGTCAATGCGCTTACCGGTGAGAGTACTATGTACCAAGTACGCAGAAGTAGCACCGGGCCTGGAGCAGGAGCTTACGCAGCTGCCGGTATTCTGGGTGGTTTGATGGGAGTATTGTTGCTTGCGGCTATTACCGATGACTTTGGCCCTACGGAGCTGGTTGGTGGTGACTTAACCAATACTGCAATTTTCGGGGACTACATTTTTACTAGCACCAATCGCACCATTTATGCCTTTAGCATGGGGAAGGATGTAGGATGGAGAGAAGATTTTCTTGATGACATATTTACCTTGCCCAAGCTTATGATTCATGACGATATGCTCTACCTGATCGCTTCCAGCTTTGGAGCAGATGCGGTGTATCCCGGTCAAATTGGGGATCAGTTTGTAGAAATCAGAAACCCCATTACGGGCGAAGTGATTGCCAGAAACTC
>SLDS01000035.1 GCA_007125175.1 Flavobacteriales bacterium
CGATCCGAATGATGGGATCCGGATGGTGATTCAGAATTTGAAGTGGCTCATCTAATGCCGACATGGGCAATGCCATGAGTCCGGCTGCTTCCAAAGAATCAAATGAGCTGTTTTTTTTCTCAGTACTCAAGGGTGGAGATTTAAAGCACTTGGTAACCCGAAGGCGCTTCAATGAACGCAATGGGGCACATCATCGTAAATAATATACGTTGGAAACGCAATAGGTTTGCCGTTTGCATGAGTAAATTCGACCAAATGGCCCTATCCAAAGTTGAAAGCAGCTCTGCCCAATGCGAAAACGCAGGGCTTTTTGTGCAGTTTTGGCTGATTTCGCTTCCATTCAGCCACAGTTATGCTCTTCGCGAGCTCTCCATCTGTACTCAGAGAGCAGGCGATGGACAAGCTAGTGCCGGGACTGCAGGTGTTGAGAATGTCCTGTAACAATTGCTCATTTCTGAAGGGCGTCTCCATGAATATTTGGGTATATCCGGACTTTGCTACCTCCCTTTCCATTTCTCTCAACTTATGCTGGCGCTGCTTGCGGTCGATGGGTAGATAAGCGTGAAAGGTGAAGTGCTGCCCACTGAAGCCCGAGCCAATCAAGGCCATCAGGATAGAACTGGGACCGGAGCAAGGCAGTACCTTGACCCCTTTTGAATGACACCAGCTCACAGCGATAGCTCCCGGGTCGGCAATGCATGGCATGCCTGCCTCACTGATCAGCCCCATGTCATGCCCCTTGAGCAGTGGGGCACATATGTCGGGTACTTCGGCCGCTGAGCTGCGCTTATCGAGTGTGGTAAATTGCAGCTCATTGAGAGCATGTACTGTGCCAATATGCTTGAGGTATCGGCGTGCATTCTTCTCGTTCTCAGCAATAAAGTGAAGGAGATTTCTGCTGACTTCCAGTACACCTTCGGGAATAAGCATAGCGGCATCGGGGCTCCCAAGCGTGGTGGGCAGCAAGTAGAGTGTACCGTACTTCATGCTTTATGCTTTATGGGATTCTTTTTCCCATTCCTGTAAAAGGTGCTCACAGGCCGAGTCCAGGAGTTTATATACATGTTCGAAGCCTTCATCTCCACCGTAGTAGGGGTCGGGAACATCCATATCGCTATTCGGACGGTTCACATTGAGTATCATTTCCACTTTATCGCGTTCCTCTTGATTTTTGGCCAGTGCGAGGATATCGCTCATATTCGATCGATCCATGACATAGATTCGGTCGAAGCGCTCGAAATCAGCTTTTTTGAACTGCCGAGCGCGCAGGTCAGAAATATCAATGCCGTGTGCCTCAGCGCAAGCGATGGATCGCGGGTCGGGCGCTTCGCCTATGTGATAACGGTTGGTGCCGGCCGAGTCTACCACGATGTCCAGTTCGCATTTTCTCACCTTGTCGCGCAAGATTCCTTCTGCAAGTGGACTCCGGCAAATGTTTCCCAAGCAGACCATTAAAATTTTCATTTCCAAGCTTTTTTGTCTTGATTACTCCGGACTATTCAGGGACTAGGGCTTAGCTCCCAATATGTCTAGCCTTTTCATACTAAATCTTCCTTGTCGGCAAAAATGTGAAAATTATGTCGCTTAGAAGAACTCAGGCTTTGAAGTTTTCAGGCGATTCCGCAAAAAGTTTCTCGACATACTTCCAATGAATGATGTCAAAGAAGCCTTCCACGTATTCCGCTCTCTTATTTTGGTAGTTCAGGTAATAAGCGTGTTCCCATACATCGATGCCCAGCAGGGGATAGCCGTATTCATCGTGGATATGCTGCATGAGTGGACTGTCCTGATTGGGGGTCTTCGTAATGAATAGCTTGCCATCCTCACTGCGGCATAGCCAAGCCCATCCGGATCCAAATACAGACATGGCCGCCTCAGTAAATTTTTTGCGAAAAGCGGCAAAAGAGCCAAAAGCCGTGTCAATGGCTTTAGCCAAATCACCTCCGGCTTCTCCGCCTCCTTCAGGGCTCATTATTTTCCAGAACAACAAGTGGTTGTAGTAGCCCCCGGCATTGTCGCGCAGGCTCTTTTGTGCCTCGCTGCCGTCCAGCTTGTGAAGTAAGCTTTCTATACTTCCAGTTTGGAGTTGCGGGTATGCTTTGAGTGCCTCATTCAAATTTTTGGTGTAAGCCGTGTGGTGGGCTGAATAATGCAGTTCCATCGTTTCGCGATCGATGATGGGTTCGAGCGCATGGTAGGCGTAGGGGAGGGGCGGCAAGAGAAATCCACGGGCATCGGTATTCGCTATGCCTGTCGGTTCACTGTCATTTTCTTCCTCTCCGGGTTTTCTAATTTCGCAAAAGCTCAGCACAGGTAGCAAACATATTCCTGCTCCGGCGTACAAACTCGATTTTAAGAAGTCTCTCTTATTCATTTTGTTGGGCTTATTGATGCGCAGTGAAAGTCGTCATTTACCAAATCACCCTTGCCTGCTTAAATGTAGGAGAATTCATAAGACACCAGTGACGACAAATACCACAAATCAAAGTGAGAAATGTTTTGATCAGGCTGTATTCACGGTTCTCCACCGTGCTCCTTAAAACGTTCCAAGACCTCATCAAAATGACGCATGCTGCGCGAAGTCCAGAGAATGAAGAGCTTCTCCCGCTCCAATGGGCTGAGACTGCCCTTATCGGGTAGCTGTTCTAGCCTGCTTCTCAGGCTGTGTAGGCACACTGCCGCGGCCACAGAGATATTGAAGCTCTCCGTAAATCCATACATGGGCACGCTACAGCAAATATCTGCCTCTCTGCGTACATACTCGCTGATGCCTTCCATTTCCGTTCCAAAGATGAGCGCCACGGGCTTATCCAGGGGCACCTCATCGATCAGCATCTCGGCATGGGGAGAGGTCGCGATTGTGGTAAATCCCTGCCCTTTTAGTGATTTGAGACATTCCGCACTATTGTTCTCGCTCGAGTTGTAGCGGTGTATGTTCAGCCATTTTGAACTTCCGCGCTCGACGAGTGGGTGATGGTTCCACTCATTTCTGTTTTCAATGATGTGTACATCTTGAATACCAAAGCAGTCGCAGCTCCTGAGTACTGCTGAAGCATTGTGAGACTGGTAAATATCTTCCAGCACCACGCTGATGTGGCGGGTCCGTTGGGCGGCAATTTCCCGCATCAGCGACACCCGCTCCTCCGTAAAGTTGGCCTCGAGAAAGCCCGACAAGGCCTTCATTTTCTCGATGCCGTAGTCTTGCCAATCCTCTGTAGATTTCGCTTTTCTGTGCATCAGGCATAAAAATAAAAAAGTCTCTTCACGAGGTGAAGAGACTTTTTAGCATTAATTCTTTTAAGGATTAAGCCACCTTGTCAGAAAGCTCAGCTCCAGCCTTAAAGCGTACTACTTTCTTGGCTGCGATGTTGATTTCCTTGCCTGTTTGTGGGTTGCGGCCTTTACGGGCAGCGCGCTCGCTTACAGAGAAAGATCCAAAACCAACCAAGGCAACTCGATCGCCTTTCTTGAGGGCATGGGCAGTAGTACTGATGAATGCATCAAGTGCTTTTTTAGCATCAGCTTTGGACAAGCCAGCGTCTGAAGCCATGGCTTCTACCAATTCTGTTTTGTTCATGTCTAGATTGGGATTAAAGGTTAATGTAAATGCTTTGTTCGTGGACAAATTTACTCCAATATCAATGTGCTACAAGTGTCTTGCTAAGCTGATGCGCTGTTTGTTAATAAAATAGGCTATTTGTTGAAAAGTACAAGTGTGAAAGGCCCTGTTTTCGGGCTTTTCATCCTGTTTTATTCAGCATCTATGCGATCATCCCCCTTGAATTCGGGAGATTGGATACTCAGCACCTTGAGCAGTTCTCCTTCTGCGACCTCAACCCCGTGTACACTTCCTTGGGGGATAAATATATAATCACCAGGCTGTATGTCAAAGGTGTCTGACTTGAGCCACATCCTACCTTTACCGGATATCACATATACATGCTCGCTGTGATGGGCGTGGTAGTGACTCGGCACCCTTTCGCTTACGCTAATAAGGAAGGAATTGCTCAGGCTGTCGCCTTTTAGGGGCTCCACATGAATATTTACATCCTCTTTGCCCTCCCATTCATGCA